>NZ_JANEZT010000143.1 GCF_025403405.1 Frankia tisae
GGCGGGAGTCGGGAATCGGCCGGCGGCTCGGCGGCTCGGCGAGTGGACAGCGGGCGGCTGAGCGGGCGACGGATGGCGAGTGCGAGACGGCGCCAATCGGGCCTGGGCGAAGATTGACGTGGTCGGGGATCCGCCCGGACATGGGGCACGGTTCCGCGGAACGCCAAGATCGCCCGGGGCCGGGAGGCGGTTGCGCGTTCACCGCGCTGATGCCCGGCCGGCGGCCGCCGGTCAGCCCTCGCCACGTCCCGGCGGGATCTCCGTTACACCCGATCTCCGCGGGCCACCATCAGCCTGGGCATCGAGCTCTCCCGTCCGGGGAGCGTATCGAAGGGTGATTCCGCCCTGAGCGCCGATTGCGGCCGGTTGAGCGCCGATTGCGACCGGTACGGCGTCGCTGGGCCCAGGTCCTGGTCAGACGCCACCTGTGGGCGCCCCCACGCGCGGCTGGCTCCGACATGTCGGACCGGCCGGTTAACGTGGCGCCCATGACATCCACTCGGCCGGCGGCCGGCAGTCGGGCGTCCGGCCGCGCGGCGGCGGGCTTCCGGTGCAGTGGCTGCGGGACGGAGTCGGTCCGCTGGGCCGGGCGCTGCCCGCGTTGCCAGGAGTGGGGGACCCTCGAGGCTCAGGCGCCGGCGCCGCGCCGCGCCGCGGGCCTTGGCAGCGTGGGGCGGGTGGCGGTGGCCACGGAGGTCACGGCGCCGGCGCAGCCGGTGATGTCCGTCGACATCACGGCCGCCCACCGCCGACGCACGGGTATCGACGAGCTGGACAGGGTGCTCGGCGGCGGTCTCGTCCCCGGCGCGGTGATCCTGCTCGCCGGGGAGCCGGGTGTCGGCAAGTCCACGCTGCTGCTGGAGGTGGCCGCCCGCAGCGCGGCCGGCGGGTCCCGGGCCCTGGTCGTCACCGGCGAGGAGTCCGCGGCCCAGGTGCGGCTGCGAGCGGGGCGGACGGGCGCCCTCCACGAGGATCTGTGGATCGCCGCCGAGACGGATCTCGGTGCCGTGCTTCGCCACGTCGAGGAGGTCTCGCCGGCCCTGCTGGTGGTCGACTCGGTGCAGACGATTTCCGCGGCCGGGGTCGAGGGGGCGGCCGGCGGCGTCACCCAGGTGCGCGAGGTCACCGCCGCGCTGATCCGCACCGCCAAGACGCTCGGCCTCGCGACGATACTTGTCGGCCATGTGACAAAGGATGGCCTGGTAGCCGGGCCACGCCTGTTGGAACATCTGGTGGACGTGGTTCTGCATTTCGAGGGTGAGCGGCACTCCGCGCTTCGTCTCGTGCGAGCGGGCAAGAACCGGTATGGCCCCGCCGACGAGGTTGGCTGTTTCGAGATGGACGACTCCGGCATCCACGGGATTGCCGATCCCAGCGGGCTGTTCCTGTCCCGCTCGGGAGCGGGCAGTCTGGAGGCGGTGCCGGGAACGTGTGTCACCGTGACGGTGGAGGGCCGCCGGCCGCTCGTCGCGGAGGTGCAGGCCCTCGTTGCCGAGACATCCGCCCAGGTGCCCCGGCGGGCGGTGTCCGGGCTGGATCCGGCCCGGGTGGCGATGATTCTCGCCGTGGTCGAGCGCCGGGCGAAGGTCCGGTTCGGCCGGGCCGACGTCTACGCCGCGACCGTCGGCGGCGTGCGTCTGGCCGAACCCGCGGCCGATCTGGCGACGGCGCTCGCGGTCGTGAGCGCGGCGCGGGACCGGCCGCTGCCGGCCGATCTCGTGGCAGTCGGGGAGGTGGGGCTCGCCGGGGAGGTGCGCGCTGTGGGTGCGGTCCGCCAGCGGCTCGCCGCGGCGGCGCGGCTGGGATTCCGGCAGGCGCTCGTACCCGTGGGTGCCGGGGCCGCCCCCGAGGGCATGAAAGTCACCGAGGTGCCCGATCTGATCGCTGCCATAACCCGAATGCATGAAGCGTAACCAGAAATATGTCGGTTTTGAGCAATTTCGTTACCCCATGAAGAGCTTGACCGCCCCGACTCCGGTCGCCCCGATAGCATCGCGGCAGAGGTGGGAAACAGCGGGGAGCCGAGGAGCTGAGGGAGCCTGATGGCGGGACCACCCGGAGACGACATCTTCCGGGCGACACTGGCCGCGGTCGCCCCCGGAACTCCATTCCGCGACGGCCTGGAGCGCATCCTTCGCGGGCATACCGGGGCGCTGATTGTGCTCGGCCATGACAAGGTCGTCGAGGGTTTGTGCACCGGCGGCTTCGAGCTCGACGTCGAGTTCTCGGCCACCCGGCTGCGGGAGCTGGCCAAGATGGACGGCGCGATCGTGCTGTCCTCCGACCTGCAGCGCATCGTGCGTTCCGCGGTGCATCTGGTGCCGGACCCGACCGTGCCCACCGAGGAGTCCGGCACCCGCCACCGCACCGCGGAGCGGGTCGCCAAGCAGACCGAGTACCCCGTGATCTCGGTCAGCCAGTCGATGCACATCATCGCGCTCTACGTGGCCGGGCGGCGCTACGTGCTCGACGGCTCGGCCGCCATCCTGTCCCGGGCGAACCAGGCCCTGGCCACCCTGGAGCGTTACAAGCTCCGCCTCGACGAGGTCGCGGGCACCCTGTCCGCGCTGGAGATCGAGGATCTGGTCACGGTCCGGGACGCGATCTCGGTGAGCCAGCGGCTGGAGATGGTGCGCCGCATCGCCGATGAGATCGAGGGCTACGTCGTCGAGCTCGGCACCGACGGGCGGCTGCTGTCGCTGCAGCTCGAGGAGCTGATGGCCGGCGTCGAGACCGAGCGCGAACTCACCGTGCGCGACTACCTGCCCGCCGGGTCGAAGGCGGGGTCGGCCGCACAGGTCCTCGCCGAGCTTTCGGCGATGTCACCGACCGACCTGCTCGACCTCACCGTGCTCGCCCGGGTGATCGGCTTCTCCGGCGGGGCGGACATCCTCGACCGGCAGATCAGCCCGCGCGGCTACCGCATGCTGGCCAAGGTGCCCAGGCTGCCGCGGATGGTGGTCGACCGGCTCGTCGACCACTTCGGCACGCTCCAGAAGCTGCTCGCCGCCGGGGTCGACGACCTGCAGACCGTCGACGGCGTCGGCGAGACCAGGGCCCGCGCCGTGCGCGAGGGCCTGTCGCGGCTGGCCGAGTCGAGCATCCTGGAACGCTACGTCTGACCCGCCCCGCGCCCGCCACCGGCGGGCCTGGCACGATGGCCTGGATGACCAGCGCACCGCGGACCGTCGCCGGTCCCCCGGCCTTGACTGCGGGCCCGATCTCGGCCCAGGCGCCGGCCGGGCCGGAGACGCTCGGCGGACTGGTGCTCGGCTGGTTCGCCGCCGCCGCCCGGGAGCTGCCCTGGCGGCGCCCCGGGACGACGCCGTGGGCGGTACTGGTCAGCGAGGTCATGCTGCAGCAGACCCCGGTCGCCCGGGTGCTACCGGTCTGGGAGGCCTGGCTGGACCGGTGGCCGACCCCGGCGGCACTGGCCGCGCAGCCCGCCGGCGAGGCGGTGCGGGCCTGGGGCCGGCTGGGCTACCCCCGCCGGGCGCTAAGGCTGCACCAGGCCGCGACGGCCATCGTCGAGCGGCACGGCGGCGAGATCCCGGCGGACCTCGATGCGCTGCTCGCCCTGCCCGGAATCGGGACCTACACGGCCCGCGCGGTCGCCGCGTTCGCCTTCCGCCAGCGCCACCCGGTCGTCGACGTGAACGTGCGCCGGCTGTTCGCCCGCGCCGTGGAGGGCCGGGCTGACCCGCCGGCCACCGTCAGCCGCCACGACCTGGCCGCCGTCGCCGAGCTGCTGCCGGCCGACCCCGAGACGGCCGCCATGACCAGCGCCGCGCTGATGGAGCTCGGGGCGCTGGTGTGCGTGGCCCGTACCCCCCGCTGCGCCGCCTGCCCGCTGCTGCACCGCTGCGCCTGGGTGGGGGCGGGCAGCCCGGCCGGGACTGGCCCTGCTCGCCGGCCCCAGGGCTACGCCGGCACCGACCGCCAGGTCCGCGGCCGGCTACTGGCCGTCCTGCGCGACGCCGAGCAGGTGGTCGGCCAGGACCTCCTCGACCAGGTCTGGGGCGACCCGGTCCAGCGGGACCGCGCGCTGGCCGGGCTGATCGACGACGGCCTGATCGTCCGCGTCGCCCCCGGCGTCTACGCCCTGCCAGGCTGACCCGTCGCGGGGTCCACCTCAGTCCCGGGGTTCACCTCAGGTGAGGTCGGGCGCGGCACGGAACCGGTAGCCGACCCCGCGGATGCTCTCGATGATCGTCGGCTCGCCGGCGGCCTCGCCGAGACGGCGGCGCAGTCGGCGCACGTGCACCGCGAGGGTGTTGGTCTCGGTATGGGCCGAGCCCCAGACCTCCCGCAGCAGGGTCTCCCGCGGGACCACCCGCCCGGCCTGCTCCAACAGCAGCGCGAGCAGCCGGAACTCCCGTGGCGGGACCGACACGATCGCGCCGTCGAAGCGGACCTCGTGGGCCGCCCGGTCCAGCAGCACCGGCCCGCCGCGCAGGACGTCGTCCCCGACCAGCCGGGGCTGGTGCGCGCCGGGTCGCCCCGCCCCGATCACACCGACCATCGCGAGCACCTCCGGCACCCGGTACGGTTTGCCCACGCAGGCGCTCGCGCCCGCGTCCAGGCCGGCCGCGGCGGCCGGCCGGTCGTCGGGACCGACCGCGAGCAGGATCGGCATAGCATCGTGGCCGGGGACGCTGCGTACCGTCCGCACGACGGTGACCCCGTCGACGACCGGCAGCCGGGCGCTGATCAGCAGGGCGGTGGGGTGCTGGAGACCGATTTCCAGCAGGGCCCGCGCGCCGTCGGCCACCACGCTCACCTCGACCCCGCCGCCGGCGATGGCGTCGAGCATCTCGTCGTCGACCTCGGAGTCCGCGATCAGCAGCGAGGGCTGACCAGCCGATCTG
Organism: Frankia tisae; assembly: GCF_025403405.1. GTDB lineage: Bacteria > Actinomycetota > Actinomycetes > Frankiales > Frankiaceae > Frankia > Frankia tisai. Next base: position 4,869 of record NZ_JANEZT010000143.1, read on the forward strand.
ACCTGCGCCGCGGCCGTCAGCCGAACCGCCCGGAGACGTAGTCCTCGGTCCGCTTCTCCGTCGGGTTGGTGAAGATCTTCGAGGTCTTGTCGAACTCGACGAGGCGGCCGGGGTCCCCGGTCTTCTCCAGGGAGAAGAACGCGGTGGTGTCACTGACCCGGGATGCCTGCTGCATGTTGTGGGTGACGATGACGATCGTGAAGCTCGACTTCAGCTTCGTGATCAGATCCTCGATGGCGAGGGTGGAGATCGGGTCGAGCGCCGAGCAGGGCTCGTCCATGAGCAGCACCTGGGGCTCGACAGCGATCGCCCGCGCGATGCACAGCCGCTGCTGCTGGCCGCCGGACAGGCCGGCACCGGGCCGGCCGAGCCGGTCCTTGACCTCCTCCCAGAGGTTCGCGCCGCGCAGCGACTCCTCCACCCGCTCGTCGAGCAGCGCCTTCTTGCGCACCCCGTTGAGCTTCAGGCCGGCGATCACGTTCTCGTAGATGGACATGGTGGGGAACGGGTTCGGCCGCTGGAAGACCATCCCCACGGTGCGGCGGACGTTCACCGGATCCGTGCCGGCCCCGTAGAGGTCCTCGCCGTCGAGCAGCACCTTCCCCTCGACGCGGGCGCCGGGAAGCACCTCGTGCATCCGGTTGAGGGTGCGCAGCACCGTCGACTTTCCGCACCCGGACGGCCCGATGAATGCGGTGACGTTCTTCGGCTCGATGGTCAGGTTCACGTCGGCTACGGCCTTGAACTTGCCGTAGTACGCCGTCAACCCGGTTACGTCGATGCGGGTGGCCATGGCAACCTCGACTCACGATCTGTCTGGACGCTGTTCGGTGCTCGGACGAAACGTTGGTGGTGCGGGCCGGCGACGGCAGCGGCGACGCCACCGGCCCGGGGCTGGGTCATTTCAACCGGCTACGTCCGGCGAACAGCCGGGCGGCGAGGTTCAGCACCATGATGATGATGATCAGCACCAGGGCGGCGGCCCACGCCCGATCGACCGCGGACTGCTGCGGCTGACCGGCCTGCGAGTAGATGTACAGCGGCAGGGACGACTGCTCACCCGAGAACGGGTTCGAGTTGATGAGGTTCGTGCCGAAGACGGTAAGCAGCACTGGGGCGGTCTCGCCCGCCACCCGGGCCACCGCGAGCATGACGCCGGTCACGATCCCGGGTAGCGCGGTGGGCACAACCACCCGCAGGATGGTCCGCCACTGGGGCACGCCGAGCGCGTATCCGGCCTCCCGCAGCTCGTTGGGGACCAGCTTGAGCATCTCCTCGGCGGAGCGCACCACTGTGGGGATCATCAGCACGGCGAGCGCGAGCGCGCCCGCGAACCCGGAGAAGCCCTGGTCGAGCGCGAGCACCCAGAAGGCCAGGATGAACAGACCCGCGATGATCGACGGCAGGCCGGTGAGCACGTCGACGAAGAAGCTGATCACCCGGCTGACCCGGCCGCGGCCGTACTCCACCAGGTAGATCGCCACCAGCAGGCCGAACGGCACCGCCAGCACGCTGGCTAGCAGGACCTGCTCCACCGTGCCGATGATGGCGTGGTAGATGCCGCCGCCCACGTCCCGGGCGCCGATGCCGTTCATCGAATGGGTGAAGAAGCCGGCGTCGAGCCGACCGGCCCCCTTGCCGATCACGCTGACCAGCACCGCGACCAACGGGATCACGGCGAGCAGGAACGCGGTGTAGACGAGCGTCGTCGCGAACCGGTCCCGTGCCCGGCGCCCGCCCTCCACCGCTGTCGAGAGGGCGGTCATCGCGATCACGAATCCGAGCGCGGCCATCAGCACGATCTGGATCTCGCTGTCGACCGGCGTGAGCAGGTAGATCAGCAGGGACACGACCACCGCGCCGGCGGCGACGGCGAGTGGCACCCAACGCGGCAGGCTCTGCCCGCGCAGGCGCAGGCGGTCTGGGCCACTGTCGACGGCCGGTCCGGACACGGTCGCGGTGCTCATGCGGCGCTCCCGGAGAACTCGCGGCGGCGCGCGACGATGGCTCGCGCGATGATGTTCACGATCATCGTGACGATGAACAGCACCAGGCCGGAGGCGATGAGCGCGCCGCGGCCGATGCCGTTGGCCTCGCCCCAGCCGTTCGCCACGTTCGCGGCGATCGTGTTGCCGGCGGGCGAGAGGAGGTGCGCGGAGATGTTGAACGAGGCGGGCAGGACCAGCGCGACCGCGATCGTCTCGCCCATCGCCCGGCCGAGGCCCAGCATCGACGCGCTGATCACTCCGGGCTTGCCGTAGGGCAGCACCGCGATTCTGATCATCTCCCACCGGGTCGCGCCGAGGGCCAGGGCCGCCTCGCGGTGCGCGATCGGAACCTGAAGGAAGACCTCACGGGACAGGGCGGCGACGATCGGCAGGATCATGATTGCCAGGACCACGGAGGCGACGAAGAGCGAACGCCCCACCGAGCCTGCGTCGAACAGCGGGATCCAGCCGAAGTAGTCGTTCAGCCAGAGCTGGATGCCCTTCATGTGTGGCGCGAGGACGAGCAGGCCCCACAGGCCGTAGACGACGCTCGGTACGGCCGCGAGCAGATCGACGATGTAGCCGAGGAAGGAGGACAGCTGCCGGGGCGCGTACACGGTGATGAACAGCGCGATCCCGACCGCCACCGGCACCGCGATGATCATCGCGACCGCCGCCGAGACGACCGTGCCGTACAGCGTCGCCGCCACCCCGAACTTCGGCGGGGAGGCGTTGGGGAACCACTCCTCGGTGGTGAGGAAGTTCCCGGTGTTGGCGCTGAGGGCATGGGTTGCGCGCAGCACCAGGAAGATGGCGATCACGGCGATCAGCGCCAACAGCCCGAGGCCAGCCGTGCGGGTGAGATTCTTGAAGATCAGGTCGGCCGTCCCGACCCGGGCCTTGCCCGCGGATACGACCGCGGGCCCGCCGGCCGGCGGTGGGTCTTCCGGCGGGGCCGTCGCCGTGGCGGCCCCCCGCTGCTCGGCGGCGTCCGCCGAGCTGTCCGGCTCCGTCGTCATGGTCCTCTCCTTGGTGCCCGAACGGGGCTTGACGATCAAGTTCCCGGACGCGGCACGCGCGGCGGGACGTGGGTGCCGCGGCCGCCGTAGATCGACGAACCCGCGGTGGAGTCGTACGCCCCACCGCGGGCACCGGCCGGGCCGGTCGGGTCGTGCGGGCCGCCCCGGCCGGTCCCGGACCGTGTCATGGTCCGGGCCCGGCTCGGGGCGGCCGTGGTGGTGCTGCGGGTCAGGCCAGCGTGGCGACGACCGCGCGGACCTTCGTCGCGACCGCGTCCGGCAGCGGCGCGTAGCCGAGGTCGCCGATCGAGGACTGAGCGGCCTCCGAGGCGGTGTAGGTCAGGAAGGACTTGACCAGCGCGGCCTGGTCGGCCGAGAGACCCTTGGTGCAGGCGATCTCGTAGGTGACCAGGTAGACCGGGTAGGCGCCCTTCGTCGCGGTGGCGTAGTCGAAGGTCAGCTTCAGGTCGTCACCGTCGGCGATCTTGGCGGTGCTCAGGCCCAGGGAGGCACCGTCCGTACTCGGCGCGACGTACTCGCCAGCGGCGTTCTTGACCTTGACGGTCGACAGCCCGGCGTTCTCCGCGTAGGACAGCTCCGCGTACCCGATCGAGTTCTCGGTGGACTTCACGGTCGAGGTGACGCCGTCGCTACCCTTGGCGCCCTGGCCACCGGGGGCCTTCCAGTCCGAGCCGGAGTCGAACGTCCAGTCGGCGCCGCCCGCGCCCTTGAGGAACTTGGTGAAGTTGTCCGTCGTGCCGGAACCGTCGGAACGGTGCACCGACGCGATCGTGGCGTCCGGCAGCGAGGCGGCGCTGTTCTCAGCCTTGATCGCCGGGTCGTTCCACTTGGTGATCTTGCCGGCAAAGATCTTCGCCAGGGTCTGGGCGGACAGCTGCAGGCCGTCGACGCCGGACAGGTTGTACATCAGCGCCACCGGGCCGACGGCCATCGGCAGGTCGGCCGCGGCACCCCCGGTGCAGCGCGCGTCCGCGTCGGTCTTCTGCTTGTCCTTCAGCGCGGAGTCCGAACCGGCGAAGGCGATCTGCTTGCTGATGAACTGCTGGCGACCGGTCGAAGATCCCGTCGACTGGTAGTTGATCGTCGCGCCGGAGCACGCGTTCTGGTAGGCCTTGACCCACTCGTCGATCGCGTTCTTCTGCGCGGACGAGCCGGAGCCCGTGATGGACCCCTTCACGCACGAGATCGCGTGCGCCGAAGTTGACGGCGCCGCGTTCCCGCCGCCGGAGTCGTTGTTGTCGTCAGTTCCGCACGCCGCCACGGTGAGCAGTGCCACCATCGTGGCCCCGACGGCGGCCTGACGCTTGCCTCGGATCACAAGCAACCCTTCGTCCTCGCGCCGTTCACGGCGCCGAATGTCGTCCGCCCCCCGGACTGGGGTGCCGGCAAGAATCGAAGCGATCCGGAGTGAACGAAGGATGAACGAGCGCATACGCCAACCCGTCACCAACCGGAACACATCCATGTCGGACGATTTATGGCCTGTTGACCAGACCGGATGCCACCCACGCGAAACACTGAGTACTCAAAATATGAACGCTCCGTAATCAACGGGCGGCGGCCCGCCAGCCCGGCACCGCGCGAACCCGGGCCCGCCGGGAGGGGCCGCGGGTCGTCCCGGCAACGGCTCGCAGCCCGCGATTGTCCGCCGTCAGGAGCCACATCCGGCGGCCGGCGGCGGCCGACCGGCACCCCCGACCGGCACCCCCGACCGGGGGCCGCGAACCGCCCCTACGGCCGCAAACCCGGGGACAACTATCGGACAAGTAAAGGACAAGATGGCGGGGGAGCCGGGACGGCGGACGGCCCGCCCGGCACGATGGCGCGGCCGCTCAGGCGTCGGCGGGCCGGCCGGCCCGCCGGCCGGATTCTGGCCTTTTAACGTCATCAAACGACATCTGGCCACTCGGGAAACTTGCGCCGCTGATACCGAATGTTCATCGGTGTGCGTCATGCCCGACGGAGCCCGCTGCGCCCGGCGACGCAGTGGGACGGAGCCGGCGAAGCGGCCATCCCGCACGCGGCGTTACGCAGATGATCAGGACTTGCGCCCCCAGTCACCGGACGTCCGCTCTGCCCGGAGATCGCCGGTGGCGTTCCACCCGCTCCTGTGCTTTGCTTACAAGCAACATCGATGTTGCTGAAAGCATCCTGCCAACACCCGACAGTCCCACTGCAGGGAACGATTTCGCATGACGGTAGCAATGAGAAACATCAAAGCAACGTAGCGAAGTTGTCCCGGCTCGAGAAAAGCCCGACGCCCGCCAGGCCGGTGCTGGCCACACGCGCACGCATCGGACCGACACGCATACAGGAGGACGGCCAGAAGATGAACACCGTCGACAACGACGATCTCCTGCCGGAGCCCCGGCCGATCACCGGCGGACGGCCCGGTTCCCTCGCCGAAGTGGTCACCGTCCACGACGGCCTGGCGATCCGGCACGAGCTGGTCCTGGCGCCAGGAGCCACCGCAACCGACCTGACGACCGCCATGATCCTCCTCCCGCCCACGGCCTGCCTGGTCAGCCATCACGGCGACGTCGACGTCTCGCTGGTGTTCCAGGAGGTCACCCGGCCCTTTCCCGGCGGCGAGGACGGGCGGGCCGAGTCCGCCGCCGGCCCACTACCGCACAGCCGAGGTCTGCACCACCGCTGACCCGGCCCCTCCGTCGACCGCCCGGGAACCGGCGCGGGCACCCCGAGCGGCACCTCGCCGGTGCCCGCGCCGCGCCAACCCGACTGTCCCGGTGGCCCCGATGGCGCCGCGCAGGCAATATCGTGGCGGGGTGGCTGTACTCACCTCCCGCGCGACCGACTTCCCCCGCTGGTACCAGGACGTGCTCGCGAAGGCCGAGCTGGCCGAGAACGGCCCCGTCCGCGGGACCATGGTCATCCGACCGTACGGCTACGCGATCTGGGAACGCATGCAGGCGGACGTGGACGCCCGGATCAAGGCCGCGGGTGCGGTCAACGCCTACTTCCCGCTGTTCATCCCGGAGAGCTATCTGCGCCGGGAGGCCGAGCACGTCGAGGGCTTCAGCCCCGAGCTGGCCGTGGTCACCATCGGCGGCGGCAAGGAGCTGGAGGAGCCGGTGATCGTGCGGCCGACCAGCGAGACCATCATCGGCGAGTACCTGGCCAAGTGGACGCAGAGCTACCGCGACCTGCCGCTGCTGCTCAACCAGTGGGCCAACGTGGTCCGCTGGGAGCTGCGCCCCCGGCTGTTCCTGCGCAGCAGCGAGTTCCTCTGGCAGGAGGGGCACACCGCGCATGTCGACGAGGCCGACGCCGCCGCCTACGCCCGCCGGATCGCGCTGGAGGTCTACCGCGACTTCCTCACCGACGTGCTCGCCATCCCGGTGTTCATCGGGGTGAAGACCCGCAAGGAGCGCTTCGCCGGCGCCACGAACACCATGACCTGCGAGGGCATGATGGGCGACGGCAAGGCCCTGCAGATGGCGACCAGCCACGAGCTGGGGCAGAACTTCGCCCGCGCCTTCGACATCGACTTCGTCGGCGCCGACGGCGCCCAGCACCTCGCCTGGACGACGTCCTGGGGCAGCTCGACCCGTATGGTCGGCGGCCTGATCATGGCGCACGGCGACGACAACGGCCTGCGCATCCCGCCCCGGCTCGCGCCGACCCAGGTCGTGGTGTTGCCGGTGCGCGACGACGAGGCCGTCGTCGCGAAGGCCCGCGAGATCGGCGCGGCGCTCACCGACGCCGGCCTGCGGGTGCAGGTCGATGCCCGCCCGGGGCTCTCCTTCGGCCGCCGGGTCACCGACGCCGAGATCAAGGGCATCCCGGTACGGGTCGAGGTCGGCCCGCGCGACCTGGCTGCCGGGAACGTCACCCTGGTCCGCCGGGACACCTCGGCGAAGACGCCGGTGCCGCTCGCGGAGGCGGCCGGGCGGGTCCCGGCGCTGCTCGACGAGGTGCAGGCCGGCCTGTACGCCGAGGCCCTGGCTCTGCGCGAGAGCCGGACTGCGGACGTCACCACGGTCGCGGACGCCGCGCAGGCGGCACAGACCGGCTTCGCCCGGATCCCGTGGCGCCTCGTCGGCGAGGAGGGCGAGGCGCGCCTCGCCGAGGAGGCTCTGACCGTCCGCTGCCTGCAGACGCCCGACGGCGAGATCCCGGCGGCCGGCAGCGACCCCGACGACCTGGTCTGCCTGATCGCCCGCTCCTACTGACCGCGGGTGACACAGGGGCGTTAGCCGAAACGGGTAATCCGGCTTTGCGGCCCTTCGGCTCGTTTGCTAACGTCACTAATGTCCGAACTGCCCGAAATCGTCCAGATTTGATTCCGTCTTTCGCGCACGCAGAACAGGTAGCATGCTCCGACAAGACGAATTCGAGCAGCTCATCGCCCGGAAAATGGGTCTCGCCGGCTCGCCGGTCACCGGCGACAGCCGGCTCCACGAGGACCTTGGGCTGGATTCCTTCCGGCTCCTGGAACTCTGTCTGTACGTGATTGAGCTCGGCGTCGACCTCTCCGAGGCGAACTGGCTGGAAATCGAGACGGTCGGCGAGTTGTACAGCCGCTACCGGGCCGGCCCACCCACCGCGGCCGCCCCGGCGCAGGGCCCCGGCCACGCGGGGAACGTGGTACCGGCTGCGGCCGGCACCACGACCGCGACCGCCGATGCACTCACGCCGCCGCCGCCGCGGTTCGCCGGGCGGTTCCTGCGGCTGATGCCGGTACTGCCGGCGTCGACGCCGTTCCTCTACGAGCTCGCGGTCACCCCGGAGATCGGCTTCCGCTGGCGCTACCGGGGCTCGGTGCCGTCGTACCCGCAGTTCGAGCAGGAGCTGTGGCAGGGCGTGCTGACCCAGTTCCTGATCGAGTCGATCGAAACGACTCGGCCGGTCGGCCACGCGATCTGCTACAACCCGGAGTTCACCCTGGGGTACGCCTACGTGGGCGCGGCGATCTCGGCCGACTACACCGGTTCGGGTCTGGCCGTCGAGGCACTGGACCTGTTCGTCCGTTACGTCTTCGACATCTGGCCGTTCCGGAAGCTGTATTTCGAGGTGCCGGAGTTCAACTATCCGCAGTTCGCGGGGGCGGACCGGAAGAACTCGCCCGGCGGGGCGCTCGAAGTCGAGGGACGGCTGCGCAAGCACGATTTCTATCACGGCCGTTACTGGGACCGTCTCATTCTCGCCGTCTACCGGGACAGTGCGGACGGCGACGCCCGATAACAGGATCGTCCGCCGGGAGAGGGCGTCGACAATGGTTTATCTGCTGGATCGCATGAGGCGCGCGAGCACCGGTCCGAACACGGTGACCTTCCTCGCGCCGGACGGCGGTCAACGGGTCGGCTGGGCCGAGCTGTACTCGGACGCCCGCCGCGTCGCCGCCGGTCTGCAGTCGCGCGGGGTCGGACCGGGCCGTCCGGTGGTCATCCTCGCCGACACGTCGCGGGAGACGATCACCGCGGCGATGGCGGCGTGGCTCGCCGGTGGCAGCCTCACCATGGCCCCCACCCCCGCCCGCACCGTCGACCTGGCCCGGTACCTCGCCGACACCCGCGACCGGTTCGACTCGCTCGGCGAGCCGCTCGTGCTGGTCGGAGCGCCGTGGGTGGACGCCGTGCCCGCGCTGTCCGGCGGGGCCGGGCGGGTCATCGCGCTGGCCGAGGCGGTCGGCACCACGCCGGCGGTCCCGTGGCGTCCGCCCATGCTGACCGCGGACGCCCCCGCAATCCTGCAGCTGACCAGCGGCACCACCGGCGCGCCGAAGATCGCCCGGATCAGCCATGGCAACCTGGCGGCGAACGTCGAGGGCATCCGGGTGGCGACCAGCCACGAGGCGGTGCACGGCCGGATGCTGTCCTGGCTGCCGCTGTCCCACGACATGGGGCTTATCGGCGGGTTCATCCTGCCGATGGCCTGCGGCCGCTGCGACGCGCTGCTGTCCTCACCCACCGAGTACCTGGCCAGGCCGGCGAGCTGGATGCAGCTGATCTCCCACCACCGTGCCACCAACACGGTCGGACCCGGTTCCGCCTATGCCGTCGCGGCCCGGCTGCTGCGTGCCGGCCCCCGGCTGGACCTGTCCTGCCTGGCCTACGCGCTGTGCGGCGGGGAGCCGATCGACCCCGCGGTCGTCGACGACTTCCTCGACGCCGCCGGCGGCCACGGCTTCCACCCGGCCGCCTTCATGCCTGCCTACGGGCTCGCGGAGGCGACGGTCGCGGTCACGTTCTCCGCGGTGGGACGCGGGGCGCGCTACGACACGGTCGACGCGGACGCCCTGGCCGCGGGCGCGGCTCGGTTCGTACCGCCCGAGCACGCCGACACCCCCGACACCCCCGGCGCCCCCGTGCGCACGAGACGGCTGCCGCTGCTCGGCGAGCCGATCCCGGGTCTGTCGGTGCGCGTGGTCGACCCGGACGCGGGCGGGGCCCTGCCCGAGCGGAAGGTCGGCGAGGTCCAGGTCCGCGGCACCTCGGTGGCCGCGTCCTACCATGACGATCCCGAGTCGGCGGCGGCCCTGCGCGCCCGCGACGGCTGGTTGGCCACCGGCGACCTCGGCTACCTCACCGGCGGCGAACTCGTCGTCTGCGGTCGCCGCAAGGACGTCATCATCCTCGGCGGCCGCAACATCTACCCCGAGGAGGTCGAGCGGGCCGCGGCTCGGGCGGACGGTGCCCGCGCGGGCAACATCGTCGCGTTCGGCTACCCGCGCCCCGGCCACCTCGGCGGAGAGGGCCTCGCCGTGGCCGTCGAGACCCGAGGGGCCGATCCCGAAGCGCTGAAGAGCGCGGTCGCCGCGGAGATCCGCGCCGCGCTCGGAGTGACCCCGCATGCGGTGCTGGTGCTCGACCCGGGCTCGGTACCGAAGACCCCTTCCGGGAAGCTGCAGCGGGCCGAGGCCAGGCGGAGGTTCACCCCATGAGCACCCAGCCCGCCGCGCGGCATGACGCGCACAGCGTCGGGGCGGGCAGCGACGCCGTCACGGCCGAACGGCTCGCGGCCCTGGCCGACGGCCTCTACGCCGCCTGGGCGGAGCCGGCGGTGTCCCGGCGCGACGAGCTGCTCGCCGACTGCTGCATCCCCGCGGTGACCTACGCCAACCCGCTTGGTGAGGCCGCCGGCATCATCGAGTTCGCCGATCTCATCGGCGAGTTCCTCGCGCCCTATCCGGGGCATCGTCCGGTGCGCACCAGCGGGGTCGACGTGCACCACCGCCGCGCCCGCTGGGAGTGGGGACTGCGCAACGGCATCGGGCAGATCGTGCTGATGGGCCTCGACGTCGTCACCTTCACCGAGCGGCCGCGCCTGGAGACCATCAGCACCTTCTTCGGGCCGCCGCCGCGGCCGGTCTACTCCTTCGGCACGGCACCGGCCTGAACCCGCCCCGTCGGCGGCCGCCCCGCTGCCGCCCCAGTACGACTTCTTGACCG
>NZ_JANEZT010000144.1 GCF_025403405.1 Frankia tisae
CTCGGAAGTTGCTCTGTGGAAGGACTACTTCCTACCGAGGCCCCGCGTTTCCCTGCCTACCCCCCTCCGCCCGTCACAGATAGTGATCGAACGCGGAGTGTGACGGCCCGTTGCAGGGAAAGGCTCAGTGCCGTTGCCTGGACAGGTGACGACCCAAGATCACAGAAGATCTTGGTGCGTTCAGCTTCGCCTCGTCGTGTGGGTATGCCTCAAGTTCGCGCGGGCTACTGCCGTGCACGAAATCAAATCCAGCCCACTCTGGGAGGAGTGCGAGATGTTCTCAAGGGCGTAGGTTGCCCGAGGCTGACGCCTGTTTCGTCGCCGGCTGGCGTAGTGGCCACGCTGTCGGCACTCGCGCTGGTCCTGGCCTCGGTAGCGCCTGCCGTCGTAATGCCGGGACCGCGCGGAACTGAGGACCGCAGCCCAGACCGGCGGCCCGGTGTCCGGTAGCCGCTTCCTTCGCTCTGTCCCAAAGCACCGCTGAAGCATTCACTTAAGGTTCGGGATCCAGGCATGGTCGCTTTCGGTGGCGGGCGCAGGAGTTTGGTCATGTCATTACGCTGCCGGGGAGATTTCTGTAGGCACCGTGAAAGGGCGTGTAGTGGAGAGTCCCAGGAGGCTTCGATGGTCGGTTCTCACTGTTGGTATGGCGGTCGGCCTGGCCGCGTGCGGCAGTTCCAGTTCTGGCGGTTCCCCGGCAGCCTCGGCCAGTCCCGCCTCGGCTAGTCCCGCTGCGCCGACGCAGCGTATCGCCACCGACAACCCCATCGCCATGGATGAATTAATCTCCGTCGGTAAGAAGCCGGCCTGCGCTGTGAACGCGGATTCGAAGAATTCTCCGCAAATTGCCGACCATCTCGACGGGATCACAGATCTAGGGCCGCGAGTAAGTGGCACACTCTTCAACATCGATGCACTGGCCAAGTGTAAGCCCGACGTGATTGTTGTGGACGTGCAGACCCCTGCTGTACTGAACACGGTTGGGAAGATCGGTAAGGTGGTGGCGTGGGTTGGGCCGAATCCGCCGATCAATCCGGACGGAACGGCGGGATCGACCTGGCGCAACTGGCTGCATGCGGCCGCGGATCCGGTCGGGGCGACGGCGCAGGCCAACACCGTCATCGCTACCGTTGACCTCCGGGAGGGCGCGCTGCGAGGCATGTTGCAGGGGAGACAGCTCGCAACGGTTGACGCTCGATCGACCTCCTCCTACATGGTGGTCAACAAGTACCTGCCGCTGTCGTGGGCATACGTCCGGGATCTCGGTATCAAGAACTACCAGACCACCGCGGCGAACTATGAGGAGCCGGGCTGCCTCGACGAGAAGAAGCCGGAGGCGTGCTACAGCAAGGAGCTGAGCATGGAGACCTTGCCGGCGCTGAGTGGCGTCGATGCCATACTCGTCCAGACGCGGGCCGTGACCTCGGCGGATGTGGATGTGTTCAAGGTGAATCCGCTGTTCGCGAACCTCCCCGCCGTGAAGAGCGGACACTTGTCGGTCGCGACGGCGTACACGGACACCGGGCCCATCGGCATCTCGTTCCTGTTCGACAAGGTCGCCGACGCATTCCATGTCAAGGAGTTCCACGCCGCGCTCAAGGGCGGCGGGCGCGCGCATCTTGTGGTGGATTCGGCGGCGAACAAGCTGTGCTGGTCGGTGTCGCCGTCTCCCGGGACCAGTAAGCCGGACGGGACCATCAAGATTGCCGCGGGAGGATCCACCGTGAAGCTTGCCGACAAGGCGACGTTCACGCCCGCTGAGACCGACTCCCAAACGAGTCCGCCCACGGTCTTCAGCACGGGTTGCGCCGCGGTCGCGCCCAAGGTTGCGCAGGCGCTGGTGGCTTCGCCCGCCTCGGCGAAGCTGACCGCGGTCGGGGGTTCGGGGTCGTTGGCGCCGGGTGCGGCGTCGGTGGTCGTGGGATGACGACCGAGGTGCGGAGCGTCGAGGCCGGCTCCGTGGCACGGATGGGCTCGCTGGATCGCGATGGGTGGCTGATCGGCCGGCAGGTGCTTCCCCCGGAGCTGGTCCGGCGGGTCCGCCAGCCGCTGGTGGACGCGCTGCAGAAGGAGGGCCTGGTCGAGCCGTCGCCGGCGGGGGCGGACCGGGTCCGCTGGACCGGTGGGGTCGAGGACGCCCGGCGTCATCGCAACGGTTCCGGGGTGACCAATTGGTATCGGGACGAGCTGGCGTTCCTGCCCTTGGTCCAGGATGGGCATGTCCGCCGCGTGGTCGAGGACCTGTGGGGACGTCCCGCACTGCTGTGGGACAATACCGCAGCGTTCTTGAAGGTCCCAAACTCGAGCTCGCCGCCCGAGCGGACGGAATGGATCGGTCATACAGACACCTGGCAGGATGCCGGAATCGGTGGATTGAGCGATCATTTCGATCTGTGGGTGCCGTTGACGGATATCGGGCCCTTCGACGGATCGCTGGCGTTCCACACCGGCTCACACGTCGCGCGCGCGGATCGGTATCCCCGGACCAGTCATGGGGTCGGGCCCGCGCAGGTGGCAGACGAAGGCTGGGAGGTGGCGGGCTACTCGGTGGGCGACGCCGTCCTGTTCCGGCCGGACGTCGTTCATTGGTCCGCGGTGAATACCGGCCTGGATCTGCGCATCGCGGTGGTCTTCCGAGGGCAGATCGCGGACCTCCCGCTGCCGCCGGCAGCGGGAATGTCCTGGGACCGGACACAGGCGATGAGTACCACCGAGTCGAGCATCCTTGCACTGCTGGCGACCCAGCCGGGCGTCGGATGGACACATCGGGAGCTGAACCGCGCGTTCACGCCGGCTGGAATGATCGGGAGGTATCTTCCGCTGCCGCCACCCGGGCAACTGAACCGGACCAACGTTCTCGGCCAGGCCGTCGACATGCTGGTGACGCGTGGCGCGATCGTCAGCGCCGACCATGCCGATGGCGGAGGCCTGCACAGCTACTCCCTCACCGAAACTGGCCGGCAGGCTGGCGACGTGTGGCTCGCCACCCCGACCCGGCTCGTCGCCGAGCTGATGACCGTCGTCCCGCTGCGCCTCGCCCTGGCGCGTGCGGGCGGCTCGATCGATCTGGCCGGCATGGTCCGATCCCAGCTCGAATGCCTGGACCGCCTCGAGGAGCCCGCCGAAAGGCCGCCGCCGGGCGACGACGGGATTCGGCAGAGCTGGCGGCGGGCGACAGTGCACGGCTGCCGCGAGATCCTCACCGCGGCCGGTTCCGCCACCATCGATCGATGACGGTAGTCGCAGCACAATGACGGTAGCCACTGAACCTCGGTCGGCCGCCGGTCCGTCGGGGGATCCGTGAGCTGGTCCTGCGCCTCGCCATGACATTGAGCTGCCGGGATGGTTTCTGTGGACACCATGAAAGGGCGTGCAGTGGGCAGTCCGAAAAGACGTGGATGGTCGGTTCTCGCTGTTGGTATGGCGGTCGCCCTGGCCGCGTGTGGCAGTTCCGGTTCTGGCGGATCCCCAGCAGCCTCGGCTAGTCCCGGCTCGGCTAGTCCCGCTGCGTCGACGCAGCGTATCGCCACCAACAATCCCATCGCCATGGATGCATTGATAGCCGTCGGCCAGAAGCCGGCTTGCGCTCTGGCCGCGAATTCGACGGATAATCCAGAGCTTGCCGACTACCTCGACGGGATCACAGATCTGGGGCAGCTAGTAGAGGGCACGGTCTTCAACCTCGACGCTCTGGCCAAGTGTAAGCCCGAAGTGATTATCATGAACACAGACGACCCCGGCGTGCTGAAAACGGTTGGGAAGATCGCTAAAGCGGTGGAGTTCGTTGAGCCGAATCCGCCGATCAATCCGGATGGAACGGCCGGGTCGACCTGGCGCAACTGGCTGCACGCGGCCACGGATCCGGTCGGGGCGACGGCGCAAGCCAACACCGTCATCTCTACCATTGACCTCCAGGAAGGCGCGCTGAAAGGCATGTTGCAGGGGAGGGAGCTCGCGGTGGTTGACGCTCGATCGACCTCCTCCTACAGGGTGGTCAACAAGTACCTGCCGCTGGCGTGGGCCTACGTCCGGGATCTCGGTATCAAGAACTACCAGACCACCGCGGCGAACTACGAGGAGCCGGGCTGCCTCGACGACAAGAAGCCGGATGCGTGCTACAGCAAGGAGCTGAGCATGGAGACGATGCCGGCACTGAGCGGCGTTGACGCCGTGCTTGTCCAGTCGCGGTCCGTGGCCTCCTCGTCGGATCTGGATGTGTTCAAGGCGAATCCGCTGTTCGCGAGCCTCCCCGCCGTGAAGAGCGGGCACCTGGCGGTCGCGGCGTCGTACGCGGACACCGGGCCCATCGGCGTCTCGTTCCTGTTCGACAAGGTCGCCGACGCGTTCCATGTCAAGGAGTTCCACGCCGCGCTCAAGGACGGTGGACGTGCCCATCTCGCGGTGGATCCGGCAGCGAACAAGCTGTGCTGGTCGGTGTCCCCGGCCGCCGGAACCAGTAAGCCGGACGGGACCATCAAGATAGCCGCGGGAGGATCCACCGTGAGCCTTACCAGCAAGGCGACGTTCACGCCCGCTGAGACCGACTACCAGACGAGTCCGCCCACGGTCTTCAGCACGGGCTGTGCCGCGGTCGCGCCCAAGGTCGCGCAGGCGTTGGTGGCCTCGCCCGCGTCGGCGAAGCTGAGTGCGGCCGGGGGTTCGGGGTCGTTGGCGCCGGGTGCGGCGTCGGTGGTCGTGGGATGACCGTCGAGGCGCCGGGCGTCGTGGCCGGCTCCGTGGCACGGATGGGCTCGCTGGAGCGCGACGGCTGGCTGGTCGGCCGGCAGGTGCTGCCGGTGGAGCTGGTTCGGCGGGTCCGTCAGCCGTTGGTGGAGGCGCTGCGGGCGGAGGGTCTGGTCGGGCCGTCGCCGGTGGGGGCGGATCGGGTCCGCTGGACTGGCGGGATCGAGGACGCTCGGCGTCATCGCAACGGTTCCGGGGTAACCAATTGGTATCGGGACGAGCTGGCGTTCCTGCCGTTGGTCCAGGATGGGCATGTCCGCCGCGTGGTCGAGGACCTGTGGGGTCGCCGGGCCCTGCTGTGGGCCAATACCGCGGCGTTCCTGAAGGTCCCGGACGTGAGTTCACCCGAACGGATGGAATGGATCGGTCATGCCGACGGCTGGCAGAACGACGGAATCGGTGCACCGAGCGATCACTTCGATCTGTGGGTGCCGTTGACGGACATCGGGTCCTTCGATGGATCGCTGGCGTTCCATACCGGCTCACACGTGGCACGTGCGGAGCGGTATCCCCGGACCAGTCATGGTGTCGGGCCTGCGCAGGTGGCGGACGAGGGTTGGGAGGTGGCGGGCTACTCGGTGGGCGACGCGGTTCTGTTTCGGCCGGACGTCGTGCACTCTTCCGCGGTGAACACTGGGCTGGATCTGCGTATCGGGGTGGTGTTCCGGGGTCAGGTCGCGGACCTTCCGCTGCCGCCGGCAGCGGGAATGTCCTGGGACCGGACACAGACGATGAGCACCACCGAGTCGTGTGTCCTGGCACTGCTGGCGACCCGGCCGGACGTCGGCTGGACACGTCGAGAGCTGAACCGCGCGTTCACGCCGCCTGGAATGATCGGGAGGTATCTTCCGCTGCCGCCACCCGGGCAACTGAGCCGATCCGACGTTCTCGGCCAGGCCGTCGACATGCTGGCGACGCGTGGCGCGATCACCAGGGCCGACCGGGACGACCAGGCCGATGACGGAGGCGAGCACAGCTACTCCCTCACCGAGACAGGCCGGCAGGCTGCCGACGAGTGGCTTGCCGCCCCGACCCGGCTCGTTGCCGAGCTGATGACCGTCGTCCCACTGCGCCTTGCCCTCGCCCGCGCGGCCCGATCGGACCTGGCCGGCATGGTCCGATCCCAGATGGAATGTCTGGACCAGCTTGCGGAGTCCGCAGAGAAGGGGCTGTCGGACGACGACGAGATTCGGCAGGGCTGGCGGCGGGCGACAGTGCACGGCTGCCGCGAGATCCTCACCGCGGCCGATTCCGCCACCATCAATCGATAACGGTAGCCGCAGAATAATGACGGTAGCCGCTGAACCTTGGTCGGCCGCCGGTCTGTCAGGGGATCCGCGAGCTGGTCCTGCGCCTCGCCATGCCATTGAGCTGCCGGGATGGTTTCTGTAGACACCATGAAAGGGTGTGCAGTGGGCAGTCCGAAAAGACGTGGATGGTCGGTTCTCGCTGTTGGTATGGCGGTCGGCCTGGCCGCGTGTGGCAGTTCCAGTTCTGGCGGGTCCCCAGCAGCATCGGCCAGTTCCACCTCGGCTAGTCCCGCCGCGCCGACGCAGCGCATCGCCACCGACAACTCCATCCCCATGGATGCATTGATCGCCGTCGGTCAGAAGCCGGCCTGCGCCCTGAACGCGGATGCGAAGGATTCACCAGAACTTGCCGACTATCTTGACGGGATTACAAATCTGGGGCCACGGGTAAACGGCACGGTCTTCAACATCGACGCGCTGGCCAAGTGTCGACCCGACGTGATTATCGTGAGCGGAAAAGACCCCGGCGTCCTGAATACGGTCGGGAAGATCGGTAAAGCGGTGAACTACGTTCAGCCGAATCCGCCGATCAATCCGGACGGATCGGCGGGATCGACCTGGCGTAACTGGCTGCATGCGGCCGCGGATCCGGTCGGGGCGACGGCGCAGGCCAACACCGTCATCGCCACCGTCGATCTCCGGGAGGGCGCGCTGAAGGGCATGCTGCAGGGGAAGACGCTTGCGGTGCTTGACGCTCGATCGACCTCCTCCTACCTGGTAGCCAACAAGTACCTCCCGCTGGCATGGGCCTACGTCCGGGATCTCGGTATCAAGAACTTCCAGCTTGCCTCGCCGGACGACTATGAGGAGGCGGGCTGCACCGACGACAAGAAACCGGAGGCGTGCTATAGCAAGGAACTGAGCATGGAGACCCTGCCGGCGCTGAGCGGCCTCGATGCCATACTCGTCCAGACGCGGGCCGTGACCTCGGCGGACGTGGATGTGTTCAAGGCGAATCCGCTTTTCGTGAACCTCCCCGCGGTCAAGAGCGGGCACCTGTCTGTGGCGACGGCATACACGAACACCGGCCCTATCGGCATCTCGTTCCTGTTCGACAAGGTCGCCGACGCGTTTCATGTGAAGGAGTTCCACGCCACGCTGAAGGATGGCGGTCGCGCGCATCTCGCGGTGGATCCGGCGGCGAACAAGGTGTGCTGGTCGGTGTCGCCGGCGCCTGGCACCAGTAAGCCGGGCGGGTCGATCAAGATTGCCGCGGGAGGATCCACCGTGAAGCTTGCCGACAAGGCGACGTTCACGCCCGCTGAGACCGACTACCAGACGAGTCCGCCCACGGTCTTCAGCACGGGTTGCGCGGCTGTCGCGCCCAAGCTTGCGCAGGCGTTGGTGGCCTCGCCCGCGTCGGCGAAGCTGACCGCGGTCGGGGGTTCGGGGTCGTTGGTGCCGGGTGCGGCGTCGGTGGTCGTGGGATGACCGTCGAGGCGCCGGGCGTCACGGCCGGCTCTGTGGTGCGGGCGGGTTCGCTGGAGCGTGACGGCTGGCTGGTCGGCCGGCAGGTGCTTCCGGTGGAGCTGGTTCGGCGGGTCCGTCAGCCTCTGGTGGACGCGCTGCAGAAGGAGGGTCTGGTCGGGCCGTCGCCGCCGGGGGCGGATCGGTTCCGCTGGACTGGCGGGGTCGAGGACGCTCGGCGTCATCGCAACGGTTCCGGGGTAACCAATTGGTATCGGGACGAGCTGGCGTTCCTGCCCCTGGTCCAGGACGGGCATGTCCGGCGTGTGGTTGAGGACCTGTGGGGTCGCCGTGCTCTGCTGTGGGCCAATACCGCGGCGTTCCTGAAGGTCCCGGACGCGAGTTCACCCGAACGGTCAGAATCGATTGGTCATGCAGACAGCTGGCAGAACGACGGAATCGGCGAATCGAGTGATTATTTCGATCTGTGGGTGCCGTTGACGGATATCGGGCCCTTCGACGGATCGCTGGCGTTCCACACCGGCTCACACGTCGCGCGCGCGGATCGGTATCCCCGGACCAGTCATGGGGTCGGGTCCGCGCAGGTGGCGGAGGAGGGTTGGGAGGTGGCGGGCTACTCGGTGGGCGACGCCGTCCTGTTCCGGCCGGACGTCGTGCACTATTCCACGGTGAACACCGGCCTGGATCTGCGCGTCGGGGTGGTGTTCCGGGGTCAGGTCGCGGACCTTCCGCTGCCGCCGGCAGCGGGAATGTTCTGGGACCGGACCCAGGCGATGAGTACCACCGAGTCGTGCGTCCTGGCCCTGCTGGCGACCCGGCCGGACGTCGGAGGGGCACGTGGGGATCTGTACCGAGCGTTCGCACCGTCTGGAATGATCGGGAGGTATCTTCCGCTGCCACCACCCGGGCAGCTCGCCCGAGCCGACGTGCTCGGGCAGGCCATCGACCTACTGGTGGCGCGGGGTGCGATCACCAGGGCCGACCGGGCCGACGGCGAAGGCGCGGACAGCTACTCCCTCACCGAAGCAGGCCGGCAGGCTGGCGACGAGTGGCTTGCCACCCCGAACCGGCTCGTCGCTGAGCTGATGACGGTCGTCCCGCTGCGCCTTGCCCTCGCGCGCGCGGCCCGGTCGGATCTGGCCAGCATGATCCGATCCCAGCTCGCATGCCTGGAGCACCTTGAGGAGTCCGCCGACAAGCAGCCGTCGGGCGACGATGGGATTAGGCAGGGCTGGCAGCGGGCGATGGTGCAGGGCTGCCGGCATCTCCTTGCCACCGCCAGCTCCGCCACCATCGATCGATGACGATAGCCGCAGAACAATGACGATAGTCGCTGAACCTCGGTCGACTGGTAGCGGCGTGACGACGACGCACCTCGCTCTACGACGCCGTCTCGTGGCGGCCGTAAGCGTCGTGTTACTCGTGTTCACCGCCGTCCTGAGCCTGCGGGTGGGCGCCGCGCCGGTCGGCTGGCACCAGTTCGTCCATGCCCTCTTCCACTACACGGGCACCCAGCAGGACATGATTGTCCGTGATCTGCGCGGGCCGCGGGTGCTCGTGGCCATGGAGGTGGGGATCGGCTTCGCCGTCGCCGGCACCCTCGTGCAGGGACTCACCCGCAACCCGCTCGCCGACCCGGGAATCTTCGGGATCAACGCCGGTGCCGCGCTGAGCGTCGTGATCGGCATCAGTGTGTTCGGGGCGGTGCGGCCCGCGGAGTACGTGTGGTTCGCGTTTCCCGGTGCACTGGCCGCCTCGACCACGGCATTCGTCATATCAATCGCAGCACGTGGCCGGCCGACCCCGGTCACCCTCACCCTGGCCGGCGTCATCACCGCGACGCTCTGCAGCGCGGTGACGGGCATCATCACGTTCCTGAATCCCGCGGTGGCGGAAGGCTTCCAGTTCTGGGTGATCGGAAACGTCGGTGGCCGCGGTATCAAGGTCGTCGTCGCAACCGCGCCCGTGGTTGTGCTGGGGTTGGCCGTCGCCCTGACACTCGGGCGGTCCCTGAATGCCCTGTCGCTGGGGGAGGATGTCGCGCGAACCCTGGGGCAACGGGTCGGTGTGACGAAGGCGGCGGCCATCGTGGCGGTCATCCTGCTGGCCGGCGCGTCGGTGGCCGCGGCGGGGCCGATCGCCTTCGTGGGGCTGGCGGTGCCGAACGCCCTGCGGACCATCATCGGCGACGACTACCGGTGGCTGCTGCCGCTGTCCGCGCTCACCGGAGCGACCTTCGTCCTGGGAACCGACGTGATCGGGCGGGTCATCGATCGCCCGACCGAGTTCCAGACCGGGCTGGTGATCTCGGCCATCGGCGCCCCCCTGTTCCTCTACCTCGTCAGCCGGCGCAGGATACGGACCCTGTGATGCGGCGCGTCTCGGTCCGCGTCGCGCGGCCGGAGTTCTCCCGGCAGATCAGCACCCGTTCCGTCACCGTGCTCCTGGTGGTGCTCGCAGCCACCACGGTGGCGATCATCCTCACCACCGCGTACGGGGACTACTCGGTGCCCCTCAACCGCACCGTGGAGGCGATTCTCGGCAACGGCGATCCCATTGACACATTGGTCATCCGTGACCACCGCCTGCCGCGGGTGCTGATGTGCGTGCTGGTCGGAGCCGCGTTGGCCCTGTCCGGCGGGGTGTTCCAGACCCTGACGCGCAACCCGCTGGCCGCCCCCGACATCATCGGCGTCACCCAGGGGGCGGCGGTGGTCGCCGTGTGGATGATCCTGAGAGGGCTGCCGGAGGCGGTGCTGCCCGTCGGGGCGTTCGCGGGGGCCATGGCCGCACTGGCCGTCGTCGCGGTACTCGGCGTCCGGCGTGATCTTTCGATGTATCGTCTCATCCTCATCGGCATCGGACTGAACACGCTCATCGGTGCGGCCGTGACCTACCTGATCGCGAGGGCCAACGCGGTCGAGCGTGAGCGGCTCAACCTGGCCGAGCAGTGGCTCGTCGGAAGCACGAGCGCGACCACCTGGCCCAAAGTGGGCATCGCCGCGGGCACGCTCGCCCTACTGACCCCGGCGATCCTCTCCTGCGGGCGCTCGTTGAACACCCTCCAGCTCGGCGATGACCTCGGGGCCGCGCTCGGCGTTCCGATCCGACGGCTGCAGCTGACCACGGTCAGCCTCGCCGCGTTACTCGCCGCGGTGGCCGTGTCGGTCACCGGTCCGATCGGTTTCGTGGCCTTCGTCAGTCCGCACATCGCCCGCCGGCTCACCGGGACCGCAGGCGTCGCCTCCATGCCGACCGCGATGGGGGTCGGCGGCCTGCTGCTCCTGATCGCCGACTACGCGGCCCAACGCGTCCTCGAGCCCTCGCAGCTTCCCGTGGGCTACGTGACGATCGTCCTGGGGGCTCCCTACCTGCTGTACCTGCTGGTCCGGGGTGAATCCAGGATGGGAGCATGATGAGCGAGCACGCCCTGGGTGTCGACCACGTGTCGTTGGGTTATGGCCGCGTCCCTGTCGTGAAGGACCTCCAGACCACGTTC
Source organism: Frankia tisae (assembly GCF_025403405.1). Classification (GTDB taxonomy): domain Bacteria; phylum Actinomycetota; class Actinomycetes; order Frankiales; family Frankiaceae; genus Frankia; species Frankia tisai. Next base: position 10,981 of record NZ_JANEZT010000144.1, read on the forward strand.
CCCCCGGGACTCATCACCTCGATCGTCGGCGCCAACGGCTGCGGCAAGTCGACGTTGCTCCGCGGGCTCGCCAGGCTGCTGACACCCACGAGCGGCACCGTTCTCCTCGACGGGAAGTCGATCCACGCGCAGCGCTCCAAAGAGGTCGCCAAGCGACTCGGACTGCTCCCGCAAGGCCCGACGGTTCCCGAAGGCCTCACCGTCGAGGAACTCGTCTCCCGAGGCCGCTATCCCCACCAGAGCTTCCGTCGGCAGTGGAGCATCACCGACGAGCAGGCGGTCGAGGAGGCGCTGCGACTCACCCGTACCCACGATCTACGCGACCGGCCGGTGGACGAGCTCTCCGGCGGCCAACGCCAACGGGTCTGGATCGCACTCGTCCTCGCGCAGGACACCCCGATCCTCCTGCTCGACGAGCCGACTACCTTCCTGGACATCGCCCACCAGCTCGAGGTCCTCGGCCTGCTCCGGGAACTCAACGAGCAGCAGAACCGGACGGTCATCCTGGTCCTCCACGATCTGAACCAGGCAGCCCGCTACTCGCACCATCTCATCGCCATGCGTGAGGGCCAGATCGTCGCAGCCGGCCCACCACAGGAAATTATGACAGTCGACGTCGTCCAGGAGGTGTTCGGAATCCAATCGGTGATCATCGCTGACCCCGTCACGGGAACTCCCATGTGCGTCCCGAAACCCAACACCGAAAATAAGCTCGTGACTGAAATCCGGAAGCAGCAGGTGTGAAGATTTTTAAAGGTCGGGGCCTATTTGATCACATCCGGCCCGGCCCAGGCGATCGGAATGTCTCACCACCGGTACCCACGGAATCGGCTTTCGAGGTAGACGGGCAGTCTCGTCAGCGGCTCGACGGCACGGGCGTGCGCCCAGAGGTGGGCTTCGCCCCAGAGGCCCGGGAGCTCTGGTTGGCCCGACAGCACGATGCGGCCCTCCTCCCAGTGGTAACCGGTCCCGGCCGGACTGTGCCGCAGAAGGACGCTGGTTCGTCCGGGACTGCCAGCGGCGCCCTGATCGGCCAGGCGGCGGGTTCACCGCGGCCTTGGTGCCATCCCCGGTGGGCCGGAAGCTGCCGAACTGTCCCACCGGCAACATCGGTAAATCCGCCGGCAACATCGGCAAAAGTTCGGCACCCTCGACGAATGTTCCGGTGGGCCCTCCAAGTGGCGGGTTAGGAAAGTGTGAGCTTCCGAGTACGGCGCTCTGAGTGGACCACAGATAACCCGGCAGTGCCGAGTAGCAGGCCGGTTGCGATTCCCTCTGGTGAGTTTTCGGGGCACCAAGGAGGTTCCAGCGGCCACGCGTACACACCGCAGTCGGGCGCGGGCAGCTATGGAACGGGAACGCCGCACGTTCCTGACGCGCAGCGGCGCGGCCCTGGCGGCCTCGGCACATCAGTGGTTTCTGACGGACCCTGCCCACCTGGCCGCGAGTGACGGAGCGCAGCCGTTTCAGCCCGCGCATCGGCCGTAGCCGTGCTTTCAGCCGGGCATGGTCGGCGTTGATCCGGTGGTTCTCCCGTGCGCGGCGCCGACGCCCGGTAATGCGGGCACTTTTATCAGACCCCGTGGCTACACTCTTTTGTACTGATCCATACAGATCGCTGTGAGTGGAGGTCTCCTGGTGGCGACGGGCGGCGATCCCGGCCCCGGTGGCGATCCGAGCCCCGGGCCCGATGGTGATCCGGGGCCTGACAATGGTTCCGGTCCTGACAGGGGCCCGGGTCCTGACGGGGGCGCCGCCGGGGAACGCGCCATTCGGCGGATACTGCGGGACACCACGGTTGTCGCGGCGATAATCGGGGCGATGGCCGCCGTTCTGGTGGGACTGCTCCCCGTGATCTTCGATAGCGGGGACGACGACCACGCCGCGCAGGCCACGAACGAGCCGCCCGCCACGAACGAGCCGCCCGCCGCGGGTGGGCGGTCGGCCGCGGGTGGGCCGTCGGCGGTCTCCGCCGAGCGGGCTGGCACCGCCTTCGTTCTTCTGCCCGACGGCGACACCCACTACTGGGCGTCGCCGCGGGCGGTCGGAGACGACGAGATGTCGCAGGCTCCGGAGCCGTTCGACATGGCCGCGGCGCGGAAATGGATGCCCGCGCACGGCTTCGCCCAGGCGCGGGACGCCGCATACAAGCTTGTGGTGAGCAGCTCGACGGACGGGCTGAGCATCGTCGGGATGACGGCGGAGATCGTCGAGCGTTCGGCCCCGGTGAACGGAACGCTGGCCTGCGCACCTGCGCAGGGCGGAATCGGAAACGTCAACATCTGGTTCGATCTGGATTCGCCGGACCTGGCCGCCCGGTCAGCGGTCCCGGACGGTGATTTCTCGAAACTGATTGACGACCACTATTTTGACACCTATTCGCGGGTGCTGCGGCCGGGGGACACCGAGGTCTTCAAGATAGACGTCCGCGCCAAGCGGGGAAGCTATTCCTGGCGGATCCGCCTGCGGTATGTCCAGCAGGGGCAGGCAGGCGAGGCGGTGCTGGGGCTCGGGGACGACCAGCCGATCGTGCTGCACGGCACCGCGCCGGCCGAGACGTACGGCTCGATCTACGACGCCGACTACACCCGTCGGCGATGGGTCCGCGGCGGGAAGGAGTCGGTCCTGTGCTTCCCGTAGCCTGGCCGCGGCCGGCGAGCGCGTGCGCCTGCCGGCCTGTTGGCGAGGCCGGCATCGGCGGGGACACGGATGCCGACGAGATCGCCATCCGCTCATCGGTCTTCGGCAGGGCGGACAGCAACACGGGCTCTTCGTCCCGCAGGCCGTAGTAGGACGCGGCGCTGAACCGCCGGCCGATCGCCCAGCCCTTCGCCGTCTGGCGGGCCTTCACAGCAGCGAACAGCCGGCCCGACTGCTGCGGGGCCAAGGTCGCGCGTCCCGCGCCGTCCCGCGCCGTCGCGGGCGGGAGCCTGCTCGTTCTCTGCGTCCACATCCCCTGTCTCACCTCATCGTGAGAGGTGGGGTACCTCCACCCCGATCGCCGATCAGTGGCAGCCGTGGGGAGTCGCTGAGCCGGCATCTGACGAGGAATCGGTCCCCAGATGGTCCCCAGCCGGAAGGGCCCGACGCCGCGGACTGACCTCGTACGCGCATGAAAAAGGCTGCTGACCAGGACTTTCGCCCCGTCCAGCAGCCTCATGTTCCCGTCGGGACGACAGGATTTGAACCTGCGACCCCCAGACCCCCAGTCTGGTGCGCTACCAAGCTGCGCCACGTCCCGTACGGCAGCAACATTACCGTATCGGCGACCCGGGGTGGTGACCGGGGGTCGCGTCAGCGTCGACGCGACCCCCGACCCTCGTGCGCGGCCCCGCGTGGGACCAGGCCGAGGCCGTCACCCACGAGGGTCTCTGTGCGGCTGATTTCCGCGATGGTGCAGGGTCAGGCCGCGCCCTGGGCGCGCCGCCGAGCCACCCCCGCGCCAATCAGCAGAGCACCGACGGTGGCACCGGCGAGGGGGAGCAGGGGCGAGGACCCGTGGTCGGCCATGCCGCCGCCGCCGGCGGCCACGCCACCGACTCCGCCGCCCACGACTCCGACCCCGACGCCGGCGACGACGCCGCCAACCGGGCAGTCCTTGTTCTTGTCCTTGTCGTCCCAGTTGAACCAGTCGTCGTCCTTGCCGTCCTTGTTGTTGTCCTTGCCGTCGACGCCGTCCTTGTTACCGACGCCGTCCTTGTTGCCGCCGTCGAGGCCGTCGGCGCGGACCTGCTTGTCGCCGTCGACGCCGTCCTTGTTACCGACGCCGTCCTTGTTACCGACGCCGTCCTTGCCGTCGACGCCGTCCTTGTTGTCCTTGTTCTTGTCGCCGAAGATGTCCCAGTCGTCCTTCTTGTCGCCGCAGGTGTTGTTGTTCTTGTCGTCGAAGGCGTGGGCGGCGACGATGCTGGGCCCGAAGGTGAGGGCGACACTCGCTGCACTCGACATCGCGAGAACGGCGGCGCTCCGGCCCATACCCTTCTTCATCTGGTCCCCTCTCTAACGTACGGTGATCAATATGTCACTGCGAGTGACACCATAGCGACTGCGTGTGGGGATGGGTGGCAAGCGGGCCGGGCGTGGTGCGACCGGTCCGGCCAGCGCGAGAACCGCCGTGCCGACTGGATTTCACGGCTTGTCCCGCCGTCGACCGGGATGGCGGGCGCCGCCGGTGGCCGGCCTCGAGCCGTCCCGCGCGTGCTCACCGATTGTGGCCAACTTGCTCGCTAGGGTGACGGTCGGTGAAGGGTCGGGAGGGGGTGAAGG
>NZ_JANEZT010000145.1 GCF_025403405.1 Frankia tisae
CCACCCGGCCCCGCGCTTCCCGCCACCGTGCTCCCACTCGCCACCACAACCTCCTCGGCCCGGCTCCTCATGCTCCCCGACGCCCCGGCCGGCCGCCTCATCCGCGTCGGCGCCGTCCGATCGGCCCGAGGGTCCCACCGCGAGAGAGGGACCACATCCCGGGACGGTGGCCTGCCAGGGGCCGCGCACCACAGTCTCATCCCCGGTTCGCCGCGGCCGGGCGCCACCCCGGCCGGCCGCCGCCGTGGCCAGGCGTGACCAGCTCACCCGCGAACCATAGGCTGCGTTGACTATGAGCACCCCCACGGAACGGAGCACGCTGCAGCAGCGGCTCCGCGCCGACCTGACCACCGCGATGAAGGCTCGTGACGAGCTGCGGACGTCCACTCTCCGGCTGGCGCTGGCCGCCGTGAAGGACGCGGAGGTCGCTGGCACCACCGCCCGCGTCCTCGACGACGCGGAGGTCTCGAAGGTCCTGACCCGCGAGGTGAAGAAGCGGCGGGAGGCGGCGGACGCCTACGCTGCGGCCGGTCGCGCCGAAAAGGCCGAACGGGAGCGCGTCGAGGGCGAGGTGCTGGGCGAGTACCTGCCCCGCCAGCTCGGCGACGACGAGCTGGCCGCCATCATCGACCGCGCGCTCGCCGAACTGGACCTGTCCGGGCCGAGGGCGATCGGGCCGGCGATGAAGTCCGTGCAGGCCGCCGTGGCCGGCCGGGCCGAGGGCGGCCGGGTTGCCGCGATGGTGAAGGCCAGGCTCGCCGGCGCCTGACCGCCGTCACAACGCGACGCCAGCCGGCACTGCTCGGGCGCCGCGATGCTGCTCAGGCGCCGCGGCGCTGCGTGCGGTTGCCGCGCGGCCGGCCGGGCCAGGCCAGCGGGTCGTTCCCGGGGATGGCCGGCGAGCTCAGTTGCTCGCGCGGATTCGCCCCGAAGGTACCCGGCAGGCCGGTCCCGGCAGCCGGCGGGACGGGCTGCCCCAGCCCCGCCGGCGGTGAACCTCCGGGCAGCACCGACGCACCGGTCAACCCGCCGGAGACCGAGAGCCTGATCTCCGTGTTGATGGAGACCGGGCCGCCGGGTCCCGGGGACATGTACACCACGATCCCGGGGGCGACCGGCGCGGGGACCGGCTGCGACGTGACGTGGAAGCCAAGCTGGACGAGCATCTGCTCGGCCACCTGCTGCGGCTGGCCGACCACGTTCGGCAGGACCTTCGTCGGCACCTGCGGCTGGGTGTCGTCCGGCGCCGGCAGCGGCTCGACCGGTAGGCCCAAACCGTTGATCGTCCGGGTCATGGTCCGGGACCAGACCTGCGCCGGATACCCGCCGCCGAAGACGTTGCGGCCGAGCACATTGGTCAGCGGATGCGAGGTCGGCCCGCGCGGGTCGGCGAGGGTGACCGCCGCGGCGAGCTGCGGGATGTAACCGGCGAAAGACGCGGTGCTGAAGCCCTCGGCGGTGCCCGTCTTGCCCGCGGCCGGCCGGCCGATCTGCCCGTTGCCGCTGGCCGTCCCGTGGTTGATGACGCCCTCCAGCACCGCGCTGACCGTGTCCGCGATCTTCGGATCGAGCACCTGTTCGCAGGGCGCGCCGGCGTTGAACGGCAGTGGCCGATCCGCGCCGCCGACCCGCTGCGTGATCGCGAGGACGGTGCGCGGGTCACAGCGGCGCCCCCGCGCCGCCAGCGTCGAATAGGCGGTGGCGAGATCCATCGTGCTGATTTCGTTGGAGCCGAGGATCGAGGAGCCGTCGACGCGGCTGATCCCGTCGATCCCCTTGCATTCCGGGTCGTCGTTGTTCTGCGGGCGGATCCGGCAGGAGGAGACGCCCATCCGGCGGGCGACCTCCGCCGTCTTCAACACGCCCAGCTTCTCGGCGAGCTGGATGTAGTAGGTGTTGACCGACCCCCAGGTGGCGGTCGTCAGCGAGTAGAAACCGTCCTCGCTCGGATCGGCGTTGCCGTAGCAGTTCTTGTGTTCCGGATCCGGGTTCGGGAAGACGTTGGAGTGATAGCAGACGGGGGCGTGCAGCGTCGTCGACAGCGGCAGGCCGGACTCGAGCGCGGAGATCAGGGTGAACACCTTGAAGGTCGACCCGGGGGAGAACGAGTCCTCGTCGGCCGGGTAGATCTCCTTCGTGTGCACGAAATCCGTCGACAGGCTCGCCGGCTGGCCGTCGCCCGTCGCCCCGTACTCCCGGTTGATCGCGATGGCGAGCACCTGGCCCGTGCCCGGCTGCATCATCGCGACACTCGCCGCCACCCGGTTGCCGATCGGGATGACCTCCGTGGCGGCCGACTGCGCGGCCTGCTCCGCGACCGGGTCCAACGTCGTTCTGATGGTGAGACCGCCCTCGAACAGCAGCCTGCGAGCGTCTGCCTCGGTGGGGGCGAAGGTTCTGTCGTTGAGGAGCTGCTGGCGGACCAGCGCGCAGAAGAACGGCGCACCCGAGTCTGCGCACGCGTCGGCCGACCGCGCGGGATGGTCGAGCACCAGCTCACTGTCGTGCGCCTGGCGGAAGTCGGCCTGGCTGAGGTGATGCAGCTCCAGCATCCGGTCGAGCACCACGTTGCGTCGTTCCCGGGCCGTCTGCGGATGCAGCACCGGGTTGAAGGCGGTCGGGTTCTTCACCAGTCCGGCCAGGGTCGCCGCCTGCGGCAGTGTGAGCCGCTCCACGTCGACGTTGAAGTAGTGCTTCGCCGCGACCTCGATGCCGTAGGCGCCGTCGCCGAAATAGGCGATGTTCAGGTAACGCTCGAGGATCTCATCCTTGCTCAGATGCGCCTCGAGATAGAGCGCATACCGCGCCTCCCGCAGCTTGCGCCGCACCGTCTGCTCGGTGGCGGCCTTCTTCTCCGCCGGCGTGGCGGCCGACATCAGCAGGACGTTCTTGACGTACTGCTGGGTCAGCGTGGATCCGCCCTGGGTAACCTCGCCGTTCTCCCGGTTGGTCAGATAGGCGCGGGCGAGGCCCTTGTAGTCCAGCCCGTCGTGTTCGTAGAAGCGCGAGTCCTCGATGTCGACGACGGCCTGGCGCATCACCGGGGGAACCCGGCTCAGCGGGACGACCTCGCGGTTCTGCTCGCCGGACAGGATGGCGATCTGATTGCCGCGCGCGTCGAGGATCCGCGACGCCTGCGCGGGCGAGGGAACCGTGAGGTTCGCCGGCAGGTTCATGAAGTCGTCGGCGCTGTCCTTGACGGTCAGCCCCACCGCGCCGACCACCGGCAACGCGAGCATGCCGACCAGCACCCCGGCCACCACGCTGAGCAGGCCCAACCCGGCCAGCCGGCTAGCCACCCGGCGCGCGCTGCGCCCCCCGGTGCCGCTGCGCCCCCCGGTGCCGCTGCGGCCGACGGTGCCGCCCCGGCCGTGCGAGCCACGCCAGGTGACGGCGAAAGATCTCGGTCGGTAGAGGTCACCGACCTCGCGGCCCCGCGCGGAACCGGCGGACGCCGGCCCGGCCGGCGCCGGCCGGCGCCGAGGGGGCGGCTGCCCAGGGGGCACTGGGTGCCCAGGGGGCACTGGGTGCCCAGGGGGCGTGGTCATCGGCGGATCTCCGTCCAGCCAGGCTGGGACACCAGTCGGAGCATACGGGCCAACATCTGATCAACCCTCCTCACCCTCGTCGGGCAGGCCGGTACAACGACGGTCAGGAGACCGTCCAAGCGGGGCGATAAGGCCTCGACCTGGGACGCCGCAATTGCGGCGGCGGATGGCTTGACCGGCCTCCGACGGCGAGCCTCGGACTAGCGTGACGACCTCCACATCACCACGCCCGACGCGGGCCCACCATGCCCACCAACGGGCTACCGGGTTGGAGTGGGTTTTGTGTGGAAGTTCCCATGTCAGCCAGACATCGGGACCATGGAAGAACTACTAGACCTCCAGTGCGATACCTGAATGTCACCCATCCGACATACGGTTGTCACAGACCGCACTACTGAGGCGATCCGGATCAATGGCCCGGACTAGTCATATGGACAACCACCCGTGTGGGGTCTGTGCCGTGGCCACGCCACTCCGTACGGTTTCGGGTCAACGCCACGTCACCACCCGCACGGGCCCCCTGACCCGGACTCGAGAAGAAAGGCAGGTGGCATGACCAGAAGCCTGGCCCCCGCCGTCAGCACGACCCACCGCGTCAACCCGACCCTCCTTGTGGGTTCCACCGTCGACGGCGACTGGACGGCCCACGCCGCCTGTCGCGACCTCGACCCGGATGAGCTGTTCGTCCAGGGCGCCGCCCAGAACCGGGTGAAGACCCGGTGCTTCGGCTGCGCCGTCCGCACCGACTGCCTCGCCGACGCCCTCGACAACCATGTCGAGTTCGGCGTCTGGGGCGGCATGACCGAACGGGAGCGCCGAGCGCTGCTGCGTCGCCGCCCGGACGTCACGTCCTGGCGCAAGCTGCTCGCCGACGCCCAGGCTGATCATCGATCAGCGTCCGCCGGTTAGTCTGCATCACCGACACGGGCCACCAGCCCGTGACGCGCACCCGATTCCGCCCGAGGACAGCGTCGTCCCGGTTCGGAACGCAGTCCTCGCCGCCGGCCGAGTCTCAGCCGGCCCGTTCCAGCCGCTCGACCCGAGCCAGCGCGGCGCCGATCTCGCGCAGCCCCGCCAGGTCGTGCACGTCCTCGGACAGCGCCTCCACCTCCACCAGCGGGGTGTCGGGATGGGCGCTGGTGAACCGCTCCCGCAGCCGCGCCTCCCGGCTGGCCAGCCGCACCCGCTCGGCGTGAATGCGTAGCACCGCCGCCGCGAGTGGATGCTCCCCGTGCTCGTCGAGGTTTTCGGCGGCCGCCAGGCTGCGCTCGGCGGTGAGCACCGTCGCGTCGCTGTGGTGCGTCCGGTTCACCACCAGCCCGGCCAGCGGCATCCCCTCCGCATCAAGCCGGTCGACGAAGTACGAGGCCTCGCGCAGCGCCGCCGCCTCGGGCGCGGCGACGACAACAAACGAGGTGCCAGGATTGCCGAGCAGGCGGTAGGTCTCCTCCGCCCGGGCCCGGAAGCCGCCGAACATCGTCTCCAGGGCGGCGACGAACTGGCTGACATCCATGAGCAGCTGGGCGCCGAGCACCTTGGTGATCACCTTGGTGAACATGCCGAGGCCGACGCCGAGCACCTTCGCGTAGGCCCGGCCGCCGGCCTTGGCCGGCGCGAGCAGCAGACGCAGCAGGCGCCCGTCCAGGAACGTGCCCAGCCGCGTCGGCGCATCGAGGAAGTCCAGAGCCGACCGGGTGGGCGGCGTGTCGACGACGATGAGGTCCCATTCGTCGGACGCGTCGAGCTGGCCGAGCTTCTCCATCGCCATGTACTCCTGCGTCCCGGAGAAGGAGGACGACAGCGACTGGTAGAAGGGGTTCGCGAGCAGCGCCTCGGCCCGCTCGGGAGTGCTGTGAGCCAGGACGATCTCGTCGAACGTCCGCTTCATGTCGAGCATCATCGCGTCGAGGCGCCCGCCGGCGGAGCCGTCGACCCCGGCCACCTCGCGCGGGGTGTTGTCGAGCGCGGTCAGTCCCAGCGACTGGGCGAGCCGGCGCGCCGGGTCGATGGTCAGGACCACCACGTCGCGCCCGCGCTCGGCGGCGCGCAGCGCCAGCGCCGCGGCCGTGGTGGTCTTGCCGACGCCGCCCGAGCCGCAGCAGACGATGATGCGCTCGGTGTCGAGCATCGCGTCGACGTCGAGCAGCGGCGCCCCCGCCGGGTGCGGCCGGACCCGGCGGGTCGCGGACCCGGCGGACCGGGCCGCGGCAGGTCCCGCCGGCCCTGCGGAGCGGCGCCGGGTGCCCTCGGTCTTCGCCCCGCCGCTCCCCCCGGTGCCAGCCTTCGCGGTGCCAGCCTTCGCGGTGCCAGCCGCCTTCGCCGGTCTCGCCGTGGCTCTGGTCGACCGGGAACTCGCCTCGGCCTGCGGCCGCTCGTCGCCGGGCGTCGGGCCCACGGCGCTCACCCCACCATCTGCTGCGCGCGCAGCATCTCCGCAAACCGGTAGATCGTGCCGACATCGACCCCGTCCGCGACCAGCGGCATCTCGTACACCGGGCGGCCGAGCGCGGCGATCTCGGCCCGCTCGGCCGTCTCCAGCACCACCCGGTCGGCGTGCTGGGCCGCCTCCCAGGCCAACGCGTCGACCAGGTCTCGAGTCGGCTCCAGGCCCGCCTCCTTGATCCCGGCGGCGAGTTCCTCCCGGTCGAGCTCACCGCGGCGGGCCAGCCGCGACTGGCTGGCCTTCAGCAGCGGCGAGCGCGCCATGTTGACGATCACCCCGCCGAGCGGCAGCCCGACCCGGGTGAGCTCGGCGACACCGTCCACGGTCTCCTGGACGGGCATCTCCTCCAGCAGTGTGACCAGATGCACGGCGGCACGTTCGGGCCGCAACACTGCCATCACGCTGTCGGCCTGGGCGCGGATGGGACCCATCTTGGCCAGGCCGGCGACCTCGGCGGTCACGTTGAGGAAGCGGGAGATCCGCCCGGTGGGCGGCGCGTCGAGCACGACCGCGTCGTAGGCAAGCCCCCCCGGACGGGTGGCATCAGGGCGGTTGACGGCCTCCTTCACCTTGCCGGTGAGCAGCACGTCGCGCACCCCGGGCGCGACCGTGGTCGCGAAGTCCACCGCGCCGATCTTGCTCAGTGCCTTCCCGGCCCGACGCAGGTTGTAGAACATCTCCAGGTATTCCAGCAGGGCCTCGTCCGCGTCGATCGCGAGCGCGAACACCTCGCCGCCGCCGGGCGCGCTGGCCACCTTGCGCTCCTGGTAGGGCAGCGGCGGCGTGTCGAACAGCTGGGCGATCTGTTGGCGGCCCTCGACCTCGGTGAGCAGGATCCGGCGACCGCCGGTAGCCAGCGCCACCGCGAGCGCGCCCGCCATCGTCGTCTTACCGGTTCCGCCCTTACCGGTGACGATATGCAGCCGACGGTCCCACGGACCGCCCGCCTCGTCGTCGGAGTCCTCGGTCACGGTGCGCTTGCCGCTCACACGCTCGACCGTACCCGCGTGCCCGGCCCTCGCCATGCCGGAAGGCGGTGAGCGCCCGCGCGGCGGCGCACTGGCCGGCGGCGGGACGAGGTGTCCGGGGCCGCCGACCGGATGCTCTAAGGTCCGGTGTCATGCAGACGAAGTGGGAGTACTTCACGGCCCCGTTGCTGATCCACAACACCAAGCAGATCCTCGACACCTTCGGCGAGGACGGGTGGGAGCTTGTGCAGGTCGTCCCCAGCCCCACGAACCCCGAGGGCCTCGTCGCCTACTTCAAGCGGCCCAGGGGCCAGTCCTGAGATGACCAGCCCGAGTACCCGCCTGGCCGGGCTGGGACTGACGCTGCCGCCGGTGGCGAGCCCGGCGGGCGCCTACCTCCCCGCGGTCCGTGACGGCGATCTGGTCTGGACCGCCGGGCAGCTGCCGATCGTCGACGGACGGCTGGTCGCCACCGGCCTGGTCGGCGAGGCGGTCGACGCCGAGCACGCGGCGGAGCTGGCCCGGATCGCGGCGCTCAACGCGCTGGCGGCCGTCGCCGCGCAGGCCGGCGGTCTGGACGGGATCATCCGGATCGTCAAGCTGGTCGGATTCGTCGCGAGCGCCGCCGGGTTCACCGCGCAGCCTGCGGTCCTCAACGGGGCGAGTGAGCTGTTCGTCGACGTCTTCGGCGACGCCGGCCGACACGCCCGATCGGCGGTCGGGGTAGCCGCGCTGCCGCTGGGGGCTCCGGTGGAACTCGAGGTGGTAGCCCGGGTGGCCGCCGCCGCCTACTGAGCCGGATCGCCGCGGTCCGGGCGATGAGGTTCGAACTCAACCGGCGACGGTCGTCGGTGGTCGTCACTAGCATCACCCCTATGGTCGATCACAAGGCTGCCCTGCTCGGCCGGCTGCAACGGTCGCTGGTCGTCGTCCGTGACCCCGCCGCTCCCGGGGCGGGGGCGGGGGCGGCACAGTCCCCGGCGAGCTCCGTGGCGCCCGTGCGGGACGCCGCCACGGTCGTCCTGCTGCGTGACGCGCCGAGCGGTCGCGGCCTCGAGGCCTACCTGCTGCGGCGGGTGGCGGGGATGGCCTTCGCCGGCGGGATGTACGCGTTCCCCGGCGGCCGGGTGGATCCGACCGACATGGGGCCCGACGTGCCCTGGGCCGGTCCCCCGGTCACCGAGGTGATGCACGCGCTCGACGCGGACCCCGCGCTCGCCCGGGCTCTGGTGTGCGCCGCGGTGCGCGAGACCTTCGAGGAGTGCGGCGTGCTGCTGGCCGGTGCCGTCACGCCGGACCCGGCCGGCGGCACGGGCGCCACGGAGGCGTTCGACCCGACGGCACGCGCCGAGGCCCGCCGGGCACTGGAGCGCCACGAGCTCGGGCTGAGCGAACTGCTGCGCCGCCACGCCCTGGCGCTGCGGGCCGACCTGCTCGCGCCCTGGGCCCGGTGGGTCACCCCGGAGATCGAGCCGCGGCGCTACGACACCCGGTTCTTCGTCGCCGCCCTGCCCGGCGGCCAGACCCCGCAGCAGCCCTCCGGGGAGGCCGACCGGATGGAGTGGATGCGTCCCGCCGACGCGCTCGAGCGCCACGCCGCCGGCACGTTGGGCATGCTGCCGCCCACCGCGTTCACGCTGGCCGAGCTGTGCGAGCACGACGACGTCGCGTCGGTCCTCGCCGCCGCCCACGCCCGCGACCTGTCACCGATCATGCCGAAGATCCTCGTCAGCGGTGGGGAGGCACACCTGCTGTTGCCGCACGACGAGGCCTACGACCCGCCGGGCGACAGCGGGCCGGTCCAGCGGTAAGGCTTGAGTCCATGACGACTCCTCGACAGGTCACCCCGCTGGCCGCGGTGCTGCTGGCACCGAACCCGGGTCCGATGACGCTGGACGGCACCAACACCTGGCTCCTGCGCGCCGCGGGCGAACCGGGGTGCGTGGTGGTGGATCCCGGCCCCGACGATGCCGGGCACCTGGCCGCGGTGGCGGCCGCCGGACGCGTCGAGCTGATCCTGCTCACCCACGGACACGCCGATCACAGCGCGGGCGCCGCCGTGTTGCACCGGCTCACCGGCGCCTCGGTCCGCGCGCTGGACCCGGCGCACCGCCTCGGGTCGGAGGGGCTCATCGCCGGTGACGTGATCGCCACCGCGGGGATCGAGCTGCGCGTGCTGCCCACCCCCGGCCACACCTCGGACTCGCTGTCGTTCCTGCTCAGCGGGGACGAGCGCTCGGTGCCGAGCCCCCACGCGGACGCCGCCGGCACCGTCGGCCCGCCGTCCGGACCGGCGGTGCTCACCGGGGACACGATCCTGGGCCGCGGCACCACCGTCGTCGCCCACCCCGACGGGCGTCTCGGGGACTACCTCGACAGCCTGCGACTGCTGCAGGAGCTGGGGGATACCACGGTGCTGCCGGGGCACGGCCCGGAGCTGCCCGCCGCCGGCCGTGCCGCGGAGCACTACCTGGCCCACCGCCGGGCCCGCCTGGACCAGGTCCGCCGTGCGCTTGCGGACGCCGGGGTCGACGCCGCCGAGGCCGATCCTGCCGACGTGGTCCGTCGGGTGTACGCGGATACCGACCGGGCGCTGTGGTTCGCGGCCGAGCTTTCCGTCCGGGCCCAACTGGACTACTTGCGGGAGCATCCCGACATCCCCTGAACGAGCCAGGCACTGCGGGTTCGTCTCTTTGACCGCATTTTGCGATATATCCTCACGGCGATCGTGAGCGGGGCCACTCGTGCGGACCTGCGCCATCGGCCGCGGGCCAGGTCCCGTCAGCCCTTCCCACGGGCGCCGACCAGGTAGACCGGGGTGGCCGGCCAGGGACGGACGGCACCCGATCCGGCCTCGACGGCGCCCAGCGGCGAGGCCGGGCGACCCCGATACCACCGGAAGGCACCAACGCGGCTGCGGTCGGTCACCCGCCGGGAGGCGATCCCGGGAACGAGACCCAGACCACTAAACTCTGGCGCGGAGGGAACCGCTCGTGCGCAGGATGACCACTTTGACCAGCCGGAGACCGAGCGACCGGTCCGGGGCGGCCCGTGGCCACCCGGTCGGGCGAGACGCGGCACCGGTGACGTCCCTACTCCGGGAGGCCCGCAGATGAGGGTGCCCGCGCGATCCCCACGCCCCGGACCGCGACCATGGTGATCACCGCGCCGCACACAGGGCCGCTGCGCTGCCCCCGGTGCGGCTCGGCGGCCGTCCCCGGCGGGCGGTTCTGCTACAGCTGCGGCCTGGAGTTCGATTCGGCCGAAGCCCCCGCGTCCGAGGTCCCGGAGCGGCGCGTCGTCACCGTGCTGTTCGGCGACCTGTCCGACTTCACCGGCTGGGCTGACAATCGCGACCCGGAGCGCGTCGGTGAAATGACCGACCGGGTGCTCGCGGCGCTGGCACACGAGATCGACGAGGTCGGCGGCCGCGTCGACAACCTCACCGGCGACGGCATCATGGCGGTGTTCGGCGCGCCGACCGCCCACGAGGACGACCCGGAACGCGCCGTGCGGGCCGCCGCCGCGATGCAGGAGACCGTCCGCCGGCTGGTGCAGGACACCGCCGGCGACAGCGCTGAGGGCCGCCTCGGCCTGCGGATCGGGATCAACACCGGCGAGGTCCTGGCCGGGGTGCAGGCGGCCATCTCGTACACGGTGATCGGCGACACGGTGAACACCGCGGCCCGGCTGTCGGCCGCAGCCACGATCGGCACCGTGTATGCGGGCCGCGAGACGGTGCTGGCGACCGGGTCGGTGGCGAGCTGGCGCGAGCTGGCCGATCTCGTTCTCAAGGGCAAGCGGGAACCGGTCCCGGCCTGGGAGCTGATCAGCCTGCGCCCGTCCAACGTCGCCCGGCCGGGGCTCGCCGACGACGCACCGTTCCTCGGCCGCGACGCGGAGCTGGCCGTCCTGGAGACCCTGTTCGCCGAGGTCGTCACCCGGCGCTCGCCGGAGGTCGCGCTGATCGTCGGCGAGGCCGGGATTGGCAAGACCCGGCTGGCCAGCGAGCTGGCGAACCGGGCGGAGCAGACCCCCGGCACAGTGGCGCTGTGGGGACGCACGGTCCGCCACGGCGACGGTCGCGGGCTCGCCCCCCTCGTCGACGTCGTGCGCAACGCCTGCGGCGTCACGGACGGCGACTCGCTCGACCGGGTGGCCGACCGGGTCCGGCGCACCGTGGCGGGCCTGGCCCACCCTCTCACCGGGGCGCGGCTGCCCGGCGGCATCGCCGACCGCTTACTCCTTCTGCTCGGCGTGCCACTGGACCGGCGCTCCACCATCCCGGCCACCACCCCGGGTGACCCGGCGGCCCGCGCCTCCCACATCGAGGAGGCCGAACAGCGCGCCACGGAGGCAACGGTGGAGGCCGTCGCGCTGCTACTCAGCGCGCTGGCGCGCTCCGGGCCCATCCTGGTGCTGATCGACGATCTGGAGTGGGCGACGAGCCAGCTCAGCGATGCGATGAGCCGGCTTGCCTCCCGCCTGTCCGGGCCGGTGCTGCTCGTTCTGCTCGACCGCGCCGACCCCCGCCTGGCCACCCTGCCGCGGATCCGGCGCATCGACCTGCAGCCGCTGAGCACGCAGGCATCCGGCCTGCTGCTGCAAAGCCACCTACGGGACAAGACGCTGGAGCCGCGCACCCGCGACGACCTGCTCGCCCGGGTGCACGGCAACCCGTTCTTCCTCGTCGAGCTGCTCAACCTCCTCATCGACCGGCGCCTGCTGCACCCCTCCGCCGGCACCGGCACCGGCACCGGCGACGGCGGCGGCGGCGGCGAGCTGGTACTCGACGGTTCGTTGGCCGAGACCCCGCTGCCCGCCGGCGTGCAGTCCGTGCTCGCCGCCCGCATCGACGATCTGGACCCGGCCGCCAAGGCGGTGCTACGGGCCGCGGCGGTGCTCGGCCGGCGGTTCCCCGCGGAGGCGCTGCCGATGGTCGACGAGCGGCCAGCCGGCGAGGTCACCCGCGCGCTGGAGGTGTTGACCGAACGCCAGCTCGTCCGCCCGCCGCGGGCCGCCGAGACCCGCTGGCGCTTCGTCCACCCGATGGCCCGGGACGTCGCGTACGCCGGCCTGCCGAAGGTCGAGCGGGCCCGCCGGCACGCCACGGCTGCCCGCTGGGGTGTCACGGCGATGATCGGCAGCTCCCGCTCGGTGTCGACCTTCGTCGCCGGTCACGCCCTGCGTGCTTACGATCTGGCCGCCTCGATGGGCCTGCCGCCGAGCGACCCGGCCTGGTCGTCCCGCATGTCCGGGTTCCATGCGCATGTCCGGCTGGCCCGGGCGGCGCTCGCCCGCGACGATCACCGGACCGCGGCCGACCTGCTCGCCAGTGCCCGCCGGCTCGGCCGGGGCATGATCGACACACAGGAGGACAACGTCGTCCGGGTGCTGCACGCCGAGGCCCTGGTGGGGCTGCGTCACCTCGACGAGGCCGAGCGCACCCTGCGCCCGGCGCTGCGTGCCGGCGCGCCCGCCCGCCGCGCCGCCGCCTTCTCCGTGCTCGGGGAGCTGCGCCAGAAGCAGGGCCGGACGGAGGAGGCCGCCCAGTGCCTGCTCACCGCGCTGGAATCGGCCCGCCAGGCCGGCGACGAGCGGGCCACGGCCGCGGCGCTGCGCCGGCTCGGCATGCTGGAGTACAACGCCGGCCGGATCGGCGCGGCCGAGGACCGGTATCGCGAGGCCCTCGGGATCGCCCGCCAGGTCGACGACCCGCGCGGCGTCGGCTGGGCGCTGCAGCACCTGGCCTGGAGCGCCACCACCCGCGGGGACTACCCCCGGGCCGAGCGGACGCTGCGTGAGGCGTCGGCGGTGTTCGAGCGGCTGGAGGACACCGGCGGGCTCGGCTGGTGCCGGGGTACCGAGGCACTGGTACTGCTGCTGTCCGGCCAGCTCACCCGGGCCCGCAAGCTGACCCGCGAACTCATCGAGATCGCGGGTTCCGTGGGCGAGCAGTGGGGCATGGGCGTCTGTCTGACCGTGGACGCGATCGCGGCCGCGGAGCTGGGGGACATCGCCGCCGCCGAGTCCCACGCGCAGCGGGCCACGGAGCTGTTCGAGAACTCCGAGTACACGTGGGGATCGATGCTGGTACTGGTCGCCCGGGGGCTCGCCGCTCGCGGCGCGGGAGAGCCGGCCCGCGGGGCGCGGTACCTGGAGCAGGCCTGCGACCAGGCCGCCGAGCGCGGCCACGTGGTCGTCGGCGCCCTGGCACGGGTGCTGCTCGGGCTGACCCTGCTCGACGCCGACGAGGTCGACAAGGCCGCGCAGGCCGCCGAGATCGCCCTCACCGACCTCGAGCACCTGGAGCTGCACCCGCACGCCCAGCTTGGAGCAAAGGTGCTCGTCGCCCAGATCGCCCGCGCCCGCGGCCGGACCGGGGCGGCGCTGGAGCTGCTGCGGGAGGCGCTGTCGGCGAGCGAGCCGGCGACGCTGATGTTCCCCCGCAGGCAGGCGTACGCGCACCTCGCCGGCATCCTGCTGGACGCGGGCCAGCCAGCCGAGGCGCTCGAGGTCGCCCGGCGGGCAGTCGCCGTGGACGCCGAGGACGTCCGCGCCCAGGTGCTGGGATACCGGGCACTGGGCACGGCCCTCGTCGCCAACGGCGATCTCGAGGGCGGCCGCAGCGCCTACCTGCGCGCGCTGGCCGCGGCCACCGCGACCGGGGCCGTCAGCGAGGCGCCGCAGACCAGGCGGTTGCTGGCCAGCCTGCCGCCCAGCGGAGGCTCGGCCGGCACCCGCAACCCCGTGGGCAGCGACGGACCGGCCGGCGATGGAAGCCCTGCCGACGGACCGGATGCGACCCTCCCTGCCGCGGTCGCAAGCGGCGGCTGAACCAGGGTGCCGCGGCGGACGTGGCGCGCTGTTTCCTGCGCCCGGTCGGCGCCCGAGGTGGGCCCGGTGCGGTCAGACCGCCCGGCGTGCAGAGGTCCCGGCGTGCAGAGGTAAGGAGCCGGCGGGCGGGTCGTCCATCGGGGGCGACCCGCACGCCGGCAACGGGTGCGGGCGTAACGCGGGGCGCGGAAGTACGGCTGTTCGGCTGGGCGTGGGCGTGGGTCATCGGCGGGGCGTACGGAGCTGGCGGGTCGTCCGGGCGGGCGCCGGGACGGTGCGCGACGAGCGCCGGGGCTAGCGGGCTCGGCGAGACAACCGTTCGCGGTCAAGCAGCACGACGGCGCGGGAGTCCAGGCGTAGCCAGCCTCGGGTGGCGAAGTCGGCGAGCGCCTTGTTCACCGTCTCCCGGGAGGCGCCGACCAGTTGGGCCAGCTCCTCCTGGGTAAGCCCGTGCTCAACCCGGACACCGGCCGCCTCGTTGCCGGGCTGCGCTGGCTCACCGAACCGCTCCGCCAGGTCGAGCAGGGCTTTCGCCACCCGACCGGGAACGTCCGTGAACACCATGTCCGCGACGTTGTCATTGGTGCGACGAAGCCGACGGGCAAGCACGCGCAGCAGCATTGCGCCCGCCTCGGGGCGGGAACGCAGCCAGGGCCGCAGCGCGGTGTGCTCCAGCGACAGCAACGACGCGTCCGTGACCGCGGTCGCGGTAGCCGTGCGTGGGCCGGGGTCGAACAACGAAAGCTCCCCGAACAGGTCACCAGGACCCATTACGGACAGCAGGTTCTCCCGGCCGTCGGCAGACTGACGCCCTATCTTCACCTTTCCGGACAGAACCACGAAGACCCGGTCACCGACATCTCCTTCACGGAACAGCACGTCCCCGCGGGTGACGTCCTGCCGATCAAGATGGTCGGAGAGGGCCAGCCGATCCTGCTCGGAGAGCCCGACGAACAGCGGTACGCGGGCAAGCAGATCCTCCACGGTCCTGAGCATGCCAGGACTAGCGGTGGAGGGCACGAGCAGGGACCCCCAGCAATCAAATTGCGCCATGCAGGTGAACGTGGAGCGACCAACCGTGCGCCGTTCGCGAGAATTCACCCTTGATCAGGCACTTCCGGACGGCACGTCCGGGTGTTTCGCTCCCCACCTCCGCGCCTTATCACGGGCCACAGGAGCCGTCTCGCCCAGAGGGGCCAGCCGGACACCGGGTCGATCGGCCCAGCCGGGGACGGGCCGATAGGCCCACCCTGCCACCTGGCCGGACGGCCAGGACCCGCCGGGGCCAACGGCCGGGGCCGTACGGGGCGAGCCGCCTGGCGTCACTTCCCCGCTTTGCCCGCCGCCCGAGCCCGCTACCTGCGACAACGCCTGCGGGCGGGAAC
>NZ_JANEZT010000146.1 GCF_025403405.1 Frankia tisae
ACCCCAACCCCAACCCCGGGCAAGTTCGTGGGGGGTTTCGGGGGGGCTCGGCCCCCCGGCAAAATAAAAGAGACGCCCTGTTTCTCCCCCCAAAGGGAGAAAACAAGACGCCCAAAGTCTCGTGGAGCTGAGGGGATTCGAACCCCTGACCCTCACACTGCCAGTGTGATGCGCTACCAGACTGCGCCACAGCCCCAACTGCTGTTCATTTATATCAGACCGAGTGAACCTCGGCGTGTCGCCCCCTGGCACCGTTACCGCCGCGCCTGGTGGGCTACTTCGGCAAGTGTACAGGCTCCGTGTCGGACTCCGTCGGGGCCCCCTGGCTTGGCAGGAGAGACTCGGACAGACCCGATCCGGCGATGCCGACCTTACCGGTCAGCAGCGGGCCCGCGTTGTGCTCGGCGAGCCGGTACCCGCCCTCGACGACGCGGAGGACCGACCAGCGGCAGTTCGCCAGCGGCCCGAAGTGCCACCACAGCTCCGGCGGCAGGCCGAGGATGCGGCCGATCAGCGAGCGGGCGGTGCCGCCGTGCAGCACGAACACGACGAGCCCGTCCGGCTCGGACGGCAGCCCTTCGGCGCGAACCTCGTCGAAGACCGCCCCGGCACGCCGGGCGACCTCGAGGTAGGTCTCCCCGCCGCCGCGGCGCACGTCCTCGCCGCGGCGCCAGGCGCGGTCCTCCGCGGGGAAGCGGACGGCCGCCTCGGCGCCGGTCAGCCCGGACCACGACCCGAGATCGATCTCGCGCAGCCGTGCGTCGGCCCGCCACGGCAGGTCGAGGCCGGCCGCGGTGTCCCGGCAGCGTTGCAGATCGGACGAGACGACCAGTTCCGGACGCATCGCCCGGATGATCGGGGCCACCGCGGCGACCTGGGCCCGCCCCGTGGCGTCGAGGGGCGGGTCCGCGTGCCCCTGGAAGCGACCGACGTCGTTCCAGGTGGTCCGGCCGTGCCGCCAGAGCAGCAGCCTCACAAGGCGTTCGCCGAACCACCGCCGAGCGAGCCGGCCGCGGAGGACGCCCCGGAGGCCGAGGCCGAGGTTGCGGCGCCGGCCGCGGCGCCGACGGTCGCGTCGGTGAACGGGATCACCGGGCAGTCCTTCCACAGCCGTTCCAGGGAGTAGAAGACGCGTTCCTCGTCCCGCTGGACGTGCACGACGACGTCGACGAAGTCGAGCAGGACCCAGTGGCCCTCCCGCTCCCCCTCGCGCCGGACGGGCTTGGCCCCGAGTGGGCGCAACTTCTCCTCGACCTCGTCGACGATGCCCTTGACCTGCCGCTCGTTGCCCGCGGAGGCGAGCACGAAGCAGTCAGTGATGGCGAGCCGCTCGCTCACGTCGAGGATGAGCAGGTCGTGGCCGAGCTTGTCGGCCGCCGCCTGCGCTGCGGCGAGGGCGAGTTCGACGGCTCGCGGGGAAGCGGTCACGCTGAGGGTCTCCAGGGTGGTGACGTCCGCGGGACGGCCGCCACCGGTCGGCCCGCGCACCACCCGGGGTCGGGCGGCTAAGTCCAGCGTGACACATCCCCGCCCGGGCAGTGCACCCATCAGGTCGGCGACGGCCCGAAAACCGTGATAACAGCGCACCGGGCACGGTTCGGGATGGTCCGGCAGCGGCCCCGGCGCCGGGTCAGGCCGGCGGCTGGTAGAGGTGCCGCTTGGCGATGTAGCGCACGACGCCGTCCGGCGTGAGATACCAGATCGGGGCGCCGCTCCCGACCCGCTTCCGAATGTCGGAGGACGAGATCGCCAGCGCCGGCACCTCCAGCAGGCTCACCGAGTCCGCCGGCAGCGCGGCGTCCAGGGCAAGCTGGTAGCCGGGGCGGCTGACCCCGACGAAGTGCGCCAGCCCGAAGAGCTCACGATGGTCACGCCAGGTGAAGATCTGGGCGAGCGCGTCGGCGCCGGTGATGAAGAACAGCTCGTCGTCCGGCCGGGCTCCGCGCAGGTCGCGCAGGGTGTCGATGGTGTAGGTCGCCCCGCCCCGGTCGATCTCGACCCGACTGACGGTGAACTGCGGATTCTCCGCGGTGGCGAGGAAGGTCATCAGGTAACGGTCCTCCGGGTCCGAGACCACGCGGTGGACCTTCTGCCAGGGCTGCCCGCTCGGCACGAACACGACCTCGTCGAGGTCGAACAGGGCGGCCACCTCGCTGGCAGCGACGAGGTGCCCGTTGTGAACGGGATCGAAGGTCCCACCCATCACACCGAGTCGCACGACGGGACAGTAACGCCGCAGGACCGGCACGCGCGCAGCCGGCGGCCGGACGGGAGATGTCCCACAAACCCGCCCACCAGCGGCCCACGGCGAGCCGGTGACCTCGGGACGCATCGCCCCCGGGACGCATCGACCCCGTGGGGGACGACCCGACTAGGCTGGCCGCAGGCCGCCGGGCCACCCTTGTTCCACCGCGAGGAGGCGCCGCCCATGCCGACCAGCCCGCGCGCGGGGCAGCCCGCCGCCCCCGAGGACCTCATCGACGTGGACGCCCTGCTCGCCGCGTATCACGATGTCCGTCCCGATCCCGCGGACCCCGCCCAGCGGGTGTCGTTCGGGACGTCCGGGCACCGTGGATCGGCGCTGCGCGGCTCCTTCAACGCCGACCACATTCTCGCCACCACCCAGGCGATCTGCGACTACCGGGCGGCGGCGGGCGTCGACGGGCCGCTGTTCCTGGGGATCGACACCCATGCCCTGTCCGCCCCGGCGCTGGCCACCGCCCTGGAGGTGCTCGTCGCGAACGGCGTGCCGGTGCGCATCGCCCCGGACGGCGAGGCAACGCCGACCCCGGTGATCTCGCACGCCATCCTGGGGCACAACCGCCACCTCGGCATCACCGCGGCGGGCGCCACAGCCGGGCGTGGCCTCGCCGACGGGATCGTGGTGACGCCGTCGCACAACCCGCCGGCCGACGGTGGCTTCAAGTACAACCCGACCCACGGCGGACCGGCCGGCACCGCCGCCACCAAGGTCATCCAGGATCGGGCGAACGCCCTGCTCGAGGCCGGTCTCGCCGGCGTCACCCGGGTACCCTACGCGCGGGCCCGCGCGGCGGCGGTGGTGCACGACTACGTCGGCGCGTACGTCGCCGACCTGGGCGACGTCGTCGACCTCGACGCGATCCGCGCCGCCGGCGTCCGCATCGGCGTCGATCCGCTCGGCGGCGCGAGCCTGGTCTACTGGCAGGCGCTCACCGAGCGGTACAAACTCGACCTCGAGGTCGTCAACACCGCCGTCGACCCGACGTTTGCGTTCATGACGACGGACTGGGACGGCAAGATCCGGATGGATCCGTCGTCGCCCTACGCGATGGCCTCTCTGCTGCGCCTCGCCGGGTCCTTCGACGTGGCGCTCGCCAACGACGCCGACGCCGACCGACACGGCATCGTCACCCCGGGCGCCGGGCTGCTGAACCCGAACCACTACCTGTCCGCGGCGATCGCCTACCTGTTCGGCCACCGTGCCGACTGGCCCGCGGGCACGGCGATCGGCAAGACCCTGGTGAGCTCCAGCATGATCGACCGGGTCGGTGCGGGCATCGGCCGCGGCGTCGTCGAGGTGCCGGTCGGCTTCAAGTGGTTCGTCGACGGGCTCACCGACGGCACCCTCGGCTTCGGCGGGGAGGAGAGCGCGGGCGCGTCGTTCCTGCGCCGCGGCGGCGGGGTGTGGACGACGGACAAGGACGGCCTCATCGCCTGCCTGCTCGCCGCGGAGATGACGGCGGTCACCGGCCGGGATCCCGGGGTGCTGTACGGGGAGCTGACCGAGCTGCACGGCGCGCCGTCGTACCGGCGGGTCGACGCCCCCGCCACGCCCGCGCAGAAGAAGATCCTGGCGGCCCTCACGCCGGCGAGCCTGAGCGCGGACACGCTGGCCGGCGCCCCGGTGACCGCCGCGCTGTCACATGCGCCCGGCAACGGCGCCGCGATCGGCGGGGTGAAGGTCGTCACCGACGACGCCTGGTTCGCGGCCCGCCCGTCCGGCACCGAGGACGTCTACAAGATCTACGCGGAGAGCTTCCGCGGCCCGCAGCACCTCGACGAGGTGATCACGCAGGCCCAGGCGATCGTCGACGCCGCCCTCACCCGCGGCTGACTCTCCGCATCCCGCCCATCTCCCCTACCCGGGCGACTACCGTGCAACGGTGCTCAGCGCACTCGTAGTGTGGATCCTTGGGGGGAGACCATGACAGCCTCACCCGAAAACGCCCCACCGGACGGCACGATTCCGGCATCGTCAGACGCGGGGGCCGGTGTGTCCGACGCCTTCACGCCCACGCCGACGAAACCGCACAATCCGGCCCTCGACGGGCTGCGGGCCATCGCGGTCCTGGCCGTCTTCGTCCATCACATGGGCCTGCTACCGGGCGGTTACCTGGGCGTCGACCTGTTCCTCGTCCTCAGCGGCTTTCTCATCACCGGCCTGCTCCTCGCCGAACACGACCGCACCGGGCGGATCTCGCTGCGCGCTTTCTGGGGGCGACGCGCATTCCGGCTGCTGCCCGCCTTCTACGTCTTCGCCGTTGTCGGCATACCGCTGGTACTGCTGCTCAAGGACCACAGCGATCAGGTGCAGTTCCTCTGGAACGGCCTGGCTTCGGTGTTCTACGTGGCGAACATTCAGCGGACGTTCAACCCGCCCGGCGGCGACTCGTGGTTCGGTCACACCTGGACTCTGTCCATGGAGGAGCAGTTCTACCTGCTCTGGCCGCTGGCGCTGGTGGTGATCTGCGGCCGTTCGCGGCTGCGACGCCGGCTGCCGACCCTGCTGATCAGCGCGATCCTGCTGGTGGTGAGCTGGCGGGAGATCCTCATCGTGGACGGTCAGGAAAACCTGCGGATCTACTTCGGGCCCGACGGTCGCGTCGACTCGCTGATGGTCGGCTGCCTACTCGGGGTGTGGCGGCATCAGGCCGTGGCGCCCCCGGCGCTGGGCTGGAGCGTACGCGGCCCCCGTCAGGCGGAGATCCTGCGCGACGTCGCCCGGCTGGGACCGGCGGCGCTGATGGCCCTGGTCGCCCTGTTCGTGTTCGGCCCGGACCTGCACGGCCGGCCGAACTGGCTGGCCTACGGGGGCTACACGGCGGTGGCCGCGATCGCCGCCGTCGCGGTCCTCGCCGCGGACCAGCAGCGCCCGACCTGGCTCGCCCGCTTCCTCGGCACCCGGGTGATGACCTGGATCGGCCGGATCTCCTACAGCTTCTACCTCTGGCACTTCCCGGTCACCGGGACGGCCCTGGACAAGCTGATGCCCCGGGTGGGGCGGGTGCCCGCGGCGGGCGTGGCACTCGTCATCAGCATGGGTCTGGCGAGCGCGTCGTACTACCTCGTCGAACGGCCGGTCCAGCGGCGTCGGCCCGCCTGGACGAACCCGGGAACGAGCCGCGTCCCGCGCCAGCGCACCGAGCGGCCCGCGGCCGCCGGCGTGACCGTTCCCGCCGTCAGCCTGACCGTCCCCGTCCCCGGCCCCGGCCCCGGCCTGCCGGCGAACGCCACCCCGGTGCCCGGCGTGCCCGGCGGCAGCGGGTCAGGCGGGTAGCAGGCGCTCGATGAAGTCCTGGAGCTGGTCGATGTTGCGGCATTCCACCATTTCGTCGACCAGCTCGGCGTAGACGTCGGTCGCCGAATCGCCGGAACCCCAGTAGGTGCGCGGCTCCGGGTTGAGCCAGTAGGAGTGCCGGGCCTGCGCGCACAGCCGCCGGAACACCGCCGCGGACGTCGACCGGTAGTTGTTCCGTGCGTCGCCGAGGATGAGCAGCGACGTCTTCGGCCCCACCGCCTCCGGGTACTTTTCGGCGAAGACCTCGATGGCGTGGCCGTAGTCGCTGTGCCCGTCGAAGAAGACCAGGTCGGCCTCGGCGGAGATCCGCGCCATCATGTCGCCGAGGTCGAGGCCGCGCAGGTAGCGGGTCACCTCGTCGGTGGTGTCGATGAAGGCGAACGCGCGGACCTTGGAGAACTGCTCGCGCAGCGCGTGCGTCAGCATCAGGGTGAAGTGCGCGAACGACGCCACCGAGCCGGAGACGTCGCACAGCACGACGAGCTCGGGTTTGTGCGGCTTGTGCGGGCGGTGCTTGGTGTCCACCGGCACGCCGCCGGTGGCCAGGGACGCCCGGACCGTGCGCCGAAAGTCCAGCCGACCGGTGCGGCCGAGGCGGCGCCGCGCGGTCAGCCGGGTCGCGAGGCGCCGCGCGAGCGGCTGGACCTGGCGGCGCAGCTCGACGAGGTCACGCTGGGAGGCGCGCAGGAACTCGACCTGGTCGCTGAGCGGCTTGACCGCGCTGCGCTCGACCGCCTCGATGCCGCGTTCCTCGGCCATCCGGCGCCGCACTTCCGCGCCGACCAGCTCCTCGAAATCGCGGATCCGATCGGTGATCGTCTGCCGGGCGGCCCGCTCGGCGAGGCCGCCGCGCTCGGAGTCGCCCAGCAACGCCGAGAGCAGGTCGGCGATGAGCGTCTCCGCGGACATCGCGCGCAGCACCCGGTACAGGAACCAGGAGCGGCCGGCGCTGCCCTGCGACGAGCCGAACGCGTTGACCGCCTTGCGGGCGAGCTGGCGCAGCGCCTCGTCGTCGCCGTCGCGCAACGCGTCGAGCAGCTCGTCGCGCAGCGCCTGCCGCAGCGCCGCCAGCTCCTCCGGCGTCAGATCGCCGGGTTCCAGCTCGCCGTCACCGGTGGCCGTCGGGTCGCCGGCGAGATCGTCCAGCGAGACACCGTCACCGATGCGCGGCGGGAAGTACAGATCGAACAGCGTGTCGAAGGCGGGCCGGTACACCGGCCGCTTGCACAGGGTCGCGGCGAACGAAGCCCGCACGGCGTCGCGGTCGGCCCAGCCCAGGGCCCCGACGGCGCGGGCTGCATCCACCGTCTCGGCGCTGCTGACCGGGACACCGGCCCGGCGCAGGGCGGCGGTGAACTCGACGGTGCGGTCCAGCAGGTTCATGCCGGCGCCCCCTTAGTTCGCGGTGAGCTTGAGGTGGCTGATGGCGCGGGCCTGGTCGCTGGCGTGCTTGAGCACCACGCCGAGGGTGGAGGCGACGGCCGCCTCGTCGAAGGTGTCGAACCCGAGCGCGAGCACCGTGTGCGCCCAGTCGATCGTCTCGGCGATGGACGGCGCCTTCTTCAGCTCCATCGCACGCAGCGCACGCACGATCCGGACCAGCGACTCGGCGTGCCTCTCCGGCAGGTCCGGTACCCGGGAGAGCACGATCTCCTTCTCCCGCTCCGCCGAGGGATAGTCCAGGTTGAGGTACAGGCAGCGCCGCTTGAGTGCCTCGGAGAGCTCCCGGGTCGCGTTCGAGGTGAGGATGACGAACGGGCGCTGGGTCGCGCTGATCGTCCCGAGCTCGGGAATCGTCACCTGGAAGTCCGACAGCACCTCCAGCAGCAGGCCCTCCACC
Source organism: Frankia tisae (assembly GCF_025403405.1). GTDB lineage: Bacteria > Actinomycetota > Actinomycetes > Frankiales > Frankiaceae > Frankia > Frankia tisai. The sequence continues at coordinate 7,401 of NZ_JANEZT010000146.1, forward strand.
TCGACGTCGGTCTTGTCGGTCTCGTCGATGAGCAGGACCGTCGGCTCCTCGCGACGGATCGCCGTCAGCAACGGCCGGGACAGCAGGAACTCTTCGCTGAAGATGTCGTCGTGGGCCTGCTGCCAGCCCTGCGCGCCTGCGTCGCCGGAACCCGCCTGGATGCGCAGCAACTGCTTCTTGTAGTTCCATTCGTACAGCGCGCGGGCCTCGTCGAGACCCTCGTAGCACTGCAGGCGGATCAGCTCGGCGCCGACGGCGGTGGCCAGGGCCTTGGCAAGCTCGGTCTTCCCGACGCCGGCCGGCCCCTCCACGAGCAGCGGCTTACGCAGCCGGTCGGCGAGGAAGACCGTGGTGGCAATCGCATCGTCCGCGAGGTACCCGGTCCCGCGGAGGCGTTCCCGCACGTCCGCGACGTCGGCGAAAGCGTGTTCCTGAAGCGACATGGCCACCTTCCGTCCCAGTGTCAAGCATCGCCACGTCCATAGTGCCAGGATGAAGCCGCAGACGAGCGGTTACGACCCGTCTGCGGCTCTGGTCCGAGCCTGGGTGGGCGAGGCCGCGGTGCGCACCGGGATCCGGCGGCGCCGGCCACCGCTCGGTGCCGGTCAGCTCACGAGATGGCCGTCGCCGACGCCGACCCACGTGGTCGAGGTCAGCTCGGGCAGGCCCATCGGCCCCCGGGCGTGCAGCTTCTGGGTGGAGATGCCGATCTCGGCGCCCATCCCGAACCGCTCGCCGTCGGTGAACCGGGTCGAGGCGTTCACCATCACCGCCGCCGAGTCGCACGTCGTGATGAAGCGTCGGGAGGCGCTCAGCGAGCGGGTGACGATCGCCTCGGTGTGCCCACTGCCCCAGCGGCGGATGTGTGCCACCGCATCGTCGAGCGAGTCGACGACACGGACGGCCATGTCCAGCGACAGGTACTCGGCCGCCCAGTCGTCGTCGGTGGCGGGCACGGCCCGCTGGTCCACCGCGCACACGGCCTCGTCGCCGTGCACGGCGACGCCCGCGTCGTGCAGCGCGGCCAGGACCCGCGGCAGGAACCGCTCCGCCACCGCGCGGTGCACCAGCAGCGTCTCCGCCGAGTTGCAGACCGAGACCCGGTGGGTCTTGGCGTTGACGGTGATCGCGAGCGCCTGGTCAAGATCCGCGTCGACGTCGACGTAGACGTGGCAGTTGCCGACCCCGGTCTCGATGACCGGCACGGTCGACTCCTCCACCACCGCCCGGATGAGCCCGGCCCCGCCGCGGGGGATGAGCACGTCGACGAGGCCCCGCAGCCGCATCAGGTGCTTCACGGAGTCGTGATCAAGACCGGGGACGAGCTGGACCGCGTCGGCCGGCAGACCGCCCGCCGCGGCGACGTCGCGCAGGACCTCCACCAGGGCGGTGTTGGACCGGACCGCCGACGCGCTGCCACGCAGCAGCACCGCGTTGCCGCTTTTGAGGCACAGCCCCGCGGCGTCCACGGTGACGTTCGGCCGCGCCTCGTAGATGATCCCCACGACGCCGAGCGGGACGCGGACCTGACGCAGTTCCATGCCGTTGGGCAGCAGCCGCCCGCGCACGACCTCGCCGACCGGGTCGTCCAGCACGGCGACCTGCCGCAGCCCGTCGGCCATGCCCACCAGGCGGGCCGGGGTGAGGGTGAGCCGGTCGACCATCGCGCCGGGAGTTCCCGCCGCCTGCGCGGCCGCGACGTCCTCGGCGTTGGCCGCGAGGATCTCCGCGGACCGGGCGAGAAGCGCCTCGGCCATCGCGAGCAGCACCCGGTCCTTCTCACCGCGGCTGACCGGGGCCAGCAGGGCCGCCGCCGCCTTCGCGCGCACTGCTACGTCTCGGACAGCCTCCGCAGAGGTGATCATTTCGGGATCCTCCGTAAGTGCGGGCGCCGCGGCGCAACCCACCCTGCTGAGGCTACCGGCGCCGGGCGGCACCCGCGTCCGGTCCGTGCGGACCGGACGCGGACCGGGGGACGAATCGGGCGTTCTGGCGGCACAACGGCACCTTTCACGACCACGGCGGACCCCCGTGCCAATCGGGCGTGGGCGCCTGCCTACCGTGCTCGCATGCTCGCCCTGCACACCTCCGACTGGCATCTCGGCCGTGGCCTGCACGGCCATGACCTGTTGCCGGCCCAGGCCGCGTTCGTCGACCACCTCGTCGAGGTCGTCCGGGCGGAGTCCGTCGACGTGGTCCTCATCAGTGGCGACGTGCACGATCGCGCCATCCCACCGGTGCGCGCGCTGGAACTGTTCGACGAGGCGCTGTCGCGGCTGCGGGACGCGGGCACCCGGGTCGTGGCCATCAGCGGCAACCACGACGCCGCCCGCCGCCTCGGCGACAAGTCCGGCCTGCTCGACCCGCGAATCCGGATCAGGACCGACCCGGCCGCGGTGGGCGTCCCTGTCGTCGTCGAGGACGCCGACGGCCCCGTACGGATCTACGCGATCCCCTATCTGGAGCCGGCGACCGCGAACACCCTGCTGCCCGGCCCGGACCCCGCCGGCCCGGACCCGGGTGGCCCGGACCCGGGTGGCCCGGACCCGGGTGGCGGCCGAGACCCGGCCGGCGCGACGTCGTTCTCGCAGGCGGCGACGATGCGCCGGGCGATGCGCGCCGTGCGGGTCGACCTCGACGGCCACCCGGGCGCCCGCAGCGTCGTCCTCGCGCATGCCTGGGTCACCGGCGGTGCGGGCAGCGACAGCGAACGCGACATCTCCGTCGGTGGGGTCGGCAACGTGCCGTCGAGCCTGTTCGACGGCATCACGTACACCGCGCTCGGTCACCTGCACCGCCCGCAGGTGATCACGCCCGCCGTGCGTTACAGCGGCTCGCCGATGGCCTTCTCCTTCTCGGAGGCCGCCGACCGCAAGACCTCCCTGCTGGTGGACATCGGCCGCGACGGGATCCGGGCGGTGCGCGGCGTGGCGGTGCCCACCGAACGACGGATGGCGGTGCTGCGCGGCACCCTGAACGAGCTGCTGACCGCCGCGAGGTTCGCCGCCCACGAAGGGGACTTCGTCTCGGCGGTGCTGACCGATCCGGTCCGGCCGGGCGACGCGATGGCGACGCTGCAGCGGCGGTTCCCCCACGCCCTGCGTCTCGCCCACGAACCACCCGCCGGCGCGGGCGACGACCGCAGCTTCGGCGAACGGACCCGAGGCCGGACCGACCTGGAGATCGCCACGGCGTTCGTGGCCCATGTGCGCGACGATCCGTCGCCGCGGGAACGGGCGCTGCTCACCGACGCGCTCGACGCGGCCCGGATCGCCGAGGAGGCGGCCTGATGCGGCCCCACCGGCTGCACCTGGAGGCGTTCGGGGCCTTTCCCGGCCAGGCCAACGTCGATTTCGACCGGGTAAGCGGCGGCGGCCTGCTGCTGCTGTGCGGCGAGACCGGCGGCGGCAAGACGACGCTGCTCGACGCCATCGGCTTCGCCCTGTTCGGCGAGGTACCCGGCATGCGCGGAAAGATCGCCGGCGGTCCCGACCTGCGTTCCCACCACGCCGACGCCTCCGCCCGGCCGGAGGTGAGCCTGGAGTTCTCGGTCTCGGCCGGACGCTTCCGGGTCACCCGCAGCCCGGCATGGGACCGACCGAAGCGCGGCGGCGGCACCACCCGGTCCCACCCCACCGCCCGGCTGGACCGGCACACCGGCGACGGCTGGGACACCATCGCCACCCGGCCGCAGGACGTCGGGCATGAGATCGGCCTGCTGCTGGGGCTGACCCACGACCAGTTCTTCCAGGTCATCATGCTGCCGCAGGGACGGTTCGCCGACTTCCTCCAGGCCGGGCACGACGAGCGGGAGAAGCTGCTCAAGACGCTGTTCCACGTCAGCCGCTTCGAGTTCACCGAGCAGTGGCTGCGCGACCGGGCCAGGACCAGCCGCGACGGGCTGGCGGACGCCACGGCCGAGCTCGGCCGGGTGGCCGCGCGCATCGCCCAGGCCGCCGGGGTGGCCGAGCCCGCCGACCCCGCCGATCCGGCGGCCGATCCCGACTGGGCCACCGCGCTGACCCACCAGGCGGCCGCGGCGGCAGCCACGGCCGAGGCGGCCCACCAGGTCGCCGGTCAGGCCCGCAGCGCCGCCGACGCCGCGCTCGCCGACGCCCGCGAGCTCGTCCGCCGCATCGATCGACGCCGGACACTCACCGCGCGACGCGACGAGCTGGACGATCGCCTCGTCGCCGTCGACCTGCTCGCCGCCGACGCCGATGCGGCTCGGCGGGCCGCGGTCGTCACCCCCGCGCTGACCGAGCTGCGCCGACGCACCACGACCGCCCAGCAGACCCGGGCGGCGGCAGACGCAGCCCGCCAACGCCTGGCCGCGCACCCCACCGGCCTGCTGCCCACCGACCTGCTGCCCACCGACCAGGGCGACAGCCCCAGCGAACCTCCCGGCGTCGAGGAGCTCGCCAGCCTCATCCGGCTCGCCCACGTCGAGGTCGGCCGGCTGGAGGGACTGGCGCGGACCCTGGCGGAGGCCGGGGACGACGACCAGGCCGCGCAGGAAGCCGAGAGCGAGACCGAGGAGCATCGGCGCGGCGCCGAGGCACTCCTGTGCCGCCTCGCAGACGAGCTACCGGCGGTCCGGGCGGCGGCCGAGTCCCGAGTCGCGGCCGCCCGCCAGGCCGGCGCCGCTCTGCCGGCCCTGACCGAACGTGCTCGGTGGACGCGGGAGCTGGCCGGCGCGGTCACCGACCAGCACCGCGCCCACGCCGACGCCGACGCCGCCGGCGACCGCGCCCGCGCCGCCCGCGCGCACGCCGGGGACGTGCGCCGGCAGCGCTTCGACGCGATCACCGCGGAACTCGCCGCAGCGCTCGTCGACGACACGCCATGTCCGGTGTGCGGGGCGTTCGAGCACCCCGATCCGGCGGAGGTCCGCGCCGATCATGTGAGCAAGGAGGAGGAGACCGCCGCCGAGCAGGAGGCGGACCGGCTCGCCACCGCGGCGGCCGACGCCCTGCGCACCGCCGACCGGTGGGAGACGCGGATCCGCACGCTGCATGCCGAGCTGGCCCGCGAGCCCTCCGGCCTATCGGACACGGCGCACACGGCGGACACGGCAAATCCGGACACCGACGCATTGGCGCAGGTACGGCGAATCGATCTTGCGGGACTACTCGACGACCGGGCGCCCTCGTCGGCGCGCGGGCTCGAGGAGCTCGCCGCCGACGTGGACGAACTGGCCGCCGCCCGCGCCCTGCTCGCCGCGGACCTGACCCCCGCCGAAGCCGCCCTGCTCGCCGCGTACGACGGAGAGAAGGACGCCGCCGCCAGGCTGGCCGCGGCGCGGTCCAGCGAGCAGGCGGCCCGGCTGCGCGCGGCGCAGCTGCGCCGGACCGCCGCGACCCGCCTCGCGGCGGTCCCCACCTACCTGCGCGAAGCCGGGGCACTGGCGGCCCGGCTCGACGCGGTGACGGAACTCGCCGCCGACCAGCAGGCCACCCACGACGCGGAGCAGGCCGCCGAGCGGGCCCGCGCCGAACATGTGCGGGCCGGCCTCACCGCACTCGACCTCGTCCGCCAGGCCGGCTTCACCGATCTCGACGACGCCGCCGCGGCCGGTCGCGACGACGACTGGCTTCGGACCGCCGAGCAGGAGGTCCAGGCGCACCGGGACGAGACGACCGCGGTCGCCGCGGCGCTGGCCGACGACGATGTCGCCGTCGACCCCGACACCGCAGTCCCCCTCGCCGAGCACGAGGCGACCGCCGAGGCGGCTCGGCAGGCGCACGAGTCGGCCGTCGCGGCGCTCGCCCGCACGAGCGAGCGGGCCACCGAACTCGCCGCCCTCCACACCGCCTTCACCGCGCACCTCACCGCGTTGGGTCCCCTGCGCGCCCAGGCCGACGAGCTGCACCAGCTGGCCGAACTCGCCGCCGGCCGCGGCGGCAACACCGAGGGCATGCCACTGTCGAGCTTCGTGCTCGCGGCCCGGCTGGAGGAGGTGGCGATCGCGGCGAGCCGGCGGCTGGCCGCGATGAGCGGCGGCCGGTTCACCCTCGTCCACGACACCGGGGAGCGGCGCGACCGGCGGCGGCGGGCGGGGCTGGGCCTGCTCGTCGAGGACGCGTGGACGGGCCGTCGACGCAACACCGGGACGCTGTCCGGCGGCGAGACCTTCCAGGCCGCGCTGTCGCTGGCCCTCGGGCTCGCCGACGTCGTGACCGCCGAGGCCGGCGGGCGGCGGATGGACGCGCTGTTCATCGACGAGGGCTTCGGGACCCTGGATCCCGACAGCCTGGACGAGGTGATGGGCGTCCTCGACGAGCTTCGCTCCGGCGGACGGCTCGTCGGAGTCGTCAGCCACGTCGCCGACCTGCGCCAGCGCATCCCGAACCAGATCCGGGTCAGCAAGGGCACGAACGGCAGCCGCGTCGAGACCGCCCCCTGAGCGGTCCGGCCCGCCCGGCCCCGACGGCGCGACGCGGGAGTCAGCGGGTCGGCAGCAGCAGGACGAGGTCGTCCCGGTGCACGATCTCCCGTTCGTAGGAGGGGCCGAGTTCGGCGGCGAGTTCCGCGGTGGACCGGCCCAGCATCGCCGGCAGCTCCGCCGCGTCGAACGCCACCAGCCCCCTGGCCACCGGGCGACCGTCGGGATCGACGAGATCCACCGGGTCGCCCGCGGCGAAGTCGCCCTCGACGCCGGTGACCCCGGCGGGCAGCAACGACGCCCGCCGCCGCACGACCGCCGCGACGGCGCCGTCGTCCAGGCGTAGCTGCCCCTCCGGCGCGGTGGCGTGGGCCAGCCACAGCAGCCGGGAGGCCCGGCGCGGTCCGGTGGGATGGAACACCGTCCCGACCTCCTCGCCGCGCAGCACAGGCGCCGCGTTCGCCGCCGAGGTGATGATCGCGCTGACCCCCCCGGACGCGGCCATGCGGGCTGCCTCGATCTTGGTCGCCATGCCGCCGACGCCGACCCCGGCCGCGCCCGTCCCACGGGCGGTGAGCCCGGCGAGATCCGCGTCCGAGCGGACCTCGCGCAGCAGGTTCGCCGGCCCGTGGCGGGGGTTGGCGTCGTAGAGACCGTCCACGTCCGACAGCAGCACCAGCAGGTCCGCGGACACCAGGTGGGCGACGATCGCGGCGAGGCGGTCGTTGTCACCGAAGCGGATCTCCTGGGTCGCCACCGCGTCGTTCTCGTTGACGATCGGAACGACGCCGAGTTCGAGCAGCCGGTCGAGCGCGGTACGCGCGTTGCGGTAGTGGGTGCGGCGGATGACGTCGGTGGCGGTGAGCAGCACCTGGCCGACGCGGAAGCCCGCCCGGCCGAACGCCGCGGCGTAGCTGTGCACCAGCGAACTCTGCCCCACGCTGGCCGCGGCCTGCTGGGTGGCGAGGTCACGCGGCCGGCGGGCCAGCCCGAGTGGGGCGAGACCGGCGGCGATCGCCCCGGAGGAGACGAGCACGAGCTGCCCGGCCCTGGGCAGCAGCGCGGAAACAAGGCTGTCCAGCCGGGCGACGTCGAGACCGCCCGCGGCCGTCGTCAGCGACGACGACCCGACCTTGACGACGACACGCTGCGCATCGGCGACGAACGCCCGCATGTGGCGCCCCTACGCGTCCGTGTCGACGGCGCCGCCGGTGCGGGCGTCGGCGCCCGCGGCGTCGGAGTCCGCCAGGCGGGACCGCCGCGCCCGGGCCATGCGCTCGGCCCGGGTGAGCCGGACGGAACCGCTCAGCCGGTCGTCGCTGCCGCGCGGGCCGAGGGAGGCTGGGGCCGCTGCGACAGCC
>NZ_JANEZT010000147.1 GCF_025403405.1 Frankia tisae
GGGCGGCGTTGTTCACCAGCAGGTCGACGGGGCCGAGGCGGGCACGGGTCACCTCGACGATGCGTTCGACGTCCGCCGGCCGGGACAGGTCGGCGGGGACGGCCAGGGCTCGGCCGCCGTCCTTCACGATCTCCTCGACGACCTCGTGCACGGTGCCGGGCAGGCGTGCGTCCCACTGCGCCTCGGTGCGTGCGACCACGGCGACCGCGGCGCCCTCGCGGGCGAAGGCCAGGGCGATGGCCCGGCCCAGGCCGCGGCTGGCCCCGGTGACGATCGCCGTACGGCCGGCGAGCCGACCGGCGCCGGCGCTCACCTCGCGGCCTGGGACGGAAGGCGGGGCTGTTGGCCTCGTCGGGTGTGACGTCGAATGCGGTCCATGTCCGAGGTTCTAGGCGCGGCCGCGCCCACCCGTCAATCGATCCGCCCCGGCCGCGGGCGACCGGGTCTGGGACCGCGGCGCTTCGGACGGGCGGCAGCCGAGGCGTCGTTACACTCCGGTGATGACGGCCGGTGAGTTTCCGGGTGTGTCGGCGCAGAGCTGGGTGCCGCTGCTGATCGGCACCGCGCTGCCGGCGCGCCCGTTCGCGTCCGGCGCGGGCCTCGTCGACCTGCTCGCCACCGCCGGCTACGCGGCGGGGGCGACCCGGGTGGGGCTGTCGCGGCTGTGCGCGGACGGCTCGCTCGAACGCCGCCGCGACGGCCGCCAGACCAGCTACCGGCTCGGCCGGCAGATGGCCGAGACGGTCACCTCGGTCGGCGGCCGGGTGGAGAGCTTCGGCCGGTCGGTGGGCTGGGACGGCTCGTGGACGATCGTGCTCGCCTCGGTGCCCGACGAGCTGCGCTCGACTCGGCGGCGGATGAAGAGCGCGCTGGCCTACCTCGGCTTCGGCCGGCTGCGGGAGGCCACCTGGGTCGCCGCGCGGGCCTGCGAGGACGAGGTCAAGGATCTGGTCGAGTCGCTCGACCTGGCCGGCCTGGTCGACGTGTTCGTCGGCCGCCCCTCGGCGCTCGCTGACGTCGACGCGATCCTGCACCGCTGCTGGGATCTCGGCTCGCTCACCCAGCGTTACAGTGCGTTCGTCGCCCGCTTCGCGCCGCTGCGCGCCGCCGTCTCCCGCGACGCCCTGACCGGACCGGACGCGCTGCTGTGGTGGATGCGGCTCACCCACGACTACCGCGAACTCGTCTACCGGGACCCGGAGCTGCCCCCCGAGTTCCTGCCGCCCGAGGCCCGCGCCCTGCGCGAGCAGGTCGTCGACACCTACGCGACCGCCCACGGCGGCCTCGACGGGCGCGCGACCGCACAGGTCCGCCACGCGCTCGGCATCGGGTGACCGGGGCGGTGTGCGTCGCGGCCGGGGACAGATAACAACTGATGGCCGCAGCAGACGGGTTCTGTTAGCTTCCCTGTCGACGGACGGCTGCGGCCGGGTGGCCGCCGGGCGTGCTCCCACCACTCATGAGGATGCGTATGAAGATCGACGGAGCCCTGGGCACGCTGGAGCAGGCGACGCGCAGTGCCCGCGCGGCGCAGGAGGCCGGCTACGACGGCGTCTGGGCGTCCGAGGTCAACCAGGATCCGTTCCTGCCGCTGACGCTCGCCGCCGACGCCACGTCGACCATCGAGCTGGGCACGTCGATCGCGGTGGCGCTCTCCCGCTCGCCGATGTCGCTGGCCTACACCGCGCACGACCTGGCGCGATTCTCCGGGGGCCGGTTCGTGCTGGGGCTGGGGTCCCAGGTCAAGGCGCACATCACCCGGCGCTTCTCGATGCCGTGGGGCCGTCCGGGGCCGCAGATGCGCGAGTTCATCCTGGCGATGCGGGCCGCGTGGTCGAGCTGGGCGGACGGGGCGCCGCTGTCGTTCGAGGGCGAGTACTACCGGCACACGCTGATGCCGCCGACGTTCGTCCCGGCGCCGCACCCCTACGGGCCGCCGCGGGTGCTGCTGGCCGGCGTCGGCGACGTGATGACCCGGGTCGCCGGCGAGGTCGCCGACGGTTTCCTCTGCCACGGCTTCACCACCGCGAGCTGGATCCGCGAGCACACCCTGCCGGCGCTGGCCGAGGGCCGGCGCCGCGCCGGGCTCGACCTGGCCGGCTTCGACGTTGTCGCCGGCGCCTTCCTCGCCACGGGAACCGAGCAGGAGATCGTCGAGGGCCTGGCGACGATCCGCGGGCAGATCTCCTTCTACGGCTCGACACCCGCCTACCGCCCGGTGCTGGAGCTGCACGGCTGGGGTGACCTCGGTGCCGAGCTCACGGTGCTGTCGAAGCAGAACCGCTGGGCGGAGATGGCCGGGCTGATCGACGACGACGTCGTCGAGGCGTTCGCCGTCGTCGCCCCGCCGGCCGAGGTCCCCGCCCGCTTCGCCGAGCGTTTCGCCGGCCTGGCGACGCGCCTGTCCTTCACCCCGCCGCCGTCGCTCGGCGCCGACGAGGTCCGCGAGATGGTCAGTGCCATCCGCGCCGTCCCCGCCGTCGGCGCCGTCGGCGCCCTTGGCGCCCTCGGTGGCGCCGACCCGACGACCAGCGGCGCGGCGCTGTGAGCGGGCCGGACGGCGCAGCCGGGGTGGATCTGGTCCAGCGGGAGGTCGTCGAGGACGGCGTGCAGCTGCTGCGGCTCAACCGGCCGGCGCGGCTCAACGCCATCACGCCGGCGCTCGTCGACGCGCTGCACCGCCGCCTCGACGAGGTCGACGCGGATCGCTCCTGCCGGGTGGTGATCCTCACCGGGGCGGGCCGCGGCTTCTGCGCCGGAGCCGACCTGCGCGGTGGGGATCCGGACCTCCCGGAGCCGTTCGAGCCGCGGCCCGGCCCCGTCGGCACCTTCCAGATCCAGGAGCAGTACTCGCGGACGACGAGCCGGCTGCGGGCGCTGTCCAAGCCGGTGATCGCGGCGGTCAACGGGCCGGCGACCGGCGGCGGCCTGGCGTTCACGCTCGGCTGCGACGTCCGCCTCGCCGCCGCGTCGGCGCGTTTCTCCGCGGCGTTCGCCCGCGTCGGGCTGTCCGGCTGCGACATGGGCACCGGCTGGCTGCTCAACCGGGTCGTCGGCGTCGGGCGGGCGCACGAGCTGCTGCTCACCGGCCGGATCATCGACGCCGAGGAGGCGCTGCGCATCGGCCTCGTCGTCGACGTCGTGCCCGACGACGCGCTGCTGGAGCGCGCGCTGGAGACCGCGCGGCTCATCCGCGCCAACTCGCCGTTCGGCGTCTACATGACCAAGCAGGTGATGTGGTCGACGCTGGAGATCCCCGGCCTGGAGGCGGCGATCAACCTGGAGAACCGCACCCAGGTCCTCGCCTCCACCACCGCGGACAACCCGGAGGCGGTGGCCGCCTACCTCGAACGACGCGAGCCCCGCTGGACCGACTCCTGACGGTTCCGCCGCACCTCAGGCGCGCAGCAGCGCCTCGTCCGCGGTGGAGAAGTAGTTCGCGACGTAGGGACGGACGGGTTCGGCGGCGAGGCGTTTGTCCTCGACGGCCGGGTCGATCGGGCCGACGAGGGTGTCGGTCGCCTCGTCGTGGCGGAAGGTCCGGTAGCCGTGGCGGCCGAGCGCGTCGAAGACCTCCGAGGGGGTGCCGCCCTCCCCGATGAGAGGGTCCTCGCTGATCTCGAAGCAGATGACGCCGATGCGCCGCTGCGCCAGCAGCCCGGCCGCGCCGGTGAAGACCTGGCGCTCGAAGCCCTCGACGTCGACCTTGCACAGCGCCACCCGCTCGATCCCCTCCCGCTCGGCGAACCCGTCGAGGGTGATCGCCGGGACCTCGACCACCTCACTCGGCCGGATCGCCGTGCCGTCGTAGGTGAACATCGGGTGGCTGCCGAGGGAGTTCCACCCGGACGCGGGGTCCGGGAACACGTTCATCGTCGCCGTGCCCGGGGTGTCGGTGACGGCGGCGCGCACGACCGTGACGTCCGCGGACCGGTTGAGCGCGAGGGTCTGGACGAGCCGGTCGGCAGTCGCGGGCACCGCCTCGAAGGCGTACACCCGGCCGGTCGCGCCGATGCGGCGTCGGGCGTGCACGCTGTAGACGCCGATGTTGGCGCCCACGTCGAACACCACGTCGCCGCCGCTGAGCAGCCGGTCCATCAGGGCGAAGGCCGGACGGTCCCCCGGGCGGCGCATGAGCGAGCGCAGATGAGCCCGTTCGCCGGCGGGGACCAGCAGGGTGATGCCGTACTCGTCCTCGACGACGACCGCCCCGCGCCGCGCCGCGTCCAGGGAGACCCGGGCCTGCCACAGTGCGTCCTTTGCGGCGACGACGCCGCCCCGCAGCCGCTTGTTCTGCCGCAGCGTCGCCTTGGTCTTCCCGACGATGCGGGTCGCGACCTCCGTTCCCGACATTTTCCACCCCCATGAATCGGCAAAGGCCCGTCGCGGTCGCGCGGACAGATGACGGAACTGATGACACGGGCAGACTAAGGCGCACGGATCGATGCGTCTCGCATTATCGCGAATGTGATTTATATCATAGTCGTTCTGAAGGGCTTATTCCGCTGCATGGTTTTGTTTGCTGATATGCAAAATTCGACTCTTACGGAAGAGAACGAGAACGGGTCCGCGCGAGCGTCCTTTTCGCCGGCTGTTGCCCGTCGCCTCGGTCTGTCGTGGGCGGGCGTTCGCCACGCGGCGTGCAGACGATTCGTCAGCGGGTATGTCACCAGCGTGTATCGGGTCGTGCGCAGAGCGTGGTTGCGGGTGGGGGCTGTGGTCGTGGTGCTCGTCGCCCTCATCGCCTTCGTCGGGCACGGCGGACGCTCCAGCGTGCCGCCGGCCAAGGGCGAGCCACCGGCCGCCGCGGGGGCGCTGTCCGTGGTGTCGGACGTCGTGGCCGACGTGGAGCCCTCCGTGGTCACCGTCCTTGTGGGGGACGGGCTGGGCAGCGGGATCGTCTACCGCTCCGACGGTGTCATCGTCACCAACCAGCACGTCGTGGCCGCGGCCTCCGGCGGGGCGGTCGAGGTCGCCTTCGCGGACGGGCGGCGCGTGCCGGGCAGGGTGCAGGCCGCGGACGCGATCAGCGACCTCGCCGTGGTGAAGGTTGAGCGCACCGGGCTGCCGGCGGCGAAGTTCCGCGAGCAGCAGCCCCGCCTCGGTGAGCTCGCGATCGCCATCGGCAGCCCGCTCGGCCTGGAGAACAGCGTCACCGCCGGGGTCATCTCGGGCCTCAACCGCACGCTGCCCGGCGTCGACGGTCAGGGTGGCCCGGGCGGTCAGGGCGGGGAAGGCGGCCAGGGCGGGTCCGGCGGGCAGGCCGCGGCGGCCGGCCCGCGGGTCGATCTCATCCAGACCGACGCGGCGATCTCGCCGGGGAACTCCGGCGGCGCGCTGCTGGACGCGCAGGGACGGGTCGTCGGCGTCACCGAGGCGTACGTGCCGCCGCAGAGCGGCGCGGTCTCGCTCGGGTTCGCGATCCCGTCGGCCACCGTCGTCGATGCCGTCGATCAGCTCCTGCGCACCGGTTCCGTGCGGCACGCGTTCATCGGGATCCAGTCCGTCACGCTCACCCCGCAGATCGCCGACCAGCTCGGCCTGACCGTCCGCAGCGGTGCGCTGGTGATCGGTGTGGTCAGCGGCGGCCCCGCGGCCCAGGCCGGTATCCAGCCCGGTGACGTCATCCGTTCGTTCGACGGCCGGGCGGTCACCTCCATCGAGGACTTCTCGGCCGAGCTGCGGACCGTCGATCCGGGGCAGACGGTCACCCTGACCGTCAACCGCGACGGCAGGAACGTGAAGCTCAAGGTGACCGCCACCGACCGTCCGACCTGACCGGCGACCTCCGCCGGGCCGAGTACCGCGCCAACCGGGAAGGCGCCAACCGGGAAAGGGGCTGCCGGCCTGCGTCGACGGTAAACGTGTTTACGTATATTTCGACCGGCGGCCATCTTGCCGTTGGGGCGCTCCGTAGGCGGCGGGCCTACGTTCAGCGCCATGCCAGTGAGTCCTCCCAACGAAGTGGTCGCATCCGGCGTTCCGGCGAACATCGCCCAGGACATGACCATCGCGGAGCAGCACGAGTGGCTCCAGACCTTTCTGCGCCGCCGGCCGGTGAGCCGCCGCGGCATGCTGCTCGGCGGCCTGGCGGGTGCGGGCGCCGCGACGCTGGGCACGACCCCGTTCGGTCGAGCCGCCTATGCCGCCACCGCGGCGGACAGCCCCCTGCTGGTCGGCGGGCGGCACACCGCGTTCGGCGTGGACCCGGCGCGTCAGCTCCGCCTGGCCGCGCAGCTCACCCGCAACCCGGGCCGCGGCCGGATCCTCGTCGACATCGGCCCGACCCGCGGCCTCGGCGGCACGGTCGAGGCCGAGGTCCGGCCGCTGCTGTCCCAGGTTCCGCAGGTCGACGGGTCGATCCTCAGCGTCGAGCAGTTCTACGTCCACGCCGCGTTCGACCGTCTGGCCCCGGGCCGGGAGTACTACTACCGGTTCCGAGTTCCCGGCGGGGCGACGACCCCGGTGCAGGCGGTGCGCACCGGCCACGCGAAGGGTCGCCACGGCGGGCCGTTCCGGTTCACGATGATGGGCGACCACGGGTCGAACACCACCCCGAAGGGTGACCCGAAGGGCCTGTTCGACGACAACTACTACAAGCCGGACAACGAGCCGACCGTCGCGCACGCCTCCGCCATCACCGCGGCGATCGCCCGCCAGGATCCCGCCTTCCACCTGCTCGCCGGCGACATCTGCTACGCCGACCCGTCCGGCGCGGGCAAGCCCCCGCAGCGGAACCCCACCGGTCAGCCCCCGGCCGGTTTCGACAACTACGACCCGACGGTCTGGGACGTCTACCTGGCCGACATCGAGCTCTCCAGCGCCCGCAGCCCGTGGATGTTCGCCACTGGCAACCACGACATGGAGGCGCTGTACTCGCCGCACGGCTACGGCGGCCACGCCGCCCGCCTGGACCTGCCCGGCGACGGGCCCAAGGGCTGCCCGAGCGTGTACTCGTTCGTCTACGGCAACGTCGCCGTGCTCTCGCTGGACGCCAACGACGTCAGCTTCGAGATCAAGACGAACACCGGCTACTCCGGCGGCGCGCAGACCTCCTGGGTGGAGCGCACCCTCAAGGGCTACCGCAACGACCCCGACATCGACTTCATCGTCTGCTTCTTCCACCACTGCGCCTACTCGACGACCACGCAGCACGCCAGTGACGGCGGGGTCCGCGGTGCGTGGGCGGGCCTGTTCGACCGCTACCAGGTCGACCTGGTGCTGCAGGGACACAACCACCTCTTCGAGCGCTCTGACCCGATCCGCAACAACGCCCCGACCCGCGAGGCGCCGGACGGCTCGACCATCGAACCGGCCACCGACGGCACCATCTACATCACCGCGGGCAGCGCCGGCCGCCCGCGCTACCAGTTCCAGACCGGTGAGGTGGAGAACTACCGCGGCAAGCCGGCCCCGGCGGGGTCGAACATCGTGCCGAACAGCTACGTCTGGGCGCCCGACGGCACGAAGACCCCCGAGGCGATCAGCTGGTCGCGCACGCGCTTCGACAACTACGCGTTCGTCGCCGTCGACTCGGCGCCCGGGCACCCGGGCGGCTCGTCCACGCTGACCGTGCGCGGCGTCGACGAGCACGGCACCGAGTTCGACCGCGTCGTCCTCAAGCGCCCCGTCCCCCGTCACCGCTGACGGCGACGGCGCACCGTCCGCCGCCGATCCGGCCTTCGTCGGTTCGGACGGCGGACGGCTGCCCGGCGGCGTGGCTGGTCCAGAGCGACGGATCGGGCACCGACGGGTAGGCACCGCGTCCGTCTCCGGTTCGGGCGTGCGCGCAGACGACCTGCTGGGCCACTGTGCGCCGATTTCTGTCGGACCCCCCGCCTAGCCTGATCGCCAGATGGAGTCGAGATCTGACGAGTCCAGTGGGAGCGGGGCCGATGGTGGACGAGGAGCAAGGTCGGCGGGGTGTGGTGCCGGCGTCGCACGAGGTGTCCGGGCGGCCGGATTCCGGGCCTCGGGTCGCCCCGTTGGGCGGCGTGAGCGGCGAGGCGACGTGGGTGCTCGCCGGGCTCGTGGCCGAGGTGTTGCCGCAGCTCGCTGCCCGAGTACCACCCGCGCCCGCGGCAGTGGTCGGCCGCCTCGGCGCGGCTGAGCCGGGTGCCGAGGCCCCGCCGGGTGCGGAGGCCCCGCTGGGGGTTGTTGCCCCGCCGGGGGTTGTGGTGGTGGGCCGGGAAGTTCAGCCGGGACGGTCCGTCCCCTTCCCGTCCCACCAGGACTGGTCCGACTCTCCGGCCTACGCCGCGAGGGTTACGTCGGCTCCGCGGTGCTGGAGGCCCTGCGGGCACTGGGCACGCCGCTCGCGGAGCGGCTGCTCGGCGCGTTGGAGCTCGCCGTGGACGGCCTGCGGCTGGCGCCCGTGCCCGGCCTGCCCGACCTGCGCAACCTCCGGCCGCCGCGGCAGATCACCGTCGACGAGCCGGTCGGGACGAACGATCCCGACGGCGAGGTGGTGCACGCGGTGCGCCGCCTCGACCGGGTGCTGCCGGAGGCCACGGAGCTCGTCGTCACGCTGGTCGCCGTCCTGGCTCGACATCCCGCGATCGCACCCCTGCTCACCGACGCCGCTGCGGCGGAGGCGGAGATCGCGGCGCGCCGCGGTGCGGCGCACCTCGCGCTCGGTGTTGCCGTCGCCGCGGCGGTCCTGCCGACGGTCGCCCTGGCGCCCTTCGTCGTCGGCGCCCCCGCGGTCGTCGGCACCGGGCTCGGTGCCGCCGCCGTGTACCTGTCCGGCGTGCCGATGCCGCCCGGCTACGGCGAGGCCCTGCTGGCCAGGCGCCGGTCGGAGTATCGCCTCCCGCGTTCCTGCGCCGGGTCGGTGCAGGTGCGCGGCCACAGGTTCGGCCTGTTCGAGGGCTCGTTTCCGCCGGGCGTCGACGCGGACGCGGCCTTCTCGGCCAACGGCCTGGTCGCCGTGGTTCCCGGCGGCGCGGTGATCCGAACCGGCCAGGCCGACGGCAGCGTCCGGATCCGGTTACGCGTCCTGGCCGAGCCGCCGCCCGAATCACCGAGCCCGGGGGGCTGGAACCTGCGGGACTGGGACGAGGGCGTCGAGGTGAGCTGGCACGCGGACGTTGGGTCCGCATCGGTGGTCAGCCCGGACGGCACCCCCGCCCCGGCGGCCCTGCGGGAGCAGACGCCGCCATGGCCCGGCGACCATCGGCTGCGGGTCGTCGCGCGTGGCCGCGACGACGCCAACCGCACCGAGTCCTACGAGCTGTGGGTGTGGCCCGCGCCGCCCGCGCCCGAACTCGTCCGCCGCCGCACCGACCGGCTCGGTCACCGGCTGCGTGGCGAGCCGGAGCCGCCGGCCCCGCCCGAGGGCCACCTGCGGTGGATCTACGCCAGCATGCTGCAGGAGGCCGCCACCATCACCGTCGTGGCTGGCGCCGACCGGGACGACGTGGTGCGCGCCTTCGGCGCCGATCCGCGCCACCGGCGATCGCTGGTCTCCCTGATCGACCTGCCGGACCGCGACGGCTGGGTGGCGGCGCTCGCCCTGCCCGAGGCCGGCGTGGTCGTGGTGGCGGAGGACAACGGGTTCACCGGTAGCGACCCGGAAGTCATGCGTGCGTTGTCCCGGCTCGGTCCCGCGGCGAGCATGTTCTGGAACGTCAACGCTCTCACCCGGCTGACCCTGGCGCGTGCCGGCGACATCGTCGTGGCGGACGAGTTGACCGCGTCCTACCCGGCCGGGCCCGAGGCGGCGCCCTACCTGGCCGGCATCGACCTGACGGCCCGGCAGAACTGGATTGCCAAAGGCCTGCTCGTCGTCGAACGGTTCACCGGATATGGGCTGCGGCCCGGCGATCTGGACCGGCTCTGGACCGAGGATCTCGCCCATCGGATCCGCGGCAGGTGACGGCCGCCGGACGGGTCAACGACGGCGTGGGCCCTTGGACTGGGACTCGTAGCCGGAGAATCCCACGCGGACGTTCGTGCGGTTGCAGGGCATTGGTCATGTCAAGGTCCACCAGTATCGGCGGGTGCTCGGCAGGGTCAGGACGGTCAGCGTCACGCGTGAGGGCAGGCGTTGGTATGTGATCCTGTTCTGCGACGACGTGCCCGCCGAGCCGCTGCCCCCCGCCGGTGGGGTGGTCGGTGTGGATGTCGCTATCGCGTCGTTCCTGACGACCTCGGCCGGCGAGCATGAGCCGAACCCGACGTGTTTGGACCGGTCCGCCGGCCGGCTGGCGGCCGCCCAGCGGGACCTGTCCCGGGCGAAGCGCGGTTCGGCGCGGCGCGGGAAGACCGCCGCCCGGGTGGGGATGATCAGCCGGGGTGTTGCGTGCCAAGGCTGAAAGCGCCGGACGGGTCGTCGTCGAGGTCAACGCCCGCCACACCTCCCAGCGCTGCGCGGCCTGCGGCCATGTCGCGGAGGAGAACCGGCCCACCCAGGCCGAGTTCTGCTGTGTGATGTGCGGGCACACCGCGGACGCGGACGAGAATGCGGCCGTCAACATTCTTCGGACAGGGCTTGCCCGTCAGGCTGAGGCGCAGGCGGCCTGAGAAGCTGACGGCTTCAACCGTCAGAGGAGTCACCGTGGCTGGTCCAGCGCGGGCGTCGGCGGGGTGGACGCCACCTGGGCGCTCGTCTGGCATTTCGATGCCGACGGGAAGGTCGACCGGGTGCTGAACCTGACCGGTGACCAACACCAGATGGACGCGTTCATCTGGGCGAACTTCCCCCTGCGTCCGCTGCCCGAACGACTGGCCTGACCGTCGGGCAGCGGGCTGGGCAGGAGGTGCCGGGTAGGAGGCGCAGGCCTTCCTGCGATGCTCGAGACGGCCGCGGCGCGGGTCAGGAGGTGTAGACCAGGATGCTGAGGACCCAGCCGACGATCATGGCCGCGATGGCGACGAAGGTCGCGAGCCTGCCCCGCCGGCTGCCCTTGCCCCAGGCCACGGCGCCGCAGGCGATGGCGGCGAAACCGACGAACGGCACGAACAGCGCCACGACCGAGAAAACGAAGGCGAGAATCCACAGCGCCCGCGTCCCGGACGATTCCGTGCGCGGCCCGGCCGGCTGCGGCTGGCGGCCGTACTGCATCTGATCCTGGCCATTATCCGGGTACGGAAAATAGCCCGTCCGGTCGCTTTCCTGAGTGCCATAGCCGCCGTACTGCGGCGAGTTCTGGGGCGGGTACGGCTCACGGTAGGGCTGGCCGTAGGGCTGGTTAAGAGGCTGGTTGGAAGGCGGGTTGACGGGAAGCTGCTCGGTACCGGCATCGTGCACCGTGTTGGGCCTCGTCATGGGAACTCCTCTTCTCCTTCGGTCGTCGGCCGGTACTGTCGTGATG
Source organism: Frankia tisae (assembly GCF_025403405.1). GTDB lineage: Bacteria > Actinomycetota > Actinomycetes > Frankiales > Frankiaceae > Frankia > Frankia tisai. The sequence goes on from NZ_JANEZT010000147.1 coordinate 11,316, forward strand.
TTGCTGTACCCCGCAATCTCGTTCTCTCACACGGAGATTTCCGAGAAAATATTCTTGGTCCGACGGCGTGCTCGGCCGTGCCGCTCACCTGGGGGGCAGCAGGCGCAAAGCGAGGCGGGGGCAGGCGTCGACAGCCCGGCGGGCGTGGCCGGCGAGCTGCGCGGGGATCGTGATGTCCCGGGTGGCCCGGGCGCCCGGGGCGAGGGCCAGGGGGTAGCCGTCAGGATCGCGGGTGAGCAGCTCCGGGAGCAGCTCGGCGCACCAGCCGCGGGCGTCGCAGGCCGTCCAGTCGATCCACAGCCGGGCCGGGCCGGCCGCGGGCACGCCGCCGCCCGCTGTGGTGGCCGGATGGCCGGTTGGAGCGTCGGTCGGGGCGGCCCGCCGCCGTTGCGGTATGCCGGGCATGATGTCTCCTCCTGTGCCTGCCTGAACGCGTGCATGCTGGGTGGGCCGGCCGGGGTGTGCCGATGGGTCGCGGGCGGCTCGGCGGCGGACCACCTCGCGGGGTCGGTCGCCGGTCAGCTCGGGTGGGCCGAGCCGAGGCAGTGGCCCTGCGCGTGCGCGCGGATGTCGGCGGCGAACGTGCGCAGAGCGCTGTGTACGAGGCGGGCCGCGCCGTCGGGATGGTGGCAGGCGCCGCGGCCCGAGACCAGGGCGGCCAGGCGAAGCGCGCGGCTCGCCGCCTGGGCCGGGTTCTCCCCGTCCGGCGCCGTGTCCGGGCCGGCGACCCGCGCCATGCCGGCCACCGACCGGGCGAGCTGCGGCAGCCCGCTGACGCACGGGCCGCACTGGCCGGCGTTCTGCGCGGCCAGGTAGGCGACGATGCGGGCGGTCTCGGCCAGCCCGCAGGCACCGGCGGGCAGCACCGAGACGATCCCCGGTCCCGGCTCGGCGCCCCACGGGGCCAGCCCCGCCCGCGACATCGCCACCTGCGGCCCCACCTCGACGGGCAGCCAGGTGCCGGCGTAGCCGCCGAGCCGCAGGGCGCCGACCGGTTCGACGGCACCGCCGCGCAGCCCGAGAAGATCACCGAGGGGGGTTCCGTACGGCACCTCGACGACTCCCGGCGCGGCGACGGTTCCCGTCACCGTGACCAGGAGCGTGCCGGGCTCGTCTGCGGTCCCGACGGAGCGGAACCAGGCGGCGCCCCAACGCGCGATCATCGCCAGGTGGGCGAGGGTCTCGACGTTGTGCACCAGCGTCGGCCGTCCGTGCAGGCCGTCGTCGGCCAGCGGTCGCCAGTGCGCGCGGGGCCGCGCCGGCGCGCCTTCGAGCGCGGCGACGACCGCGGACGCCTCTCCGGCGAGGAACGTTGCCGGTGCCTCGCGGACCTCGATCTGGCAGCGGTCCCAGCCGGCGGCCCGCCGTTCGGCCACCGCCCGCCGGACGCTTTGCGCCGCCGCCCCCGGCTTCACGTGGACGTAGGCCTCGCCGGCGCCGACCGCCTCGGCGGCGAGCTGGAGCCCGTCGAGGACGAGATGCGCCGCCGCAACGAGCAGGGTGGCGTCCTTGGCGCTCTCGGGCTCGCCTTCCGCGGCGTTGGCGACGACGACGGGGGTGCCGGGCCGCCGGGTGCCGCCGGGTGCCGCCCGGCGGCGGCCACCGAGACGTCCAGTGTCCGGGTGCGCGGCCGCAGCGACGGCGGACAGCTTGCGCCAGGTCGGGAACGCCGCCCCGCCCCGCCCGGTCAGGCCCGAGTCGCGGATCTCCGCCAGCAGATGCCCACCCGGACCACGCCACGGCACCGGCCCGCACCGCCGGTAGTGGCTGCCGAGGTCGGCCGCGGCCGCCGCCAGCAGACGCTGGGCGCCTCCGCCATCCCCGCCATCCCCGACAGTCTTCACCGCATGGCCCGGTCCGGTGATCCCCGGTCCGGCCGGGGGATGCTCGCCGGTGCGGATCCGGTGGACGCCGGCCGGCCAGGGCTCATGGTCGGGGCGTTCGCGGCTGGGGCGTTCGCGGCCGGCCGGGCCGGCGCCGACGGACGAGGCGGGCCCCCGGGGTGCGGCGGCTGTGGCCAGGCGCGAGGGCGGGACCGGCGCGGTTGCGCTCGCGATAGGCGGGGAGACAGCGTGCTCGACGGTCATCGTGGGTCCGATCGGTCGGCGGCCGCCTCGGGATGGCCCGCGGCACCGGGGATGGTCTGGGCGGGCGGCGTCACCGTGGCGGCAGCCCGGGTGGCCCGTTCGGGACGGCTGCCCCCCGTCGGGATGGTGCGCATCGCCCGGACGGGGGAGTCGTTCACCGTGACGGGCAGCGGCGGGGGTGGCGCTAAGCCCACGGGTTGGCGGCTCGCGGCGAACCCGGCCGACAGCCGCCAGGTCACCGCACCGGCGACGGCGAACGCGCAGGTGACAGCCACCGCCCGCAGCCACGTGGTGCTCGTGTCACTGCCCGCGCCGAGTGCGTGCGCGAACGCCACCGGCCAAGCGGCGTAGGCGGCCCAGTGCACCGTCCGCCAGGTGCGGGCGCCGAGATGGCGGCGCAGCAGGCTGGTCAGCACGATCGCCGCCAGCAGGTCGAGCGCCACCGTGCCGAGGCCCACCCACAGCGGCCGGTACCCGGCCCCGAAGGGGATGATGATGTCGGGCAGGGTGAGCTGCGCATACGGGTCGAGTGACAGCGTCACGACATGCAGGGCGACGAAGCCGACGGCAAGCAGGGACGCGCTACGGTGCACCGCGGCCACCGCGAAGCCGGGCAGGCCCGCCAGGCCCCGGCCCGATCGGGCCAGCACACCGAGGCTGACCGTGACCGTGAGCAGCAGCAGCGCGACGGTGCCGCTGCCACGGGCGACGTACCACAGCGTGTTGGTGGTCATCGGGTGTCCCCGGGTGCGGCGGCTGCGTCCGGGTAGGGCCAGCCGGCCACGGTGACGACCGTGCCGTCCGCGTCGACCAGCCGCGCGGCCAGTCTTTCGCGGCGCAGCGCGCCGGGTGCCGCCGGGCCGCGCACGATCGACGCCGTGCTCGCCGTGTTCGCGTCGACGCAGCTCGCCGCCGCAACGGTGACCGTCCGCCACACCGCCGGGGCCGGCTGGCAGGTACGCGGGTCGAGCACGTGGTGCAGCAGCCGGTTGCCGCGCCGCCAGCGTCGGCCCAGGGTGCTGGACGTGGCGACCGCGAGCCCCGCCGGTAGTTCGATCGTGCACTCGGGCTCGCCCGGCTGGTCCAGCACCCGGACGCGCCAGCCACCCTGGGGCGCCGGCCCGGCGGTGGCGATGTCCCCGCCCAGACTGACCAGGACCCCGGTGCCCAACCGCTCGGCGACCAGCGCGGCGCAACGGTCGGCGGTGTGCGCCTTCGCCGTCGCCCCGAGGTCGAGCCGCACGCCGGCCGGCAGAGTCAGCATCTGCCCGGTGAGCCGGATGCGCTGCCAGCCCGGAGCCGGCCGGCGCACCACCCGCACGGGCGGTCCGCCGGGTGGCAGCAGAGCGATGTCGCGGTCGTAGCCCAGATCGGCCAGTGCGCCCCCGACGGTCGGGTCGACGTCCCCACCGCTGCGCCGGGCGGCCGTCAGGGCCACTTCGATCAGCTCGGCGAGCAGGGGGCTGACCTGCTGGGAGGCACCGGCGGCCGCGTCGAGCCGGACGATTTCCGCATCGGTGCGGAACCGGCTGGCGACCTCGTCGACCGCCGCGAGCTGACCGACGACGAGCCGCCGGGCTGCGTCGAGCCGGCCCGGGTCGGTCACCACCACCTGTGCGGTCGTGCTCCAGACCGGCCATGTCGCCGACGCCGTCTCCCCGGGCCCTGCGGTGCCGGAGCCCCGCCCGGTCGAGGGATACGCGTCGGCGGACCCATCGGCCGGGGAGGTCGTGGCG
>NZ_JANEZT010000148.1 GCF_025403405.1 Frankia tisae
CAGCTGCCCCACCTGCCGCATGGAGCTCCCGCTCAGCGGCAGATGCGACAACTGCGAATAAGGGTCCGTAGTCGTCCAACGTCACATAGCGGGTAAAAGAGCAGGTCGTGGCACCGGATGCCGGTAGGGGATGGGGCTTGTATCCAGACCAACGGATTATGAGTCCGCTTACCAACGCGCCGACCCGTCCCGCTTCATGCTACCCGAGGCCATTCTGGCAGGTCACACGGTCGGACGGGTGTCGACCACACCGCCTCGAGCCACCGGATGCCGGTTAGTTCGGCATCACATCGGCATCAGTCACCATCAAGCTGTCGGTTACTCCCTGCGGTTGCGGATCTCGAGGGCGTCGCCGCCGTGGCGGTGAACGAGCGGGTCGGCGGAGAAAGGCCGATTCATGCAAGGCGTCGAGGTCCGGGCGGCGGTCGCACATTTCCGTAAGTGCGGTTCAGGCCGAGCGGACTGCCCCATGGGCATAGAGAGCACGATGACCGGTGGAAAACCGACGTCGACGCGGGCGGATCACTCCACGGGCGTGGGGAGCATCGCGGGATCCCGCCGAGCGTGATCATCTGGTGGTCGGATCGACGCCGCGGTGACCAGGCACGCGTCCGCCTGTACCACTTCCAGACCCGGATCCGCGCGGCCTAGCGAATCGCCACGCCAGCAACGGCCACGTAAAGGTCACTATAACTGGAGTACTGGGCCCAGGCTCTGCCGCGGGGGCAATCGCGGCCCAGACCCATCAGTGTGCAGTGCCTCCTGGGCTGCGTGGTCGGCGCTTCTGCGCGGGTCAGAAGTTCTGCGCCCACCATGCCCGCAGCCGCTGCCACCAGCCGGGTTGGGATGCTGGGGGAACGGCGACCCGCTGGTCGACGACGGATGGGGAGGGGAGGACCAGAGCCAGAGTGGGGGGTAGTGGCGCCTGCTGTGGGGGAAGAAGCCGAGGCTGCGCTGTCGCAGCGGCCGGCGCGGGCCGGGGGGTAAATGTGGACTGCTTCCGGAGCGCGGACCGCCGTGTTGCCCCCGCTTGTTCCAGCACGCACCACGGGCATACCTGGTTATGGGAGGGGTAGCGGTGGATTGGGTTGAGCCTGCACGTAACGATGGTGATCGCCCGTAATGCCTGCCGCCAGTCTCGGGCCGATGGTCGTAACGCGGGGTTTGCGGCACCGTAGGTAAAGGCTTGGGCAAAGAGTGTCTGGATCGGGTCGGGGAGGATCGATGGCGGCGGTGCCAGTCGGTGCGTTCTGAGCAGCGATCGTGGGCCACCCGCCCAGTGGCCACCTGCGGCCAGAACGGACGCACCCGGCTGCTCTCCGGGGCCGGTCCACACTCCTCTCGAGAATGGGTGGTTGCCGTTCATGAGTAGCAGGTGAAGATGCACGGCCAGGGCGAACAGGTCCGACGATCGGCTTCGAGGAGTCCGTTTCAGGTCGACGTTGCGCAGTTCGGGGGCGGTGAACTCGGGCCGGCCGACGTCGCAGAGGTACCTGCGTCCGGACGTCGCGGTGAACTGCATCGAGTCGCAGTCGACCAGCGTCACCCGGCTGGTGTCGGAGACGAGGATGTTGCGCTCCTGAAAGTCGCCGATGACCGCACCCACTCTATGCGCCGCCTCGACAGCGATACAGAGGTTGGCTGCCGTGTTCAACAGAAAAGCCCAGTCCGCCCGCTTAGGCCATTGCGGCTGGTTCGGCAGCGGTCCACGCCGGTCCGTTGGATTACTGACGCTGTGGATCTCGACTGTTGTATTTGTGTCGACCTTATGCATGACATAGCCGAGCACCACGCCACCCTGCAGCACAAGGTGCTGCGGCCAGGTCAGTACGATCGACCCGTCCCGGCTGACCGCGCCCGCAGGCTTCGCCAGCGTCATCGCCGTGACCTTCTCCCGCTTGGCCACCAACCCCTTCAGATCCAGGTGGAAAATTTTTGCAACCCACTCCGGACGCCCAACGACGTCGTGCACGGTGCCCTCGCCTGCGCTGGCCAGTCGCGTGCCGAGCTGAATTCGGGTGCCGTTCTGCAGACTCATACGCGCCATGGAGCAACCAGCTTGCGCAAAATCGGGTGCATCCACCACGCGCCGTTCGGAAACGCCCTCGCCTTTTTCGCTGTCCCTGTCCCGGCCACGGCCGAGTCGCTTCGCTCGGGCTTGTCCGTCGTCGAGGGCCGGACAGCCAGGGCAGTGGTGTCGGGTTCCGTCGGCGTGTCGAGAGCCGGACTATCTGCGGGCTGGGCCGGCCGCCACGCGGTGGGGTCCGATGACGGCCAGCTGGATGCGACGGTTGTCGTCGAGCCGGCGGGTGGCGGCGGGGTGAGCGCGGAACGCCCCGTCGTCGCGAGCACCAGCGTCTTGTCGTCGCCGGTCTGGTCCTCGACGATGCCGCGCATCATCGTGGCGAGCTGGTTGTTCCCCCGACCCTCTCGGACATTTCTCCATGATGTCTGGAAGAAGGGAACGTAGGCGGTGCCACTGCTCGCATGGGTGATCTTGTAGCTCATACCGTCGGTGCTGAGCGCGAACGCAGTCACGTCGCCGATGGCGGCCGAGCGATAGGCGGTGCGGAAGGCGCCCGGGGATTGAATGAACCAGGTGGTGTTCGCGTACTCCTCCTTCTCCTCGGCCAGGATCGCACGAACTTCTCTGCCAGATTCCACCGCGATGATCCCGTCGCCAATCTGGGCGAACACCGCCAGGTCAGGCCGGGCGACGGCTACTGCGAGCGTTGTTGAAAGCCGGGACCTGGGGAGCTCCATCCAGCGTGCCTGCGCCGTAATACGACGGAGAGCAGCTGCGAACAGGCCGCGGATCAGGTCGCGCGCTTCCTCAGCCGAGGCGGCATCGAACGCTCTCGTGAACTCGGGTGTAAGTGCGTCCTGCACGACCGATGTGCAGGCGACAAATGATCCCCATGCGGAAGTTCCAGTGACGCTTCCCGCACCGTCCGCGACGGCCGCGACGACGAACGTGTCGTTGGTCCCGTAGGCGTATGCATCGTCGCAGCCTAGGTCCTTCTCCAGGTGGCTGTGCCCGACGACCGACGCGCCGCGGACGGTCCAGTAGTCTGCATGACGTTCTGGGGGCATCTGTGCCTGAGTGGTCAAGCGGCCGTCCAGCCCGAGAGCGGCGGCAGTGGGACCTGGTCCACGTCTCTGACCTCGGCGTCGTTGCCGTTGAACGGGGTGGAGTTCGACACGTTGCTAAGCGAAGCAGAGAGCCATGCGAAGAACTCCGAGAACTTCAGTTCGGCCAGCGGAGCTGGAGTCCGGATAATGGAGAGTCTTCCGAGTGTCTCGAAATTGACGGACGGTCCCACTCCAATGGCGAACACGGTCACTCCGTTCTTTCCCTCCATCTCGTTGAGTCGCCGCACGGCGGCCTCGAATCCGTCACGGTCGGGTGCGCCGTCGGTCATCACGATCAGCCACGGTCGAAAATATGCGATGCCGGCTTCTCGGTAGGACTTCTTGCGCTTTTCGATGATGTCCAGCGCAAGGTTTATCCCGGCCGCCATGTTGGTCGATCCGTCGCAGACGAAGTTGGCGGGCTGCAGGGTTCGCCCTTCCTGCATGGGTACCAGGACCGTGGCATCCGATCCAAACGTCACGAGGGCGACTTCCGTACGCTTGCTGGCAAGCTTGTCGTTGTTGAGATAGTGAACGAACTCCGCGAACCCTTTTTCCAGCTCGGCGATGGGCGCGCCAGACATTGACGAGGAGACATCGGTGAGCACCACACAGGCCACCCGCGGATCTGGGTTGTCCTCGTTGAGATCGACAGCCCAGCTGTTATCTGACATGACGGACTCCTGGAATCCAGCGCGTATCAAGGCGAAGCGAAGCCTGAAGAATTTGACAGGAAAAAGGTGCCAAAGATTGCGACTATCGCAAGAAATATCATGAGGGCGATGATATTCAGAATTATTGGCAAAGCATTGTACTGGTGGGCGCGTACCACCGTTCCGGCCGTCAGGTTCTTAACTTCCGTGACCCGGACCACGCCGTTTCTTCGCTGGGATCCCGTCAGCTCGACGGTGTCCCCGTTGTTGATCGAGCCGCCGCTGTAGTACTTCGCCCGCATCTCCACTGCGATACGGCGCTGACCGGGCCGCTCGATGCGAAAACTCCAGACAATAGTCGAACGCTTCCGGATGACTGGACCCTCGACTCGGGGTGCGAACCCGGAAACGGTTCCACCGTAGTGAGCCATAAACCTGATCCTCGACTTGCTTCTCAGTGGTGGTATAGGTCAGGCGTCGGTTCTACATGCCATGGCGCACCGTGTTCCTGCGGCGCGCTCGGGTCGTGCTCATGTCCAGTACTGGACGCCTGCGGGTCCTGTACCTGATGGACGTCGGCTGACATGCCCGGATCAACTGGATGGCTGTCGTGATGTTCCGCCGCCATGGCGTCGAGGAACCCACTGGCCGCCGACACGGCCAGCGACTGGCTGAAATGGGCATTATCGATCGAGTGCTGGAGGTCGCCGGTCGGGATGGTCGGATGGCTATCTCTGGACAATGATGGTCCTCTCGATGATCGTGGCGCAAAGAGTCATCCGGCTGTGGAGCTGAAAAGGTTGCGCGAACTCAGTGATTGAAGAAAGTGGTGTCGGTGGAAGCGTCGGCGCCCGAATGGTAAATGGATGGGTCCACGGACATTCCTGCATCGGCTGCATGCGACATGCCGCCCCATTCTGACGCGGACGGATCCACTGACATACCCGGGTCCGGGGCATGGGACGACCCCCCCCATCCCAGCGAACCTGGGTCGACCGACATCTGCGGTGAGAGGTGCGATGCCGGGTCCACCGACATCTGCGGGTCCCCGTGGTCCATGCAGTTTCCACCCCAGCCCAGGGTGTCTGGATCTACCGACAGTCCGGGGTTCACGGACATTCCAGCGGGCAACGCGGGAGGCGGATCATCGTAGTGCGGGGGCGCCAAGATTTGATCGGCTACGTCGCCGAAATACTCACCGATTTCTTTACCGACCTGCCCCAAGCCTCCCTGGGCGCCCTCCTGCAATCCTATCATCATGCCGACGCCTTGGCCAATCGCATCCCCAACGTAGCCACCGATCTCTCGGCCGGTATGGTCTGGCGAGGTGCCCGGTCCGTTCGTCGGCGTGATAGGTCCGTGGTACTGTGCCGATTCAGCCTTGGGGCCCACGTTCTGCGCCATTAAGATCTCCTTATTTTTAATTCAACTGTGGGGTTGCGCTGAAACATTGTTACCCCGGCGGCACGGTTGGAAATCGTGCCCTCCGGGAAGAATGGTCAGTATCTGTCTAGGATTTGATGCTGCAAATGGATCGGCTAGATAAATTGCCCCTATTCTGTGGAGTTCCTGGGTCTGTCGGCCCCTTTTTGATTCTGGTAGCCGCCTTACCTATCTGCGATGTCGCGAGTGCGGCAGTCGAGTCTGATCCCTGCGCGCGCCTATTGCGTTAATCCTGCTTGCAGTGCACAGATCGGCCGGGACAGGCGAACAGGCCGAGTGAACTGTACGCCGAGTCTCCTGGTGTGATTCATGGGCTGCGCGAACAGGCCTAGGGAAAGGTAACCACGGCGGCGGGCTGCGACTCCCCGAACCGCCGGACACCCCGGCGGTCTTCCCATGCGGTTTCCCTCTCGTCATGTCACCTCCGCCCTTCCCTTAACTTCCTTCCGGTTCTGGTGCGAAACTGGGTGGCTCTGCCCGTAGCAGCTCGGCTGCTTCGAGGAACTGCAGCCAGCCGCTGAACGGAGTGCGCGAGCCGTTCTGGCCGTTGATGGATCCGCGCACCGGCTCGGCGCCGAGGACGATCTCGACTTGCAGTTGCAGGATCCCTCGATCGGACGACATGACCTTGACGATGATCCCGGCGACCTGCGTATGCAATACGGTGACCACCGAAGGGTCTTCGCAACGGCGGGCAGGCAGATCCGTAGACTGCAGTCCTACGGGATCATGCGGCCGGGGACTCGCCGTCTCCGGCTGTCGCCGTTCTGTCCGGCGCGTCCAGGCGTTCGCGGCAGGCCGGTGCGGGGGAGGCTAGGGCGACGTGAATGGTCTGATCGAACGTGACGGCGAGTTGAAACGTGTCGAGGAGGTCCTTACCGCGGCATTGGCAGGCCGGGGGGTGACGCTGCTCGTGGAGGGCGCGGCCGGAATCGGTAAGACCGTGCTGCTGGCAGCCGCCCGGGACCTCGCTGCCAGTCGTGGTGTACGTGTGCTGTCGGCGACGGGGGCTGAGCTGGAGCGGGAGTACGCGTTCGGCATCGTCCGCCAGCTTCTCGAACCAGTCCTGCGACGGGCCGACCCGCAGCAGCGCGCGGAGCTGTTCGAGGGCGCGGCGGCACTGGCCGAGCCGGTCCTCATGGAACGGACGGAGGGAACCGGAGGCACGCTGGGCAGCAGTCTGCACGGCCTTTACTGGGCATGCGCCAACCTGGCCGACCGCGGTCCTCTCCTGCTGACTGTTGATGACGTGCACTGGGCAGACGATGCCTCCCTGCGCTTCATCGCCTACCTCGCCCGGCGCACGGTCGACCTGCCCGTTCTGCTGCTGCTCGCAGCCCGTCCCATCAATAGCGCCGGTTCCGGTCTGACCGCGGGCACGTTGGCCGGTCTGCGTCTGGAAACCCTCAAACTGAACGTGCTCAGCACCAATGCTGTGGGCGAACTCGTCCGTGAGCGGTTGTCGTCCGATGCCGACGATGAATTCTGCCTGGCGTGCGCCCACGCCAGCGGAGGAAACCCGTTTCTCCTCGCCGAGGCACTGATCGCGCTGCGGGCCGACGACGTCCAGCCGGTGGCAGCCGAAGTCTGCCGGCTCGACACCCTGCGAGCTGACAATATCTCGAGTGCCCTGCTGGTCCGGCTGGCCCGGCTCGGCCCGGACGCGGCCCGGCTGGCGCGCGCGGTCGCCGTGCTCGGCCCGGACGCGATGGCCTGGCACGCCGCGAGCCTTGCCGACCTCGAGGAGACCCGCGCGGCGAGTGCGATCGACGCGCTTCTCCACGAGGGGATCCTTGTTTCTGGCCAGCCGCTGACAGTCGCCCACCCCCTTATCCGGACCGCTATCTACTCGGACACAGACAGTGCTCAACGTGGCCTTGCTCATAAGCGGGCCGCGCGGCTGCTCCAGGCCAGCAATGCCCCGGCCGAACGACTCGGCTCGCACCTGCTCAACTGCGAACCCGCGAACGATCAGTGGGTCGTCGCCGGGCTACACGCGGCAGCTTCTGAGGCCCTGGCACGCGGCGCTCCCGAACCGGCCGCCGCCCTGCTGGAACGAGCGCTCGCCGAACCCCCTGCGGCCGAGGCTCGTAGCGGCCTGCTGCTGGAGGCCGGTCTGGCCCTGGGGATGGCGAACCGGGCCGACCGCGCGGCGACCGTGATGCGCGAGGCACTCGACCTCACCACCGACCCCTCCGCCCAGGCCGAGATCGCGTTCAGCCTCGGGGCTCTGATGACGATGCTCGGCCGGGGTGACGAAGCCGTGGCGATCCTGGGACCGGTCCGCTCGAGTGCATCCCGAGACGATCCCGACCTGTCGCGTCGCCTGCTCGCCGGGATCGCACTCGCCGACCTGATCGCGGGCCAGCCGGTCGAGTCATGGCTGGGCCGGCTCGATCAGCTCACCTCCCGCGGCACCACAGGAGAGACCGAAGAGCGGGTGGCCTGGGCAACAGCCGCCTTCGCCGCGGCCGCCATCGCAGACCGCACCGCGGCGGATGTGGCGCAGCTGGAAGGGGAAGCTGCGGCCGATCCGCTACCCGTCGGGCGACAGCACGCGCGCGACCGGTTCCTCATCGTGAACCTCGCCGGTCCCGCGTTGGCCATCGCCGACCATCTCGATCCGGCGTTGGCACTGCTCTCCGCCGGTATCGAGGCCGCACAGCGGGACGGCAACGCGGTGGAGTTCGCCTACCTGTCAGTGCTGCGTTCCCACACCGCGCTGTACGCGGGCCGGCTGCTCGACGCCGAGACCGACGCCCGCATCGCCCTAGACACCTACGCCGACCACAACGGGGAACCCCCTCTCGCCGTCGCGGTCCTGATCGACGCGCTCGTCGACAAAGGCGCGATCGATGACGCACAAGCCCTGCTGACCTCCCGCCAGCTTGACGGACCGGTCCCGATGAACATGCTCGCGGCACACTTCTTCCACGTCGCCCGCGGACGGCTGCGCCTGCGCCAGCGTCGCCCCCAGGACGCTCTGAATGATCTACGTACCTGCGGTGACGCGCTGGATGCCGCCGGATACACCAATCCAGCCTTCGCGCCGTGGCGGGCCGAAGCTGCCCGCGCGCACCGCGCACTCGGCCACCACGACCACGCTCGCAGGCTCGCAGGCGAAGAACTCGAGCGTAGCCGGCAGTTCGGCGCCGCCCGCGCAATCGGCATCGCCCTGCGGGTCGCCGGCCTCGTCACTGACGATCGCCACCTTCAACTGGAACAACTCCGCGAATCCGTGGTGGTGCTGGAAACCTCGCAAGCCCAGCTGGAGCGCGCACGCTCCCAGATCGAATACGGTGCAGCACTGCGGCGCACCGGCGCGCGGAGGGAAGCTGAAGAGCAGTTACGCCGCGGACTGGACCTTGCAGCCCACTGCTCCGCGCAGCCGCTGGTCACGCAAGCGCGCCAGGAGCTACTCGCCCTGGGAATCCGTACCCGTAGGGCCCAGGGAACCGGGCCGGCGGCGCTGACCGGCGGCGAGCGCCGAGTCGCACTCCTAGCCGTCGAAGGGCATACCAACCGTCAGATCGCGCAGGCTCTGTTCGTCACCACGCGCGCCGTGGAACTTCACCTAACAAACACCTATCGCAAGCTCCGCATCAACTCCCGCCATGCCCTCGCTGAAGCACTCGCAGCCGAAGGAACGGCGGGGTCAAATGGTCGTACTAGTCCGATTTGAAGACTCTGCACCGTCGTGTTTGCATAGAAACATGATTATCGACGGAAGATCCCTCCCGTGGGAGGCCCAGGAAAGTATCCGTATGCGCGCCGCCGACCTGTTCGAGAAGAACATCCCCGTTGGGCGGATCATTCGGGAAGCCGGTATGAGTCGCTCCGCGGTCTTCGCCTGGAAAAGGGCCTGGAAAAAAGGCGGACGCCAGGCGCTCCTGACCCGCCCGATCCCAGGACGGCCTCCCACCCTCGACGACAGCCGGCTCGCCGAGCTGGCCAGTCTGGTCTCAGGACACACCCAGGGCCTCGGCAAGGTAGCCCGTCGTCATGATTGGTGACCTGTTGTAGTGCCGCCGGTAGCCCTGTTCAGGCACAGAGTCCTGGCGGTTGGGCTCCGGGAGCCCTGTCCTTCGCGGGCCGGAAAGGCTACGGCGGCACATCTCCAGGTCTCTCGCCGGCGTTTCGCGCGATGGCCAGAAGACATCCGGCCGATTTTGACCTGCATCCCGCCATGTTTTGAGGGGGCCTGGTAGTGGCGTTGTGACGAAAGTGGCCTTCTGTTCGGACAATGAAAGCGCCAACCAACATCGTCCACAAAAAACAGAAGGCCACCGCGTGCCATCATGCCAGCCCGACCCCGGCATGTCCACCGCCCCGTTCGACCTTGACCGGTGCGACATCGTCAGCCTGCTCACGATGCTAGACCGGGTTCACGATCCCCGCGACCCGCGGGGAAAAACCTACAGCCTGTCGTTCGTTTTGGCGGTGACGCTCGTCGCGACGCTGGCCGGTGCGAAATGCCTCCGTGAGATCGGCGGAAGGATCGCCGATCTGCCGCAGCCGCTGCTCGCCCACCTGGGCGCACCCTTCGACCATTTCCACGGAATGCACCGTGCGCCTTCCGAAAAGACGGTTCGCCGACTCCTGAAAACGATCGACGTCGACGCCCTGGACGTGACGTTCGGCGCCTGGCTGGTCGCGCAGGCGACACGCAACCGAGGCGAACAGCTTGCCCTCGCGATCGACGGCAAGGTCCTGCGCGGAGCCTGGTCCGGCGAGAAGACACAGGTCAGGCTCCTGTCCGCGATGCTCCAGGGCCAAGGCATCGTCGTCGCGCAGGTCCGGGTCCCCGACGACACCAACGAGATCACCCAGGTCGAGGAACTGATCAAAAAGCTTCCGGACATGCCCGACCGGCCGGTCGCGACCCTGGACGCCGCCCACACACAGCACGACACCGCCGACGTCGTCGTGCAAGCCGGCCTAGACTACATTCTCACGGTAAAAGGAAACCAGCCAACGCTGGAACGGAAGACGTTCGAGCGGATCCTCCCCCTCCTCCAGGAACCGCCCCACCACGAAGCCGAGGAACGCGGCCACGGCCGGATCAAGAAATGGCAGACCTGGACGACGAACGCCGACGGGATCGATTTCCCACACGCCGCCACCGCCGGTGTCATCCGCCGCGACGAGTTCGACCTCCAGGGAACCCGCATCAGCCGCGAACATGCCCTCATCCTCACGAGCACTTCCGGTAACCGCGCCACCGGCGCCTATCTCCACACCCACGTCCGCGGACACTGGGGAATAGAAAACGAAATTCACGCCGAGGCCCTGCCCGTGACGTGACCGGCTACGTCCTCGAACCCGGATCGAAACGGGAAGCCAAGTCCGCGGATGCACGGCTGGTCACCTGGCTTGAGTCGGCCGGCCGGAGGAATGACGAGTCCTCGACACGACTGGGTCTCTGCCCCGCCGTATTCGAACGCACCGAGTGAGTCGCACGCTGGTTGATATGTAGTGACCACAGCATGGCGGGGCACGAATTAGGGCTATGACCAGCGGAAACGGCCTCTGATCAGGACCGGGCGAGGTGGCGGCTGATGACCATGCGCTGGATCTGGTTGGTTCCTTCGAAGATTTGCATGATTTTGGCTTCGCGCATGTAGCGCTCGACGGGGTAGTCCTTGGTGTAACCGGCGCCGCCGAAGACCTGGACGGCGTCCTCGGTGACCTTCATGACGGCGTCGGTGGCGACGAGCTTGGCGATGCTCGCGGCCTTGCCGGCGGGCAGGCCGGCGTCGCGGCGCCGCGCCGCGGCCAGGGTGGTCGCCCGCGCCGACTCGACCGCTGCGGCCATGTCGGCGAGCAGGAAGCCGAGCCCCTGGTGGTCGATGATCGCCTTGCCGAAGGCCTGGCGCTCCTTGGCGTAGGCGACCGCGTCGTCGAGGGCGCGCTGGGCGAGACCCACGGCAGCGGCGGCGATGCCGAGTCGACCGGCGTCCAGGGCGGCGAGGGCGATCCGCAGGCCGTTGCCCTCGGTGCCGATGAGCCGGTCGGCGGGCACGGGTGCCTCGTCGAAGCCGATCTGGGTCGTGGGGGAGGCCGTCAGGCCCATCTTGCGCTCGGGCGGGTGCACGTCCATGCCGGCGGTGCCGGCGTCGAGGAGGAAGCAGGAGATGCCCCCGGAGCGGTCCGCGGAGGTGCGGGCGAAGACGGTGTAGAAGTCGGCGGCGCCGCCGTGCGTCACCCACGCCTTCGTCCCGGACAGGCGGTAGCCGCCGGCGGGGTCGAGGCGGGCGGCCGTCGTCATCGCCGCCGGGTCGGAGCCGGCGTGCGGCTCGGACAGGCAGTAGGCGCCGAGCAGCTTGCCGGACAGCAGCCGGGGCAGCAGGTCGGCGCGCTGGGCCTCGGCGCCGTGGTAGGCCAGCGGGAAGCAGCTCAGGCTGTGCACGCTCACCCCGACGGCGACCGACGCCGACCGGTAGGCGATCTCCTCCAGTACCTGCAGGTAGACCTCGTAGGGCTGGCCGCCGCCGCCGAACTCCTCCGGGTAGGGCAGTGCGAGCAGCCCGGCGTCGCCCAGGATGTGAAAGACCTCGCGGGGGAAGCGGGCCCTGGCCTCGTCGTCGACGACCCGCGGCTCGATCTCCTTCTCGCCGATGGTGCGGACGAGGTCGATCAGCTCGCCGGCCTCGGGGGAGGGGAGTAGGCGTTCGGCCGGCATGGAGTGCCTCCAGGGATCGCACCGAGGGACCGGGAGCCGCCCGGGGCTCACCGTGCGACGGAGACGACAGTACCGTACAGAGTACCGCGGTACTGTTCGGCGCTGGGGTAAATTGATCGATCATGACGGCGAACTGGGACATCGACACCTGGTCGGCGGCGACGGCCGATGGGCCGCGAACCAGCCGCCAGTCAGACCTGTTCGACGCCCTCGTCGAGATCTTCCTCGCGGAGGGGTTCGCCCGGTTCACCCTCGCGGACCTCGCCGGCCGGCTGCGGTGCTCCAAATCGACGCTTTACACCCTCGCCCACAGCAAGGAACAGCTCGCGATCGTCGTCGTCGTGCACTTCTTCCGCAGTGCCGCCGAGCGGATCGACGACAGCCTGCTCGCCGCCGCCGACCCGGCCGACCGGCTGCGCTGCTACCTCGACGGGGTCGCCGCCGAGCTGCGCCCCGCCTCCGCGGCCTTCCGGGCCGACCTCG
Organism: Frankia tisae; assembly: GCF_025403405.1. Classification (GTDB taxonomy): domain Bacteria; phylum Actinomycetota; class Actinomycetes; order Frankiales; family Frankiaceae; genus Frankia; species Frankia tisai. Next base: position 12,394 of record NZ_JANEZT010000148.1, read on the forward strand.
CCGCGTTCCCGCCCGCCCGCGCGATCTACGAGCGCAACACCAGCTTCGCCGCGGCGAAGCTGCGCACCCTGGTCGCCGAGGGGGTGGCCGCAGGGGTGTTCCGGGAGGTCGACGCGCGGTTCGTCGGACAGGTCGCCACGCTCGCGATGGTCGGCATCCAGCAGGGCACCATCGAACGCGAGACGGGTCTCGCCGACGCCGACGCCTACGCCCAGCTCGCCGGCCTGCTGCTGCACGGTCTGGCCCGCCGGGACGGCGACGCTGCACACGGGCAGCAGATCCGGGCCGTCCCGGCGATCACCGCGCCCGAGACCGTCGAATAGGTACCGACATGTCTTCCGCCGCTCGGCGCCCGCAGACGGTCGTCTGCAGACGACCGTCTGCGGACAGGCGGGTGAGCTGGGCGGGCGCGGTCAGCTTGCCCGGTCCGCCTTGACCAGGTGGTTCCAGGTGGTGAGGCCGACCTCGCCGTCGACGAGAGCGTGGACCACCCCCTGGTAGTGCCGTACCCAGGTGTCGGTGCGCGGCCCGAACTCGCCGTCCAGCGCCAGCTTCGGCTGGTAGTGGGGGTCGAGCGTGTGGGAGGCGTCCTGCACGGCGTGGACGGCCTGGCCGCGCGAACCAGAGCGCACCGGCACGATCAGCACCGGCCAGGTGTGCTGGCCGGCCTGCCCGTCGGGCGTCAGCCCGTGTCGGGTCTGGAAATCGCGCACGGCGGCCGCGGTCCGCGGTCCGTAGGCGCCGTCAACCGGGACGCGCAGATCGTGCGCGCCGAGAAGATACTGCACGAGCTGCACGGTGAGTCCGGCGTCACCGGACTTCTGAACGGGCCAGACAAGTGCCATGAGAGTTTCTCCCGCGTCGCGTGAGTGGAGACGGATGGGGGTGGTTGGGAACACTTATGAGACTGCGCTCGATCACCGATTTCCGCCGCATTTCGTCGCGCTCGCGACACGCGGGAATTAGTCCGTACTTCTCCTTTCTTGTGGTCGCCCTCAGTGCGGGACAAGTTCCGACATTTCGGTCGGGAAGGCCGATGTATCCGCCGGTCGGAGGGCGGTCAGGTCGGCTCGTACGCGGTGAGCGGCGGTGCGGGGTAGGGATCGAATCCCGGGCGCCAGCCGGCGGCGAGTTTCCGCGTGGCGATGCCGTCGGGCGCCCAGATATGGCAGGTGCCGGTGAGGGCCGCGGCCTGCCGCCCGCTCACCACGGGACCCGAACCCCCGGCCCGGTCCGCCGTCTGGGCGTCCGCCGTCTGGGCGTCCGTCGTCGCGGGCGCGTCCGGGGGTTCGGCGCCGGGGGTGAGGCCGCGGCGGCGGGCATCGGCGGCGCTCAACGTCGCCTGAATGATGGCGGGGCCGGCGGCGCGGGCAAGCTCGTGCAGGTGGGAGCAGCCGTGGACGCCGGACACGGTCTCCCGCAGCGCGCGGGTGAACCCGCGGCGCACCGACAGCCCGACGAGGCGGTCGAAGCTTGGCCTGATCAGCGGGCACTCGGTGTGCGGGAAGGCGTTCATCCCCGACTCGACGGCGACGATCGTCAGGTCCGCCACCCGCACGTGCAGGGCGAGCTCCAGGTCGTGCAGCAGCACCCGGGCCGGGTCCGGATGCCAGGGCCGGGTGTCGCGCAGCCTCGCCCGGGCGATCAGCAGGTCGTCGGCCTGGTGGACCTCGATCTCGATCGTCCTGCGGTGCACCAACGGCACGGCTGCTGGCATCGCGACTCCCCTCGTGCTTGCCCGGCGGCCGACGGCCGGCCCCGGGGCTGGTCCGGCGGCCGGACCGGGGTCGGCTCACGGTGACCCGGCCTCGCCCGGCTCGGCCCGGCCCGGCCTGGCCCCGCCTGGCCCGGCTCACGCGGCCTACCCGGCGGCGGCCGGGGCGGCGCCTCGGGGGCCGTGCGGGGACAGGTCGGCGAGCTGGGCCCGCACCCAGGCTGTCACGTCGCTGGCCGTGGGGTCGGCCGTCAGCGACGTGAACAGCACCGGACGGGTGCCGCGGGCCGCCGCGGCGTCGCGGGCCATGACCCCGAGATCCGCGCCGACCAGGGGAGCGAGGTCCGTTTTGTTGATGACCAGTAGGTCGCTGAGGGTGACCCCGGGGCCGCCCTTGCGCGGCACCTTGTCGCCGCCGGCCACATCGACGACGAAGATCTGCCGGTCGATCAGTCCGTAGCTGAACGTCGCGGTGAGGTTGTCACCGCCGGACTCGACGAGGACGAGGTCGAGGGGGCCGGCGTCGGCCTCCAGATCCTCGACCGCGTCCAGGTTGGCGGTGATGTCGTCGCGGATCGCCGTGTGCGGGCAGCAGCCGGTCTCCACGGCGCGGATCCGCCGCGGGTCGAGCACCCCGGCGCGACGCAGGAAGTCGGCGTCCTCGGTCGTGTAGATGTCGTTGGTGACGACGCCGAGGCGCAGGCTCGGTGCGAGGGAGCGACACAACGCGGCGACGAGCGCGGTCTTGCCGCTACCCACCGGGCCGCCGACGCCGATGCGCGGCGCCCGCCCGAGCGGCACCGGGCCGCCGCCTCCGCCGCCGTACGCGTGCGGCGGCGGGTGCAGTTCGTCGTGACCGAGGTGCATCGTCGGAGCTCTCCCGGGGTGCTGGCGGACGGGGTGCGGT
>NZ_JANEZT010000149.1 GCF_025403405.1 Frankia tisae
CCCGCCTACCCGCCGACCTCAACCCGGTCGAAGGAGTCTGGGCGCATGTCAAACGCGACCTGGGCAACCACACCCGCCTCACCGTCGACCAGCTCACCGCCACGATCAAGACCCTGCTCAAACGCGTCCAGTACCGGCCCGACCTCATCGGCGGCTTCCTCGGCCAGACCAGCCTGGCCCTCGATCCAGAACCCCCATAGCCAGACCCCGACCATGCAAGATCTGTAGCTGACCACCAGCAGCATCGCCCCACCGCGAAGCTTGTCGCGGATGCCCGACACGTGCCACGATATGACACCTGTCGCTACCGGGGGAAGCGGATGGGTCACGTCGAGGCGCCGTCTGATCACCACGCGCGGACGCCGTTGGCCGGACTCCCGGCCTGTCCGACAGCAGGCCGCGCCGCCCAGGGCCCAGCTCGGCGGCCATCCCACCTGACGCTGCGCGCTCTCTGTAGTCCCCGTGTAACTGGTCGACTTGATGGCGTGCATTCCGCACGAGCTGCTTCTCTCACACGGAACAGGAGAACGGGGACTGGGCCCTCGCGCCTCGTCACCAGCTGACATGGCTATCAGCACGTCAGAGATAGAAGATGCACTACCGCATTACGAGGTGGTCGGGGTACTGGGCTCGGGCGGCTTTGGGACCGTGTTCGAAGGCCGTCACCGACGCAGCGGCCGACGTGTCGCCATCAAGGCTGTCCGAATGGAGAACATATCTCCTGAGGAAGCTCGCAGGGAGGTCGCAGCACTTAACAGTCTGCGCCATCCCCACATCGTTGAAATCCTCGAGAGGTCCATCGAGTCCACGGACAGCAGGCTCCTCACGATCGTGATGGAGCTTCTGGACCAGACGCTGCATGAGAAACTCGCCAGCCTGCCCGACAGAATCATGGAGCATGCGCAGGCCTGCGCAATCGCCTTGGGAGTCGCGCTCGCACTGGAGAAGGCTGAAAGTGAGGGAATCATACACCGTGACGTCAAGCCCGCGAACATCATGTTCGCAACCGACGGAACGGTCAAGGTGACCGACTTCGGCATCGCGAAGACACTTGAGAATACATGGGTGCACCCCACCCATCGCTTCGGCAGTCCAGAGTACATGGCGCCCGAACAGTGGGATGGCAAGGTCGGGCCGGTTACCGATGTCTACGCCCTCGGGATCGTGCTCTATCAGATGGTATCGGGCCGCGTGCCGTTCGGGTACGACCACAAAAGCCCGAGGAAAATCGAGCAAAAGCACGCGAGGGAAGTACCGCCCGCGCTGGCGACATCCGTTCCGGCTTGTATCGCGGATGTCATCGACGGCGCGCTGATCAAGGACCCGAACCGCAGGCCCCGTGCCCGCGCTTTTGCTCTCGCACTCGGGAAGACGGCCACAGCCGAGTTCGGGCCAGGCTGGATCGACCACACCGGATTCCGGATCAATCTCGATCAGGACCCCGAGCTACAGCAGATAGTGGCCGGTTCACCATCGAATGGCCCGACTCCTAGCCCGCCGCCCGAGGGTACCTCGAACGGCAGTAACAGGAACAGAAAGCTACCGTGGATCCTGCTTGGCGCCGGAGTGCTGGCCTTGGTGACCGCCGCCGTTATCGCCGCCTACCTCCTCTGCCGCCACCCCGCACCTACTGAAACTGTTGACCGGTGTGTCCACAGTGCCGGCGACTACGGCAGAGTGACGACGGAGTCCGGCGCCTGTATTGGCATCAGCAGCAATATCGACACCTTCAGCATGGGAGCGAAGGGTGACGCCGATGAGAACCTGACCGATATCGGGCGGATAATCATGAAGGAAAACGCAGATGCCGCTGGCCGGGGAAGCCCGATCACGCTTGTCTACATCGCGGACCTGACCGACCCCTCCGTCGCCGAACGCGAGAGCATGATGGGTATAGCTGCCGCGCAGTACCTCGACAACAGGATGTCAGTTCCTCCGCCGATATCCATCCTCTTCGCCAACGCCGGCCTGCGCACGCAGAGTGCGAAGAAGGTCGGACAGTACCTGCTGCAGCTGATCGGCGACGGGAATCCCCGAGATATTGTCGGCGTCGTCGGTCCGGGACAGAGCCGTGATGACACGACGGCCCTTGTCCATACACTGGCGGTGAACGGCATCCCCGTCGTCGAGCCGACTCTCTCCCTCGACGACCTGGCCGCCGACAACCAAGGGCTTCCATATTTCCAGATCGGGCCACAGGACCAGTCGGAGGCAACTGCCATGGTCCAGTTCGCGAAGAACCATCTCGCAGGGACCGGGTGGCCGGAAACGACCATTTTGACCACGGATGACGCCAAGGACCGGTACCCGGCGGATCTCGCCGACGACCTGAAAGGGGCTATATCGCGCGAGCATGGAATGCAGGCACCGACGAAGATTGTGTATGCGACACCAACGGGACAGATCCCAGCGGGTTCGCATGATCCAAGCATCGACGAAGTCGCCGAGAGACTCTGCGGTACTCGCGGAGAAACTCCGGCGGGCCCATATAAGGGCGTCGTCTTCTTCGCGGGTCGCGGCAGCGACGACTTCAAGAATCTTCGCATCGACATCGCTAACTACTGTGGCGACAACGGCCCGTTCCCGACGATTGTCGCGGGCGACGACATCGCCGAAATGATGGCCAACCCGCAAATGCGCAAGGACCAGAAGAATCTGACGTTCTACTATGTCTCCTTTGCGGACCAGAATATCGAGGGCAGAAGGCCGTGTAACCGGCATGAACTCGCGAGTAACGAAGCTCTTCACCACGATCTCTGCGATACCTCGGCCGGCATTGACGCCCACCTTGACGAGCGAGCACTGGTGTACTACGACGCCGTCAACGCCTACTTTTGGGCAGAGCGTCGTCTCCCCCAGCCAAGTACCTCGTACAAGACGGTCGGCCAAGCACTGAAAGGCGTTTCCTTCGGCGGCGCCAGTGCCGACATCGACTGGAGAGGCTCCCGCAACGGAGTACCCCTGAACAGGATCGTGATTATTGTCAGGGAGGCAACCAATGCGACTGACCCGGAAGGGGCTGGTCCAAGCGATCCATCGGACTACTGCCCCACCCGCCCTGGTTGCGCGTAGCAGGCGAAAGAACCTGGCCCACGCGATCCGCGGTGCCGGCGGGTAGCGACATGCCCGCCCGCACAATTCAGGCGCGCTGGATGCGGGCGCCACTCTGATCGACACCGCCGACGCCTGTGGCGACAGTGAGGAGATCCTCGGGCGCTCTTACCGGCCGCCGCGACAAGGCCGTGCTGGCCACCAGGTTCGGGATCGTCGCTGTGGTCGCGCGAGATCGAGGACGAGAGCTTCCCCCTGTGCCGCCAGCTGGGGATCAGCGCCGTGCCGTTCAGCCCATTCGGCCGTGGTGCCCTGACCGGGCACGATTGCTTCCCGCGCCGACCTGCCCGAGAACGACTACCGACGCACGATGCCCCGTTACGCCGAAGGCGTGCTGGAGTCCTCACCGAGGACGAGGAGGCACGACTGGACGTCGTCACCGTGGTCGGCACCCGCGAGACCGTACTGGACGGCAACTGGACCGACGGCCTCACCCCGGCGTCGACGAAGTAACCACGTCGGGCACCCCTGGCGGCCCCGGAAGTAACCGCAAAGACGACACCACCAGCACCGAGCCCGCACCGCCGCGCGGGGCGGCTTCAGCTGTCGCGCCCGGCACCGCGATCGGGTGCGCTCGTGTCCCCCGTCCCGGGCGTGCCATCGGCGAGCCCGTAACGCAGGTACACGGTGCCCTTCGAACTGGCTACCGGCGGTTCGAGGAGGGTGAGGTCCGTGGGCACCGCGCCACCGTCGAACACCTTCTTCCCGACGCCGAGCACGACCGGGTGCACCCACAGGTCGAGACGGTCGAAGAGTTTCTCGCGCAGGAGGTTCTGCACCAGGTTCAGGCTCCCGGCGACCTCGTCCAGCAGGGGCGCCTGCCAGCCGCCGAACGGGAAGGTAGACCCGTGGACGCCGGCAGACTCATCGCTGCGACGGCACCCAGCTTCGTACTCGTCGACTGCCTCGCCCGGTGCATCGGTCACCGCCCCGTCCTGCGGTCAGCGATCTTGCCGTGCACCTTGATCCAGGCCCGCACGTCCGATTCCGCCGAGGGCGGTGAGGGTGGCCGACCACGACCGACGTGGTGGGACGCCGGGTCCTGGACACCGGCCACTGAATTGCGAACAACACGTGCCGAACCCGGGCACCGGAAGCCGCCTCCCTGCTGCGGGGTGCAACCGGGGGTACATGATGGGAGATATGGGTGCTGACGAGCCGGCGCAGGCACAGAGCGCATGGTCGCGGGTGGACACGAGCGTGCCGCATTCCGCTCGGGTGTGGAACTACTGGCTTGGCGGCAAGGACAACTTTCCCGCCGACCGGGAGCTGGGCGACAAGGTCTTCGAGGTCTACCCGGACATCGTGCACGTCGCCCGCGCGCAGCGGGAGTTCCTGGTCCGAGCGATCACCTACCTCGCGGGTGAGGTGGGCATCCGCCAGTTCCTGGACATCGGCACCGGCCTGCCGACCGCGGACAACACCCATGAGGTCGCGCAGCGGATCGCACCGGACTCCCGCATCGTCTACGTGGACAACGATCCGCTGGTGTTGGTGCACGCCCGCGCGCTGCTGACCAGCGCACCCGGCGGTGCAACCGCCTATGTCGACGCCGATGTGCGCGCCCCCGACACGATTCTCACGGAGGCCGCCGAGCTTCTGGACTTCACCGAGCCGGTCGCTCTGGTGATGTTCGGGATCGTGGGGAACGTCGCCGACAACGACGAGGCGAGCACGATCGTGAAGCGGCTGCTCGACGGGGTGCGGCCGGGAAGCTATCTCGCGCTCAACGACGGCACGCACGGCGAGGCCGTGGACAAGGCCATCGCGATCACCCAGGCTGACGGGCACCCGTACAATTTGCGCACCCCTGAGCAGGTCACGTCGTTCTTCGACGGTCTCGAGCTTGTCGAGCCGGGTGTGGTCTCGACGCCTCTCTGGCGGCCCGTGCCCGGGTCGGAGCCGCAGCCGCTGCACATCTTCGGCGGGGTCGGCCGCAAGCCATAGCCCATCCTCGGCCCTGCCCCTGCTGCGTAAGAGCCTGTCCGGACGGATCGTCAACGTCTCCACGACGATGGGTTCGCTCAACGACCAGACCAGCCCCGAATCGCCGTAGTACTCCACGGTCATGCCGGCATACGGAGTTCGAAGGCGGCGCTCAACAGCGTCACGATCGCCCTGGCCAAGAAGCTCGCCGGCGCCCCATCAGGGGTCGTCTCCGTCTGCCCCGGTTTCGTGCGGACCGACCTGACGCCCGTCAACAGGGAGCAGGCTCCGCTCTTCGACCAGAACGGCGCGGTGGCCTGGTAGGCGACGGAACCTCGCCCGCCCGGCCGGCGCGACACCGGCCGGGCGAGTGCATCCCTCGGGTGGCCCTGGCCCAGTGCCACTCAACCTAGGTTGATCATGCGATACGGGGTTGAGTGTGTGGAACACGGCGGTCCTCACGATGGTGATGCAGCGGCACGTCCGTCCGAACGGCGCCTCCGGCACCGAGCCGTCGGCCGTGCCGTGCCGGACCGGACCGGACCGGACCGGACCGCCCGCAGCTGGTCGACGACGGCAGTCAGGATCGTCGGATGTGCTAACATTTTGTTATGACAATACGGGTGGGGATTCGGGAGATCACTCGGCAGACATCCAAGATGATCCATCGAGCCGCGGCCGGGGAAACCGTGCTCATCACCGAGCATGACCAGCCGATCGCGATGCTCGTCCCCCTACCCGACACCGGTGATCCGGCCGTCGATGAACTCATACGTGAGGGCAAACTGACGCCGGCGAGCAATCCGGGAGGGATCGCGGCACTGCTCGCGATCAGGCCGGCCACCGCGACTCACGACGGCGACACCGCCGAGGTCGTGTCCGAGCTACGCGAGGACCGCATGTGATCTACCTGGATAGCTCGGCGATCGTCAAGCTGGCGCGGCAGGAGGCCGAGACCGACGCGTTGCGGGCGTGGCTGGCGGCGAATCCGAAACCGTTGGCCGCGTCCGCGTTGGCACGGACCGAAGCCGCCAGGGCGCTCGTTCGCAGCGAACCGGCGGCCCTGCCGGTGCTGCGCGCGGTGCTCGCCCTGCTCCACCAGAAACCCATCACTGATGCGGTCCTCGACGCGGCCGCACAGCTCCCCGGGATGACACTGCGCAGCCTCGACGCGATCCACCTCGCCACCGCCGAAGAACTCGCGCCCGCGCTCACCTGGTTCGTGGCCTACGACAAGCGGTTGGCGGAAGCCGCCCGGGCGCGCGGTCTGCCCGTCGCGGCGCCGGCCTGAGGTACAGGGCGACCTGGCCAATCGGGGCGTCCCGCTGCAACGCGAGGACTTCGCCGGCGGGCGAGCTCCCGCTGGGCGCCCTCGTGATGGCGAATCATCACGCTGTGACTGGGCAAAGTAGCAGTGAGTTTTTATCCGTGTGGTCGATCCGTGGCTGTCAGGGGGATGCGATGAGCGCCTCGATCGGATCAGCGGCCGGAACGGCCGGAGCGGCCGGTGACCCTGCCTCGGGCCGTCCTGCCGCGGCCGACGAGGCGCGCGCCGCCCTGGCCACGCAGGGCGCGCCGGGGTTGGCGGTGCGGCGGGTCGACGACGGCTGCCCGCTTTCGCTGTGGCTGGCCTGGCGCGGCGCCGGCCCGCCGCTGGCCGACGTCGTCCCGATGCTCGCCAATCTCGGCCTGCGGGCAGAGGACCAACATCCTCTGGAGTCAGCAGGCCCGGGCGATGGGTGCGCAACCGGCGATACCGTCAGCGTCGACGAGTATCGGATTCTCGGCCCCCCCGAGCTGGCCACCCAGGCGTTGGCGCAGGTCGGCGAGCTGGGCGAGACGTTGAGGGCGATCTGGGCGGGGCGGGCCGACAGCGACCCGCTCGACCGGCTGGTGCTGACCGCGGGGCTGGCCGCCGGCGAGGTTGCGCTGCTGCGCGCCCTGCTGCGGTACCTGCTGCACGCCGGGCTGCCGCTGAGCGAGGCGTACGGGCATCGGATGCTGACCGCGCGCGCGTCCTTCGCGCGGGACCTCGTCGCTCTGTTCCACGCTCGGATGCGTCCCGGTGCCGAAGACCCGGACGGCGCCGCGGACCTGGCGGCCAGCCTTGACCGCGACCTGGACACGGTCGCCGGCGTCGATGAGGACCTGCTGCTCACCCGTCTGCGCGACGTCGTCCTCGCCGTCGTGCGCACCACCTACTACCTGCCGGGCGAGGCACTCGCGGTGAAGCTCGACCCAGGCCGGCTGCGGTGGTTGCCGCGTCCCCTGCCCGCGGCCGAGGTCTTCGTGAGCACGGCGCGCTTCGACGCCCTGCACCTGCGCGCCGGGCTGGTCGCCCGCGGCGGGATCCGCTGGTCCGACCGTACTGAGGACCTGCGTGCCGAGATCGCCGGGCTGATGAAGGCGCAGCGGGTCAAGAACGCGCTGATCGTGCCCGACGGGGCCAAGGGCGGCTACGTCCTGCGGCACCCCCCGGACGACCCGCGGCGGCGGGAGGCCGAGGGCCGCGCCTGCTACGCGACCTTCATCCGCGCGTTGCTGGCACTGACCGACAACCGGGTCGACGGGGCCACCGTCCGCCGGCCCGGGCTGGTCTGTCACGACGGCGAGGACAGCTATCTCGTCGTCGCGGCGGACAAGGGCACGGCCCGGTTCTCCGACCTGGCGAACGCGATCGCCGTCGAGTCCGGCTACTGGCTCGGCGACGCCTTCGCCTCCGGCGGCCGGACCGGCTACGACCACAAGGCGCTGGGGATCACCGCCCGGGGCGTCTGGGAGTCGGTGCGGCGACACTTTGCCGAGCTGGGGGTGGACGCCGACGCTGAACCGATCACCGTCGTCGGGATCGGGGACATGTCGGGGGACGTGTTCGGCAACGGGCTGCTGCAGTCGGACCAGCTGCGCCTCGTCGCCGCGTTCGACCACCGGCACCTCTTCCTCGACCCCGACCCGGACCCGGACCGCTCGTACGCGCAGCGGCGGCGGCTTGCGGCGCTGCCCACCAGCAGCTGGGACGACTACGACCGGTCGGCGCTGTCCGCCGGTGGCGGAGTGTTTCCGCTGTCGGCCCGACGGGTCCCGCTGTCACCGCAGATCCGTGCCCGGCTGCGGGTCGACGCCGAAAGCCTGACCGTGGACGAGCTGATCCGGTCGATCCTGCGGGCGCCGGTCGACCTGCTGTGGAACGGCGGGATCGGCACCTGGGTCAAGGCATCGCGCGAGGACCACCAGGCGGTCGGCGACAAGGCGCGCGACCGCTGCCGGGTCGACGCGTCCGAACTGCGGGCGAAAGTCGTGGCCGAGGGTGGCAACCTCGGCCTGACGGAGGCGGCCAGGGTCGAGTACTGCCTGGCGGGCGGCCGGTGCAACACCGACTTCATCGACAACTCGGCCGGCGTCGACTGCTCGGACCGCGAGGTGAACCTCAAGATCGGTCTTGCTGCCGCCGGCCGGGTGCCTGGTCCGATCGGTGGGAGCTCTCCGGGCACTGCCCCGGTGGGCCCGTCTGGGCGGGACGATCTGCTGGCGGCGGCCACGGGCGAGGTCGTGCAGCTGGTCCTCGCCGACTCTGCCCGGCAGGTGCTGTCGCTGAGCGTCTCCGAACGGCAGGCCGCCGTGTCGGTCGAGGGCATGGCTCGGCTCACCGGTCACCTCGTCTCCGCGGGCATCCTCGACCCGTCCGTCGACCCCGTTCCGGATCAGGAGGTGATGCGCGCGCGGATGGGCAGGGGCCCGGTGCTGACCCGTCCCGAGATCGCGATCCTGCACGCCTACGGCAAACGCGAGGTCTTCGGCGAGCTCGTCGGGTCGGACCTGCTGGCCGAGCCGGCGACCGCGGAGACGCTGGACGCCTACCTGCCGGCCACGCTCCGCCCCCTGATCGGCCCGCGGTTTGACCGGCATCCGCTGTGGCGGGCGATCGCCGCATCCCAGCTCGCCAATGACCTCGTCGACCGGGTCGGCGCCGGCTTCCTGTTCCGGCTGGAGGAACTGACCGGTGCGCCGCCGGTGGACGGTGTCCGTGCCTTCCTCATCACCCGGGACCTGTTCGGGCTGGCGTGGGTCTGGGAGGCGGTCGACGGCCATCACCAGCCGGCCGCGGGAACGCCCTGCCGGGCCCGCCGCCGTGGCGACGTGCCCGGCGGCGACCGGGTCGACGCCGCCGTCGAGGCACTGCTGCGGTGTCGCATGCTGCAGGAGTACGCGGCCCAGTGGCTGTTGCGGCGGCGGCCGAGGCCGCTGGACCTGACCGCCGAGACCATGCGCTACTACGACGGCGTCAGCGAGGTGGCGATGGCGCTGCCGGAGACGCTGCGCCGCCTGGGCGCCCGGGAGGAACTCGACGCCATCGAGACCGTTCGGCGCCGGCTGCTCGGCGCCGGCCTGCCGCTGCGCGCGGCGGAGCAGGTCGCGAGGCTGAAGGCGATGGTCAACGCCCTCGACATCGTCGACGTGGCGCTGCAGCACGACATCGCGGTGACCGAGGTGCTGACCGAGTACTTCGACCTCGGCGTTCGGCTCGGGCTGGGCCGGCTGACCACTCGTATCGTCGACCGGCCCGGGGACTCCTACTGGGAGACGATGGCGAAGGCGTCGCTGCGGTCGAAGCTTGCCAGCAGCCATGCCCGGCTGGTCGAGGCGCTGCTGGCGAGGGCGGGCGGCGATCTGGACACGGCGGTCAGGCGGACTGCCCGCAGCGGTGGCGTCAGCCGGGTCCGCGCGGTGGTGGACGAGGTGGCGGAGGCGCCGGAGGTCACCAGCGCCATGGTGGCCGCGGTCGTGCTCCGGCTCGACGACCTGGCGGACCTCGTCCCCTGACGGGAGCGCGCCCTAGGCTGAGTGGGTGCTCGTGGCGTATCTGTCGGCTTTCGCATGCGCCGTCTGTTATGGCGTCGGTTCGATCCTGCAGAGCATCGGCGCCCGCCGGACCGCGGCCGTCGGCAGCCTTGATCCTCGCCTGTTGGCGCGGCTGGCGACGCAGGCTCCCTATCTCGTCGGGATGGGGCTGGACCTGGTCGGCTGGCTGTTCTCGTTGCTCGCCGTGCGGACTCTGCCGTTGTTCGCCGTCCAGGCGATCCTGGTGGCCAGCGTCGGGGTGACGGCCGTGCTGGCGAGGATCTTCCTGCGGGTTCGGCTGGACCGGGCCCAGGCGGCCGCCCTGGTCGTTCTCGGGCTCGGGGTGGTCCTCCTCGCGACCACCGCCGCGCCGGGAAAAGCGAAACCGCTGGGATCGCTGTCCGTGGCCATGATCGCGCTCGGCCTTCTCCCGACCGCCCTGGGCTGTTTCTGGGCTGGTCGGGCGCTGTCCGGCGAGCGCGCCGTCCTCGCCCTCGGCGGCCTGTCCGGTCTGGCGTTCGGCGCAACGGCGCTGTGCGCTCGCGCGCTGGAGGCCGACCGGAACGTCGTCGATGTCGTCACCGATCCGTTGTCCTGGGCGCTGCTCGTCTACGGGGCGATCGGCATGATCGCTTTCGCCGCTGCCCTGCAACGGGGCTCGGTCACGCTTGCCATGGCGGGGCAGGCGACGGTGGAGACCATCGTCCCCGCGATCGTCGGATTGACCCTGCTGGGCGACCACGCCAGGTCCGGCAGTGGTGGGATCGCGACGACGGGATTCATCGTCACGGTCATCGCGGCGGCCTGGCTCGCCGCCCACAGCCGGGTCGAGCCCGCCGCGGTGACCACACCGCCCCCGTCTGACGCGGTGGGTTCGGACGTCCAAACGGACCCGGAACCGGACCCGGCCGAGCGACGTTGAGGGTGGCCGCCTCAGCGTTCGGGCGTGGCCAGGATCTTGAACAGCATGGTGTTGGCGCTGGTCAGCGCCTGGGTGTCGACTGGGCGCAGGCAGGTGATGAGGCTGGCTTTCGCCACGAACGTGACCAGGCCCATCACGGCCCACAGGCCGCCGCCGAGATCGACGCAGAACCCTTCGCTGGTCGCGTGCTCCACGACCAGGGCAACCAACACGGTCGGCTCGTCGACGATCTCGTTGTAGACGGTGGAACTGAGCACGAGCACGGCCTGGGGCGTCGGGCCGGTGTTCGCGGTCCAGATCTCCCCGCGCCGCGGTGGTCTCAAGGGCTGGTGTCGGTCAGGTTGGGATGTCCCGCCGCCGCGAGGGCCTGCTGGTTGGCCTCTCCGAAGGCCAGGGCCACCTGCGCCACGGCCGGGTTGGCCCGGATCCAGGCCCCGTGCGCGGCGCAGCGCCGGCGCATGTCCTCGCCGTCGAGCACACCCTCGATCCAGGCGTTCATCGAGGTGTGCTCGGCCTCGGCGTGGCGCCGGACCGCCTCGTAGGCCTCGTCCGAGAGACGCAGTGTGATCGTCCGGCTCATGCGACTCATGCTAGCAAGATCTGCTGTCATGGCGTGGTGTATGAGCGATGGGGAACACGTGACAGTTTGCCGGCCGGCTGTCGGTGCGCCTCCGTACGCTGAAGGTCTGTTTCGTAACGACAAGGAGCACGAGCCAGTGTCGACCGCATCTGCTTCCTCCCCGCTCGAATCCGCCGCCGGCGGTGTGCGCATGCCCGCGATCTACGCCACCCAGGGCGCCCCGCCGCTGATCGACCATCCGCACTGGACCGCCGAGCTCGCCGCCTGGGGCCGGGCGTTGCCGCGTCCCCGGGCGATCCTGGTGATCTCCGCGCACTGGGAGCAGAACCCGATCGCGTACGGGGCGACGACCACGCCCGTCCCGCTGTACTACGACTTCTACGGCTTCCCGGAGCGCTTCTACCGGCTGAGCTTCCCGGCCCCGGGGGCCCCGGGCCTCGTGGCCGAGGTCGCCCGCCTGCTAGGCCCCGGCGAGGCGCTCGTCGAGCAGGCCGACCGCGGGCTCGACCACGGTGCCTTCATCCCGCTGATCTACATGTACCCGGACGCGGACGTCCCCGTGCTGCAGATCTCCCTGCCCACGCAGGACCCGGTCGGCCTGCTGGAGCTCGGCCGGCGGCTGGCGCCGCTGCGCGACGAGGGCGTGCTGATCTTCGCCACGGGCCTGCTCACCCACTCCACCGGCCACGCCGACCTGTCGAACCCGGACAGCGACCCCCATCCCGACGTGGCCGCCTTCGACGCCTGGGTGGCCGACGCGCTCGGCCGCGGCGACCTCGACGCCCTGGTGCACTACCGCGACCGCGCGCCCGGGGTACGCCGGGCCCTGCCGAGCCAGGAGCACTTCGTCCCGCTGTTCGTGGCCCTGGGCGCCGCGCTCGACACCCCCGGGTCGGTGATCTTCCCGCACCACGGCTTCTGGTATGGCAACTCGATGCGTTCGGTCCAGTTCGGCGCGGCGGTGCCGGCGGACGTGCCCGCCTGACCTGCCACGGGCATCGAGAGGGCGCCGCCGGGGTGGCAGCTCGTGGCCCGCTCGTGGCCCGCGGCACCGCCCCCGGTGGCGTCAGCGCGGTGTGGCGGTGCGGACCTGGCGGTGCAGGTGATACAGCCAGGGCGGGATGGTCGCCCAGAACACGATGATGTTGCCGACGACGACCCCCTTGGCGCCACCGACGAAAAGGCCCGTGACGGGGCAGGCGAGCAGGAACGGCACGAAGAACAGGTTGATCCAGAAGGTGAGCCGGGTCTTGCCGAAGGCGTAGAGCACCGCGGCCGGGCCGACCGCGAGCCCCGGGCCCACCTGCGCGACGACGGCGAGCAGCAGCAGGTCGCGGGTTTCGTTCCAGGTGTCGCCGAGCAGGGCCGCGCCGAAGTCGGTGGGCAGCAGCATGAACGCCAGCCCCCACAGCGTGCTGGAGACGACCACGAGCCCGGAGACCAGGTAGGCGCCGCGGATGACCTGGCCGGGGGGCATGTGCTTGCGCCGCGAGAACTCGGGGATGGCGAAGCTCATCAACGCGACGGCCAGGTTCGTTGTGGGGGCCAGCAGGGTCTGCAACCCGCGCAGGGCGCCGACCAGAGAGGTGGAGCCGACCACCCCGATGATCAGGGTGGACGTCTGCTGGGCGCCCTGCAGCGAGATGAACTCCGCGGTCATGAAGCCGGTCGTCTCGCGGTGCCCGGTGAACCACGCCAGCGCCCGTTTCGGATCGGGCCAGGCGTGGTGCTGCGCGACGCCGACCAGCGCGGCGAGGGCCGCTGCCGCCCCCCAGACCAGGACCAGTGCCACGGCGCCGCCGCCGGTGCCCGAACCGGCGGCGAGCAGGCCGACGCCGATGGTGAGCCCCGCCGCCCAGACGAGGTCGTTGCCGACGGCGAGCAGCGGGCGGCCCTGGGCGAACGAGGCGTAGCGCCAGGCGTCCTGCACCAGCAGCGCCGGCATGACCACGCCCATCGCGGCCAGGTTCAGCCCCACCGTGCCGCGCAGCGCGGCGCCGATGAGGACCAGGACCACGCCGACGGCGGCGCCGAGCGCCAGCGCGGTGCCGGCCGCGGCCCGCACCGCCGAGCGGAACGTCGACGCCGGGACGTCGGCGTAGCTGATCCCCAGCGGCGCCGTCCCGGCCGCCCGGGACAGCCCGACGACCATCGCGAAGATCGTGTAGGCGATCGCGAACGCGCCGAACTCGCTCGAGTCCACCCGGCGGGCGATGATGAAGTTGATCGCCGCGTTGGTGCCGCTCGACACCACCTGGTCGCCGACCGTAACCAGCGCGTTGATCCGACTGCGGGACCGCGACGGCGCCGCCGCGGGTTGTTGCGCGGGCTCCTCGCGAGTCAGATCGCGGGCGGCGACGCCGTCGCTGCGCCGGATCGGGTCGTCGAGGCGTTCGAGGTGGTATTCGGGGCGGTCGAGCAGCTGGGAGAGGTCCAGGTAGCCCGGGCGGTCGGGGTATCCAGGGTGATGGTCGCGGTGCCCGGGGTAGTGGTCGCGGTGCCGTGGCTGTGGCACCGCCTCGTCCGCGCCGGTCGCGTGGTCCGTGCCGAGCCTCAGGTCCTCATCCACGTCGAGTCGGGCCCCCGGCCTCGTCCGATTACGTCAGCGCGGCTGCGCCCATGCCGGTGCCGACTCTACCGTGACGTAACTGTCATCTTTGGGTAAGCGGGCGTGCACGTTGGCGCCTCAGCGCAGCGCGGCCACGATCGTGCGGGTGTTGTGCTCCTCCATCTGCAGATAGGTGGCACCGTCGGAACCGGCGGGGCCGAGGGTGTCGCCGTACAGCGAGTCCTCGCCGGCCTCGACCCGAACGCCGGCCTCGTCCGCGATGGTCCGCGCGGTCCGCGGCGGCAGCGAGGACTCGGAGAAGACGGCCCTGGTGCCCGTCTTCCGGATCTTGTCCACGATGTTCCTGATGTTCCTGCCGGACAGCTCCGCGGCGGTGTCGAAGCTCGGGATGATCGAGCCGACGAAGGTGAGGCCGTAGCGGTCGATGTAGTAACCGAAGGCGTCGTGGTTGGTGACCAGCTTGCGGTCGGCGGGCGGGATGGTGGCGATCTGACGGCGGATGTCGGCGTCGAGGGCGTCGAGCCTGGTGTCGTAGGCGACCCGGTTGGCGTGGAAGTAGCCGGCGTTCGCCGGGTCGGCCTGGGCGAGCCCGCGCTCGATGCCCGCGACCATGATCTTGGCATTGAGCGGGTTGTGCCAGATGTGCGGGTCGCCGGACTTCTCCTCTTCGTCCCCGCCGCCGGAGCGGATGGTCACGCCGCGGCTCGCGTCGACCCGGACGCCGTCGAAGCCGGCGGCGCCGACGGCGTCGTCAAGCCAGCTCTCCAGCCCGACGCCGTTCTCGACCAGCACCCGGGCGTCGCCGACCGCCTCGAGGTCGGCCGGGGTGGGCTCGTAGTCGTGTGGGTCGACGTTCGGCTTCAGCAGCTGGGCGACGCGGACCCGGTCGCCGCCGAGGACCCGGGTGAAGTCGGCGGTCTGGCTCGTCGTCGCGACGACCGGCAGCCGCTTGTCGGCGGCGTCGGCGTCGGCGGAGGACGAGCCGCAGCCGGCGAGGACCGCGGCGAGCAGCGCCAGGCCGGCGACGCCGGCCGCGAGCCGGGTG
>NZ_JANEZT010000014.1 GCF_025403405.1 Frankia tisae
GGGTGAGGGGGCGGCGCCGTGCTGGCGGCCGTGCCAGGCGACGGTGGCGTCCCAGAGGGCGTCGGCGACCGCCTCGCTGTCGTCCGCGGCATCGAGCAGCGTCTCCACGAGCTCGGCGCGGGGGGCGCGGCTGAGGAACACCCGCATCGCTGCGTGCACCGGGTCGTCGGTGAACAGCGAACTTTCGCCGATGATCCCGCCGTTCTCCTCGTCGCCGTCGTCGTCCTCGTCGTCCTCGGCCAGACCCGCGGAGCCGGTGGCGACGAGGGCGACGGCGACCGCGTGGCGGCAGAACAAGCCGGTTGCGCCCTCGGGACACGTGCAGCCGGTGCGCGGCCCGTCGTCGGCCGCCTCCAGGCGGACCTCGTGAGGCCCGTCGTCGTCGACCGTGCCTGAGGCGTTGGTGGGCCGGATGCGGAGCTGCTCGACGCGGCCGAGCAGGGCCAGGTTCACCCCTTCGATGAACACGTCGGTGCCCGCGCGCTGCGCGCAGGCACGTTCCTCGAAGGCTGCTTCGAGCGGGGTGACGGCGTCCCCGCCGTGCCCGTTCTCTCCGGACACAGAAATGATCACTGGTCAATCCTACGGAATGCGAGCGCCGATCGTACCGGTCAGGTCCACCGCATCACCGGTACCCGCTTGTCTTCCGTAGCATCGCGATATATCGTGAGCGTACGCGATAGCATGTGGATGGCTTCCGTTGGCCATCCATGGAGACGGAAGGAAAAATCATGACATCGCAAGCGATACCAGGCCCCTGGGGCCCCTGGGGTAAATGGGGGCGCGCGGCGGGGTTCGATCCCGCGAGGCTGTCGGAGTTCTTCGAGATGATGGCCGGATGGGTGGACCGCGAGGCCGGTGGCTGCGGAACGAAGGAGTCGGCGGCGCGCGACCACAGCAGCCGTACGGCGCGCGGCGGGCACCATGAGCATGGCGGGCCCGGCGAGGGCCGGCCGCGCGGGCGCCGTGGCGGTCCGGGCCGGCCACCGTTCGCGGGCTTCCCCGGTCCCGGCTTCGGTCCCGGCTTCGGTCCGGGGTTCGGTCCGGGGTTCGGCGGTCCGGGTGGTTTCGGCCGCGGGCCGCGGGTGGGCCGGGGTGACGTCCGCGAGGCGTTGCTGGCCCTGCTCGCCGAGCAGCCGATGCACGGCTACCAGATGATCCGTGAGCTGGCCGAGCGTAGCGGGGGCAGCTGGCGGCCGAGCCCCGGCTCGGTGTACCCGGTGCTGTCCCTGCTCGCCGACGAGGGGCTCGTGCGCGCGGAGGAGGCGGAGGGCAAGCGGGTCTTCCACCTCACCGACGCCGGGCGGGCCCACGTCGAGTCCCGGACGGGGCAGCGCAAGCCGTGGGAGACCGCCGCGGCCAGCGACAACGACGAGCTGGCCAGCCTGCGCTCGCTGGCCTTCGCCGTAGGTGCCGCGGTGGTCCAGGTCGCCCAGGCCGGGGACGGCGCGCAGATCGCCGCCGCCCGTTCCCTGCTCACCGAGACCCGCCGCAGCCTCTACCGCATCCTCGCCGGCGACGAGGGCGACCCGACCGCCGAGGAGACCGGCACCGCCGGAGAGGATGACGGCGGTGCCGCTCCGGGCTGGGATGCGAAGCAATGAACCCGGCCGGGTCCGGCCGGCCCCGCCGGGCCAGATCCGCTGGCATGCCACCTCTTCGGACCGGGCGACGTCCTGATCCGAAGAGGTGCGCCCGGTGGCGCTGAGGTCGGGGCGCCGCGACGGGGCGCGCGCACGGTCGGCCACGGGCTGGAGCGCCGGTATGGGACGCTTGCCCGATGGCGGTGGTGGGTGTCGGCGTCGACGTGGTGGACGTTGACCGTTTCGCAGCCACGCTGTCACGCACGCCGGGGATCGCGATGCGCCTGTTCACCCCGGCGGAACGCGATCTGGCCCGACCGGAGCGGCTGGCCGCCCGGTTCGCGGCGAAGGAGGCCGTGGCGAAGGTGCTCGGGGCGCCGCCGGGGCTGGAGTGGCACGACGCCGAGGTTGTCCTGAGCGCGAGTGGACGACCGTCGCTGCAGATCCGCGGCACCGTGGCCGCCGCGGCGGCCCGGCTCGACATCGCCTCCTGGCACCTGTCTCTCACCCACGACGGCGGGGTCTCCATCGCGATGGTCGTTGCCGAGAACTGACCGGCGACCAGCCAGCGCCTGCCCGCCGGACCGGCGGTCCCGGGGGCTCCTGCAACATCGGCCGCCCGGCGCGGGGCAGCATGGCGTCATGCGGAACGCGCACACGGTCACCCAGATCCGGGACGCAGAGAAGGCGCTGCTCGCCGCCCTGCCGCCCGGTGCCCTCATGCAACGCGCGGTGTATGGGCTGGTAGCCCATGTCGCCCGCCGGCTTGGCCGGGTCTACGGCGCCCGGATCGTCGTCCTTGCCGGGGGCGGTGACAACGGCGGCGATGCCCTGTGGGCCGGCGCGCGCCTGGCCGCGCGCGGCGCCCGAGTCGACGCGATCGCGCCCGGCCGCACCCACCCGGAGGGCACCGCGGCTCTGCTGGCCGCCGGTGGCAGGCTGCACGGTCCAGCGCCGGCCCTCGACGACGAGACGCTGCGCGGGCTGTTCGGCCAGGCCGAGCTCGTCCTGGACGGATTGCTCGGCATCGGTGGCCGCGGCGGCCTGCGGGCGGACCACGCCCGGCTGGTGGCCCTCGCGCCGCCCGAGCGCACCGTGGCCGTCGACATCCCCAGCGGCGTCGACGCGGACACCGGTGCCGTCACCGGAGCCGCCGTGCGGGCCAGTGCCACCGTCACGTTCGGCACCCACAAGCGCGGCCTGTGGCTGACGCCGGGCGCCGCTCACACCGGGCCGGTGGAACTGGTCGACATCGGGCTGGAGTTGCCCGAACCCGACCTGCGAGCGCTCGACGACGCCGATGTCGCCGCGATGATCCCGGTGCCGGGGCCGGAATCGTCCAAGTACCGCCGGGGGGTACTCGGCCTCGTCGCCGGCAGCGATGCCTATCCGGGCGCCGCGGTGCTCGCGGTCGGCGGGGCGCTGCGTGGTGGCGCCGGCTACCTGCGGGTCGTGACCGAGGGCCATGTCGTGACCGGCACGCCCGGCGCCGCCACGCCCGGCGGCGGCTCCGGGACGGGGGTTGCCAGCCGAGCGGGGGACTTCGTCCGGCGGGCGCACCCCGAGGCGGTGGTGACCGCCATCCGGGCCGGGGACCGCGCGGCCATGCTCGCCGCCGGCCGGGTCCAGGCCTGGGCGATCGGCCCGGGCCTGGACCCGGGGCCGGCGGTCCGGGAGCTGGTGGCCGGACTGCTCGGCACCGACCTGCCGGTCGTGGTCGACGCGGGCGCCCTCGACCCGCTGGCGGAGCTCCTCGCGGCCGATCCCGCGGCGTTGCGCGCCCGGGACGCGCCGGTTCTCATCACCCCGCACGAGGGCGAGTTCGGCCGGTTCACCGCGACCGCGCTGGGCTGGGATCCCGATCGCACGACGGCGGATCTCGCCGCCGACCGCCTCGCCGCCGTTCGGCGGGCCGCGGCGGCGACGGGCGCGGTGATCCTGCTCAAGGGCACCCGCACCCTGATCGTCGACCCGGCCGGGGCGGCCTGGGTGAACACGAACGGTTCCGGGTGGCTGGGGACCGCCGGCACGGGGGACGTCCTGACCGGCCTGATCGGCTCGCTGCTCGCGGCCGGGCTACCTGCCGCCGGGGCCGGGGCGGTCGGTGCCCACCTGCACGGGCGCGCCGCCGAGCGCGCCGCCGTGCCGCTCGCCGCCGGCGACCTGCCCGACCTGCTGCCCCGAGTCGTCACCGACCTGCTGGCCGCGCCGGGTCGGGGCCGGCCGGGGGGCGGTCACGGCGGGTAGCGTGACCGCTATGAGCGTGCAGGCTACCGAGGCGTCGGCCGGGAGCGCACCCCGGACGTACGCCGCCGTCGAGCTCGACGCGGTCCGTGACTCGGTGGCCGCCCTCGCGGCCCGCGCCGGTGACGCCGCCACCATGGCCGTTGTGAAGGCCGACGGGTACGGCCACGGTAT
Source organism: Frankia tisae (assembly GCF_025403405.1). Classification (GTDB taxonomy): domain Bacteria; phylum Actinomycetota; class Actinomycetes; order Frankiales; family Frankiaceae; genus Frankia; species Frankia tisai. The sequence goes on from NZ_JANEZT010000014.1 coordinate 4,002, forward strand.
GGTTCCCTGCGCCCGGGCGGCGCTGGACGGCGGGGCGAGCTGGCTTGGCACGGCGGTTCTGGAGGAGGCGCTGGCGCTGCGCGCGGCCGGGATCACCGCGCCGGTTCTCTGCTGGCTCGCTGCGCCCGGTGAGCGTTTCGCCGAGGCGATCGCGGCCGGCATCGACGTGTCGGCGTCCGCATCGTGGACCCTCTCGGAGATCGCCATGGCGGCGCGGCAGGCCGGCCGACCGGCCCGGGTGCATCTGAAGGCGGACACCGGTCTCGGCCGGGCCGGGGCGATGCCCGCAGACTGGTCGGGGCTGTGCGACCAGGCCGCGTCGCTGCAGGCCGAGGGTGTGATCGAGGCGTTCGGGGTGTGGAGCCACCTCGCGTTCGCGGACGCCCCAGGGCATCCAACCGTGCAGGCCCAGATCGGGGCGTTCCGGGACGCCGTCGACCTGGCCGAGAAGGCCGGGCTGGCGCCGACCGTGCGGCACCTGGCCAACTCCGCGGCGACCCTGGTCAGTCCCGAGGCGCATTTCGACCTGGTGCGACCCGGAGTGTCCGTCTACGGGCTCTCGCCCGGACCGGAGGTGGGCACGCCCGCGCAGTTCGGCCTGCGACCGGCGATGTCACTGGTCAGCCATGCCGCGCTGGTCAAGCGGGTGCCGGCCGGCACGGGTGTGTCCTACGCCCACCGCTACACCACGGCACGAGAGACGACGCTCGCCCTGGTACCGCTGGGCTACGCCGACGGCATCCCCCGGGCCGCCACGAACATCGGGGAGGTGCTGTTCGGTGGCCGCCGGCGCCGCATCGCCGGCACCGTCTGCATGGACCAGTTCGTCCTCGACGTCGGGGACGATTCGGCGGCCGCGGGGGACGAGGTGCTGCTCTTCGGCCCGGGTGATCGCGGGGAGCCGACCGCGGACGACTGGGCCGCGGCGCTGGGCACGATCAACTACGAGATCGTCACCCGGATTGGCGGGCGCGTCCCGCGCGTCTACGTCTGACTGCCGGTTGCCGCCCCTTGGCCCTGACGCCGGGCGCGGCTCATGGCTGGATCAGCCGCAGCCGCCGGAAGAACAGCCGCCGCCGGTGGGAGCGCTCCCGCCGAGCGCGCCGCGCTCGATCCGGCGGCGCACCGGGCGGGCTGCGGCCTCAACTGCCTCCCGCTCGGCCTGCTCGATCCTGGAACGGGTCGTCAGCGTCAGCATGACCGGGCCGGCGGCTGCCGGCGCCGCTGGCGCCGCCGCTGCGGCGGGCTCCGGTTCTGGCTCCGACTCCTCGACCATCCCGAGTGCGGCGGCCCGCGCCGGGCCGGTCAGGCCGCGACCGGTGTCCACCGGAATGTCCCTGCTCCTGTGCCACGACAGCTTCACGATTCCCGCCTCCGCAACGAAACATCCACCGCCTCGGCCGGGCGTCCCGGCCTCGCTCCACGGTTAGGCTCATTCCACGGTAAGGGACGCGGCCCGGCTCGGCCCAGCCTGGCGGCCCGGATGTGATCTGGCCGTGCCGTCGGCGAGCCGACTGCCGGACCGCCTGGCCCGGGGTGGCACCGCCCGTGAAGCCTGCCCACCCAGGGCAGATGGTCTCGCCGCACCCTGTCCGTCCGCCGCTGGCGGGGCCCGGGCAGCTAGGATGTCGGCGAGTCGTGACTGGCGCACAGAGGTGGAACTGACCACCGGGGAGCGACGAGCGGATCGGTGCCGCGCGCCTGGGTGCCTCCGGCTGGATGAGACCTGCCGGAGGTCAGCATGCACAACCCCCCGCTTCCCGAACTCACCGTCGCCGATCCCGAGCTCGCCGCGCTGGTCGAGGCCGAGGCCGCCCGCCAGCACGCGTCGATCAGGCTGATCGCCTCGGAGAACTACGTCTCCACCGCGGTGCTGGAGGCGTCCGGATCCGTTCTGACCAACAAGTACTCCGAGGGGTACGTCGGCCGGCGCTACTACGAGGGCCAGCAGGTCATTGATCCGATCGAGACGCTGGCCGTCGACCGGGCCAAGGCGCTGTTCGGCGTCGAGCACGCCAACGTCCAGCCGTACTCCGGCTCGCCGGCGAACCTGGCCGTCTACCTCGCCTTCGCCCAGCCCGGTGACACGATCATGGGGCTGTCGCTGCCGATGGGCGGGCACCTGACGCACGGCTGGAGCGTGTCGGCGACCGGAAAGTGGTTCCGCAGTGTCCGCTACGGCCTGCGCGCCGACACCGGCCGGATTGATCTGGACGAGGTGCGCGACCTCGCCCGCGCCGAGCGCCCGAAGATCATCTTCTGTGGTGGGACGGCGATCCCGCGCACGATCGACTTCCCGGCCTTCGCCGAGATCGCGCGCGAGGTGGGGGCGGTGCTCGTCGCCGACATCGCCCACATCGCGGGGCTGATCGCCGGGGGCGCCCACCCCTCCCCGGTCGGGCATGCCCCGGTGATCTCGACCACCACGCACAAGACGCTGCGCGGCCCGCGCGGGGCCATGCTGCTCTCGGACGCCGAGCACGCCACGGCGCTGGACAAGGCGGTGTTCCCCGGCCTGCAGGGCGGCCCCCACAACCACACCACGGCGGCCATCGCGGTCGCCCTGCGGGAGGCGGCGACGCCCGCGTTCCGCGACTACGCCCACGCGATCGTGGCGAACGCCCGCGCCCTCGCCGAGGCGCTGGTGGAACGCGGATTCGACCTGGTCACCGGTGGTACCGACAACCACCTCATCCTCATCGACCTCACGGGCAAGGACATCGGCGGAAAGCCGGCGGCGAAGGCACTCGACGCCGCGGGGATCGAACTGAACTACAACGCGGTGCCCTTCGACAAGCGCAAGCCGTTCGACCCCTCCGGCATCCGGCTCGGTACCGCCGCGATCACCACCCGCGGCCTGACCACGGCGCACATGCCGGTGCTCGCCGGCTGGATCGACGACGTCGTCAAGGCCGCCGGCGCCGCCGACACCGCGACGATCGGTCGCGTCCGGGAGCAGGTCACGGAGCTGGTCAGCGGCTTTCCGATGCCCGGCTTCGCCTGAGGCGTCGCGGGCCCGCACGCGTGACCACGCCCCGACCGGCCGAGGCCGGAGCATGGCCAAGCGTGCGTCACGTGAGGCCTGCTCCTGGACCGCAGGCGGTGCATCATCGGTTCAGGAGCAGCCCGGAGGAGGGAGCACCGATGGTGAGGACCGTGAACCCGTTCGTGGGTTCCCGGGCGGCGAAGGCCGCCACGGGATCAGCTGGTGTGGTTGGCGCGGCCATCGCGGCCAGCCTGGTCGCCGAGCGGCGGGCGATCCGCCGCCGCCGCCGCAACCGGCCGGACGCCCCGGCGCCGCCCGAGCTGAGGCCGATCGGCGGCCGGGTCACCACGGTGATCGCGGCTGACGGTGTGCCGCTGCACGTCGAGGAGACCGGTCCGCCGGACGCGCCGCTGACGCTGGTGTTCGTGCATGGGTTCTGCGTGTCCGCCGAGTCCTGGGTCCTGCAGCAGCGGGCCCTTTCGGACCTCGGCCGGATGGTCTTCTTCGACCAGCGCGCGCACGGGCGCTCCGGGCCGTCCGAGGTCGGCAACTGCACCATCGACATGCTCATTGACGACCTGTACCGGGTGATCCGCGAACGGGTGCCCGGCGGGCCGATCATTCTCGTCGGCCACTCGATGGGGGGCATGGCGGTCCTGGGCCTGGCCGGCGCCCATCCCGAGCTCTTCGATGACCAGATCATCGGGGTGGCGCTCTTGTCGACCAGCGCGTCGGAGCTGGCCCAGGTGGCCCTGGGGCTGCCGGCCCTGGCGACGGCGGTGGTGCGCCGGGTGCTGCCCGGCATCGCCGTCGGCATGCGGCACACCTCCGGCGTGCTGGAGCGGGTTCGCGGGCGGGGCAGCGACATGTCGTGGGAGGTGACCCGGCGGATCGGGTTCGGCGCCACCGACCTGCCGCCGGCGGTCGTCACCTTCCTCGAGACGATGGTCTCGGACACCTCGGTCGCGGTCATCGCCGCGTTCCTGCCCACCCTGCTCGACAACGATCGGCTGGCCGCCGCCGCTCGACTGGCCGCGATCCCCACCGTGTTAATCGTCGGCGATGCCGACCTGATCACCCCGGTGGCGCACAGCCGGGCGATCGCCGAGATCCTGCCCGACGCGGAGCTGGTCGTCGAGCAGGACGCCGGCCACGCCATCATGTTGGAGCGGCCCGAAGCGGTGAACGCCGCGATCCGCGGGCTGGTGCAGCGATCCCTCGCCGAGGTCTCGTTGCCGCTGCCGCGGTCGCGGGCGGGACGCCCACCCGCCCCGGTCGGTGCCGCCCCGGTCGGTGCCGCCCCGGTCGGTGCCGTCGCGGACGGTGCGCCGCCGGCCGAGCGGGCGGCGGTCGCGGACCGCGACGCCGGTGGGACGGTTGCCTGACCGGCCTTGGCGGACCCGGGCGGCGGGCACCGGCGGGCGCGAGCCCGGCGGAATGCCGGCTCGGGCGGGGCGCCGGCTCGGTCGGGTGGTGGCGAGGAGGCGAAGGGCGTGAACGCGGCACGGCAACGCGACGTGGTCGTCGTACCCACGGCGGAGCGGATGCGGGACTTCGGCGCCCGGTTGGGCGCGTTGCTGCGCCCCGGCGACCTGCTGGTGCTCTCCGGCCCGCTCGGCGCGGGCAAGACGGTCCTCACCCAGGGCATCGCCGTCGGGCTCGGCGTACGCGAGACGGTCACCTCGCCGACGTTCGTGCTCGCGCGGATCTACCCGGACGGCCGGATCCCGCTCGTGCACGTCGACGCCTACCGGCTCGGCGGGGTGACCGAGGTCGACGACCTCGACCTCGATGCCGACGCCGAGACCTCGGTGACCGTCGTCGAGTGGGGCGCCGGGCTGGTGGAGGGGCTCGCCCAGGACCATCTGGAGATCATGCTCACCCGACCCACCGCCGACGAGGCCGGCGAGACCAGGACCGTCCGCCTCGTCGCCACCGGCCCGACCTGGGCGCGACGGCTGCGCGAGCTCGCCGCGGGCTGAACGCGCCGCCTGCGCCGGGCCGCGGTGGGGCGGGTACCCGTCGTGGCCGATGCGGCGGTCCGTAGTCTGGTTGGGTGCTGGTGCTGGCCCTCGACACATCCACGGCCGCCTGTGCGGTGGCGCTCGCCGAGCTGACGGCGTCCGATCCCGCGCGGCCGGTGAGCCCGGCGGCCGGCGGTCCCACCGGCCCCGGCGTGCACGTCTGGCCCCGGGGGAGCGCGGTCACCGTCGACGCCCGCCGTCACGGGGAGCTGCTCGCGCCGTCGATGCGGGCGGTCCTCGACGAGGCGGGCGTGCGCCCGACGGACCTCGGGGCCGTCGTGGTGGGGGCCGGTCCCGGGCCCTTCACCAGCTTGCGGGTCGGCATGGTGACCGCCGCGGCCTTCGCCGACGCGCTGGACATCCCGGTGCACGGCGTCTGCTCGCTCGACGGCATCGGCGCGGCCACGGCCGGCTCGGTCGGTGTGGTCACCGACGCCCGCCGCCGCGAGGTCTACTGGGCCCGCTACGACGCCGGGGTGCGGGTGGGCGATCCCGCGGTGGGCCGTCCGGCGCAGGTCGCCCAGGCGATGCGGGAGTTCGGCGTCGACGCCGTCACCGGCCCCGGCCGGGCGCTGTACCCGGAGCCGTTCGCCGGGTTCGCCGTCGTCGACGACGCGGGGCAGGCGCGGGAGGCGGGCCTGCCGGAGGGTGGCTACCCGCGCCCGGAGCTGCTCGTGGGCCTCGCCGGGGCGGACCTGTTGGCCGGCCGCGACCCGAGCGTTCTGGTCCCGCTCTACCTGCGACGGCCGGACGCGACCGAACCGCACGCGCCGAAGGCCGTCAGGGTGTGACCCGGCCGCGGCCGCACCCCGACCAGGTCCAGGATCCTGGTCCTGGCCAGGATCCTGGCCAGGACCTGGTGCTCGTCCCGATGCGCTGGTGGCACGTCGCGACCGTCGCCGAGCTGGAGCCGACGGTCTTCGCCAACGACCCCTGGACCGCGGAGCTGTTCTGGTCCGAACTGGCCCAGGGCGATCAGCGGCGCTATCTGGCTGCGATGTGGCGGCCCCGGGGGGTGGCCGCACACGACCTGCCGGCGCTCGTCGGCTACGCGGGGCTGGCGCTCGCCGACGACGGCGCCTACATCCAGACCATCGGCGTCGTGCCCCGCGGCCGGGGCCGTGGCATCGGAGCCCGCCTGATGATCGCCCTGCTGCGCCACGCGCGCCAGGCCGGCGCCCGGTCCTGCGGGCTGGAGGTCCGCACCGACAATCATGCCGCTCGGGCGCTGTACAGCAGGCTTGGTTTCGTCGACATCGGCGTGCGCCGCAGCTACTACCAGCCCTCCGGCGGCGACGCCTACGTCATGCGAGCCCGACCGATCGACACGGTCGGGTACGCCGCGCTGCTCGACGAGGTCGAACGGGCGCTGCCCGGCCGGGTGCGCCTGGAGCCGTGACCACCGGCTGGCGTGGGCGCCCCGGCCGGGGTGACTCAGGCCGCTGCCCGCGCCCGCAGGGCGCTCTCGCCCGCGGCCCGGCTGCGCTCGTAGAGCTCGGTGAAGTCGGCCAGGGCCGGGTTGACCGGGGCGAGCGTCATCTCCACCCGGACCAGTTCGACGTCGGTCGCCCCGAGCGACTCGAGGACGTGGGCGATGAAGGGGAGCTGGTGGTCCCAGCCCTCCTTGGGGGTGCCCACCGCGTACGAACCGCCCTGGGTGGCGATGACGGTGACGCGGCGACCGGTGAGCACCGACTCTTCCGGCGGCTGGCGCACGGTGCGCCCGACCAGGATCACCTGGTCCACCCACGCCTTGAACGTGGACGGCACCGAGTAGTTGTACATCGGCAGCGACAGCAGGAGCTCGTCGGTCGTCTCCAGCTCGGCGATCAGTTCCTCGCGCAGCTTGACGCCCTCGGTCTGCTCCGGGGTGTGCTGCTCGGACGGGGTGAAGCCCGCCGACAGGGTGGCCCAGTCGAGGTGCGGCGGTGGCGTCAGGGCGAGATCGCGGTAGGTGACGGTGCCCTCGGGGTGGGCGGTGCTCCAGGCGTCGATGAAGGTGGCGGCCAGTGAGCGGGAGGTCGAGCCCTCCTGAGCCAGGCTCGCGTCGACGTGCAGCAGGTTGGACATTGCGGGGCCTCCGTGGTTCCACAGTCGTCAGAGCTCGAGATCATCAGCATTGCGAAGATCTGAGGGGAGAATATCTGATCCACATATCGTCTGTGTGTGCACCCATCTGACGGGAGATTGTTCTGACCGAGACGGGTAGGCTGAGCCGGTGAGCGACGCCGCAGCAGCCGCGGAGCGCGAGGCCGAGGCCGACGGCCTGCCCGAAGACCTGGGGCAGGATCTGGGCTGGCTGCTGGGCCAGGTGCAGTACGGCTACCTCGCGGCCTCCGCCGCCGCGGTCGGCGAGCTGCCGGGCGGCCTGCGCGCGCTGCACGTCCTCGGCGCCGCCGTCGACGGCGAGGCGCGTAACCAGATCGAGGTGGCCCGCCGGTTCGGCATCGACCGGACGGTGATGGTGCGCATCGTCGACGATCTCGAACGGGCGGGCCTGGTCGAGCGCCATCCCGACCCGGCCGACCGGCGGGCCCGCATCATCACCGCGACCGAACAGGGCGCGCGGCTCTACGTGGCGACCCAGGAGGACCGCCGCCTCGTCGACCAGCACGTGCTGGCCGGGTTGAAGCCGGCCGAGCGAGAACGGTTCGTCGAGCTGCTGCGGCGGGTCGCCGCGCGCCTGTTGGCCGTCGATCCCACGCACGGCTCGGCCGCCTGCGACGCGGCCCGGCGGGAGATCGACGCACACGAGGCCGCCGAGTGCCCGCCGGATGACGGCTGCCTCACCGGCGACGGACCCGCTGCAGGCAGCGACAGCACGGGGCGGACGCCCGCCATCGGCTGACCGCTGGATGGCGGCGGCCCGGTGAAGGCGGGCGAGTTCAGCGGTGCGGGTGGACCTGATGGAACGGCCAGGCGTGCGGGGAACCGGCGACCAGCCCGTCGGGTGGCACGGGCAGGGGCGCCGTGGCCGGCCCGATGGTGGCGCCGAGTGGCTCGGGATGAGCGGCGGTGGCCGCGTCGGCGTCCGTCGGCCCGGCGTCGGGCAACCGCAGGATCACCACGACGAGGTCACCCCCCGACTGGTGACTGAGATATACCTCACCTTCGCGGTCACCGAGGGTGTCGATCGCCCAGTCCCGCAGGTCCGCCAGACGGCCGGGCGTCGCCCTGGCTTCCCACATCCAGATCATGTTCGGGTCCCATCCCGCGTGGCCGAAGCTGTTCGGGGCCGGTTGCGCGGCCGCGCACCGGGAACGGGCCGGGGCGAGTTCACTCGTCCGGCGCGGCCGGCAGGCGGCGCCCGCTCCACAGTCGTCTTGACAGATCCGAACCTTGTTGGTTGACGTGTGTGGTGCGGGTGCTAGGTTGGCACTCGGCACGTGAGAGTGCCAGCGACAACAGGCGCCTGTTCACCCGCGACGGCAGGCCGCCAGGGTCGCTCTCTCATCCAGCGCAGGAAGGGGGAGGTCGATCGTGACGACCGCCACCAAGGTTGCTATCAAGCCTCTCGAGGACCGCATCGTTGTGCAGCCCTCCGACGCCGAGCAGACCACCGCATCCGGAATTGTGATTCCGGACACGGCGAAGGAGAAGCCCCAGGAGGGCACCGTTCTCGCAGTCGGCCCCGGCCGGTTCGAGGACGGCAAGCGCGTCCCGCTCGACGTCAAGGTCGGCGACGTGGTGCTCTACAGCAAGTACGGCGGCACCGAGGTCAAGTACTCGGGCGAGGAGTACCTCGTGCTCTCCGCTCGCGACGTCCTCGCGATCATCGAGAAGTAGACCGCTCGCCGGTAGCAACGCAAGGGGCGCGCCCCGCTGGTGGCCGTCCGGTTTCCGCCGGGCCCACCGGCAGGGCGCGCCCCTTGCGGTTTCCCACCGCTCATCGGTGTCGGGAGGACAACCAGGTATGCCGAAGATTCTCACGTTCAACGAGGACGCCCGCCACGCGCTCGAGCACGGTGTGGACGCGCTGGCCGACGCGGTCAAGGTGACGATCGGCCCGCGTGGGCGCAACGTCGTCATCGACAAGTCCTACGGGGCGGCGACGATCACCAACGACGGGGTGACGATCGCCCGGGAGATCGAGCTGGAGGACCCGTACGAGAACCTGGGCGCCCAGCTCGCCAAGGAAGTCGCCACCAAGACCAACGACGTCGCCGGTGACGGCACCACCACGGCGACGGTGCTCGCCCAGGCGATGGTCCGCTTCGGCCTGAAGCAGGTTACCGCCGGGGCCGCGCCGCTGTCGCTGAAGCTGGGCATCGAGGCCGCCGTCGAGGCCGTCTCCGCCGCGCTGCTGGAGCAGGCCCTCGAGGTCAGCTCCAAGCAGACGATCGCCCAGGTCGCCGCCATCTCCGCCCAGGACACCCGGGTCGGGGAGCTGATTGCCGAGGCGATCGACAAGATCGGTAAGGACGGCGTCATCACGGTCGAGGAGAGCCAGACCGTCGGTCTGGACCTCGAACTGACCGAGGGAATGCAGTTCGACAAGGGCTACATCTCGCCGTACTTCGTCACGGACGCCGACTCGCAGGAGGCGGTCCTCGAGGACGCGTACGTCCTGCTCTACCCGGGCAAGATCGCGGCGCTGAACGAGATTCTGCCCGTCCTCGAGCAGGTCGTGGAGGACCGCAAGCCGCTGCTGATCATCGCCGAGGACATCGACGGCGAGGCGCTGTCCACCCTGGTGGTGAACGCGATCCGCAAGACCTTCCAGGTCGTCGCGGTGAAGGCGCCCGGCTTCGGGGACCGCCGCGCGGCAATACTGCAGGACATCGCCGTGCTCACCGGCGGCCAGGTGGTGGCCAGCGAGGTCGGGCTCTCGCTCGACGCGGTGACCCTGGCGGACCTCGGCCGGGCCCGGCGCGTCGTGGTGGACAAGGACACCACCACCATCATCGACGGCGGCGGCGAGGCCGACTCGGTCTCCGACCGGGTGCAGCAGCTCAAGGCGGAGATCGAGGGCAGCGACTCGGACTGGGACCGCGAGAAGCTCCAGGAGCGGCTTGCCAAGCTCGCCGGTGGAGTCGCGGTCATCCGGGTGGGTGCCCACACCGAGGTGGAGCTCAAGGAGAAGAAGCACCGCCTCGAGGACGCCGTGTCCGCCACGCGGGCGGCCATCGAGGAGGGCATCGTCGCCGGCGGCGGTGCCGCGCTGGCGCACGTCACCTCCGTTCTCGACGACGGCCTCGGCCGCACCGGGGACGAGCTCGCCGGCGTCCAGATCGTGCGCACCGCCCTCGACGCCCCGCTGTCCTGGATCGCGCGCAACGCGGGCCAGGAGGGCGCGGTCATCGTCGCCAAGGTCAAGGAACTCGAGCCGCGCCACGGTTACAACGCGGCGACCGGCGAGTACACCGACCTGATCGCGGCCGGTGTCGTCGACCCGGTCAAGGTCACCCGTTCGGCGGTGGCGAACGCTGCGTCGATCGCGGCGCTGCTCATCACCACCGAGGGCCTCGTCGTCGAGAAGCCGGCGAAGTCGGAGGGCGATCATGCCCATGGCCACGGCCATGGCCACGGCCACAACCACCCGCAGGGCCCCGGTTTCTGACCGGAGCCGGTTCCGCGAGGCCCGGCCGGGCGCACTCCGGCCGGCGCCCCGCCCGCGGCAGCGAAACGGTCCGGCCGGACCCCACGTGGGGTCCGGCCGGACCGTCTTCGTCTCCAGGACACTCCTGCGGCGGCACGCGGCACGCTGTCCGCGTAGGACGGCCGCCGCCTGCCGCCCCACCCGAACGGCTGGGCGAGACCCGGCTGCGGGCCCGCTCACCCGTCGCGGGTGATCGGCATGGTCGGGATCGGATGTCCAGCCATGTCGTCACCTGCCGCCGGGCCGCTCAGCAGGCCGGCGCGAGCCCCGGCCGGGCGGGAACGCGGCGAGCCACCCCCCGCCGCGAGCGGCCGGTCAGGATCGCCTCGCGTTCCGATTCGCTGAGCCCGCCCCAGACCCCGTAGGGCTCCCGGGCGGTCAGTGCATACTCCCCGCAGGCGCGGATGACCGGGCAGCGGGCGCATATCGCCTTGGCCGCGGCCTCGCGGGCGGCCCGGGCAGGTCCGCGTTCGCCCTCCGGGTGGAAGAAGAGCTCGGTGCTCTCCCCGCGGCACGCGCCATGCAGCTGCCACTCCCATTTCTCCGCGCCGGGGCCTGGAAGTCGTCGGACGTCGGTCATCGGCCTGCGCCCCCCCTTTCGACCTGAGCGGCAAGTGCCGCGGGCTCACCGTAGTACCGGTCACCCTTTTGGTGATCTTGAAAAATTCACCCGGGCGACCCCGCGTCGACGGCCGTCAGGTCCGGTGCACTGTGCTGGCACAGCCCCGCCCGGACGCGGCGCGGGTCCACGTGCCCTCCGCCGGTTCCCGCGCCCGGTTGCCCGAGCGGGCCCCGGCTCGGCAGGGACGTCGAGTCCGTGGGTCCGGCGGACAACTTTGTGGACGATGGTTCGCCTACCCCGGCGATCGCCTGGTCACACGGCCGGGCCGGGAGGAGCGCGGGTGAACGCCGGACTCGGGGCGACGAGGGCCCTGCGAGGCTCGGCTGCTCGCCGGTCCGTGCCAGCATCACCGAATGGACCGGGCGAACCGAACGGATCCGACGATGGGGATCTCGTGGACGGGCCGCAGGCCGGGGCGCCCCGATGGCAGAGACATGCCAGTGGGGCGGGTGGCACCGCTCGCCAGCCCGGACTGTCCGGGAACGGACAGTCCGGGCTGGCCCGAAAGTCGTAGTGGCGGCGGAGGACGAGGGGGCATGCGGTCGCCCGGCGTCGGCTCCCAGCGCCGGCGGGACCGCCTCGGTCGGCGAACACGGGGCTCAGGCGGCCGGGCGTGTCCTTGCCGGGCTAAGGGGTGCGCGGCACCGGCGAGCTGCAGTGGGTAGGTGGTTCGCCAGAAGCGCGCAGCCGACCACACCCGCGGCGATGGCGGGCACGACGGGACGAGCGGAGGCGGGCACGCGGACAAGCGATCGGGCCCGGGCGGCCCGGTGGCGCGACCCGGTCAGTGAGCGGTCTTGGCTCCCGGCCGCGGGGCTCCGCTGCCGGCCGGGCCACGGCCGGGCGGTCAGCGGGAGTCGGCCTCCGAAGCGGCTGACGCCTCGTACACGCCATCGGCGAAGCCGCGGGCGTATTCCCAGCTCACGTAGCACGAGGGGTCGGGGGAGAAGGCCGGCTCGTGGACGCGTGTCCGGCCCTCGTTGAGGAGGTTGCGCAGGTTGCCGGCCAGTAGCTCCCAGTCGAAGTAGTGGGGCTCGGCGCAGCCCTCGCAGTCGACGACAAGGCCGCGGTAGCCGCGCGGCTCGAGCAGCGTGCGGAAGACGTCGAGGTCTCCCAGCTCGGCGAGGACCTCCTCCCGCTCGTGCAAGGACAGCGGTTCGAGCAGGTCGAGGTCGTCGACAGAGTCGAGGCGCGCGAGCTCGGCGGCCGGATCCTCGGGGTCACCCGCGAAGGGGTCGACAGGCTCGTCGCTCACGTCGACCACGCTACGCTTGCCCGGACTGCTAAGTGGTCCCGATCCGGAGTCTCGGCACCGTTGTGTGGTGCTTGTGGACGGGTCTGTGTAGGTCCGCCTTCCGTTGCTCTATCCACGTCGCGGCGGTCGGCCGGCGCAAACCACCCGTTTCCGGCGGTCCACCGCGATCTCCGTCACGCCGCGACCGCCCATAAGCGCCGCCGACCTTTACGATGATGTGCATGCCGCCACCCGGCGACCGGCTCGCCGGCAGCGGGTCGATGCCCCGTCCCGCCTGGTGGGGCCATGGCCACCGGGCGAGCACCCAGCGCCGCGGCACCGGTCAACGCGGAACGGAAGGTGCCATGAACGCTCCCGTCGCCACCGATCACTCCACGTCGACTCCCAGCACGTCGACTCCCAGCACCTCGACCCGCGCGACGTCGGCGGGCGGCTCTGTCGACTCGCAGGCGGACCTCCTGGGAGCCGACGCGCCGGTGCCGCCGAAGCTCGCGATGCTGGGCCTGACCTTCGATGACGTCCTGCTGCTGCCGGCGGCCTCCGATCTCGTGCCCTCCGAGGCCGACACCACGACGCGGCTCTCGCGTTCCATCTCCCTGGCCGTGCCCCTGGTGTCGTCCGCCATGGACACGGTGACCGAGGCGCGGATGGCGATCGCCATGGCGCGCCAGGGCGGCGTCGGGGTGTTGCACCGCAACCTCTCGATCGACGAGCAGGCGCAGCAGGTCGACATGGTGAAGCGATCCGAATCCGGGATGATCACCGCGCCGGTGACCTGCGGGCCGGAGGCCACCCTCGAGGACGCGAACGTGCTCATGGCGCGCTACCGCATCTCCGGTGTCCCGGTGACGGAGCCGGACGGGCGGCTCGTCGGCATCGTGACCAACCGGGACATCCGCTTCGAGCGGGACTACTCCCGCCGGGTGTCCGATGTCATGACGCGGATGCCGTTGATCACCGCGCCGGTCGGCGTGTCGCCCGAGGATGCGCTGGGGCTGCTGCACCGTCACAAGATCGAGAAGCTGCCGATCGTCGACGGCCAGGGCCGGCTGCAGGGGCTGATCACGGTCAAGGACTTCACCAAGCGTGAGCAGTACCCGCACGCCACCAAGGACGCCGACGGCCGGCTGATGGTCGGTGCCGCGATCGGGGTGGGCGAGGACGCCTACAAGCGAGCCCAGGTTCTCGTCGCGGCGGGAGTCGACTTCCTCATCGTGGACACCGCGCACGGCCACCAGCGGGCGGTGCCCGACATGGTGCGCCGGATCAAGACCGACATTCCGAACGGCGCCGACGGGCGGCCGCTGGACGTGATCGGCGGCAACGTCGCAACCGGCGCGGGTGCGGCGGCGCTCATCGCCGCGGGCGCAGACGCGATCAAGGTCGGCGTGGGTCCCGGGTCGATCTGCACCACCCGGGTGGTCTCCGGAGTCGGCGTCCCCCAGGTCACGGCGATCTACGAGGCGTCCCGGGTCGCCCGGGAGCACGGCGTGCCGGTGATCGGGGACGGCGGTCTGCAGTACTCCGGCGACATCGCGAAGGCCATCGCGGTCGGGGCGGACACGGTCATGCTGGGCAGCCTGCTCGCCGGCGTCGACGAAAGCCCGGGTGAGCTGATATTCATCAACGGCAAGCAGTACAAGGCCTACCGCGGCATGGGATCGCTCGCCGCGATGCGTAGCCGCGGCGGGGCCCGCTCCTACTCGAAGGACCGCTACTTCCAGGACGACGTGCTCTCCGACGACAAGCTTGTCCCGGAGGGCATCGAGGGGCAGGTGCCCTACCGCGGCTCGCTCGCGGCCGTGGCGCACCAGCTCGTCGGCGGGCTGCGGGCCGCGATGGGGTATACCGGCTCGCCGACCATCCGGCGGATGCAGGATGACGCACAGCTGATCCGGATCACCTCCGCCGGCCTGGTTGAGAGCCACCCGCACGACATCCAGATGACCGTCGAGGCGCCGAACTACAACTCCTCGCGCTGAACCGGCGAGCGCGCCGCGCGCGGGCGCCGGGGCGGTGCAGCCCCGCCCGGCGCGGGCCGGCCCGCTCGCGTCCGCGGGCGGCCGCCCCCTCGGGCTGATCGTGGCACTGTGTGTACCCGGGCCGGCTTGATGCCGCCGTGGATGCCCTCGCCTGCGGTGCGCCCACCGTCACCGCAGGCTGTCCCGGCCACCGGCGATCCTGGTCACCGGCGATCCTGGTCACCGGCGATCCGAGTTTCAGCCGCCGGGTCGGCCGGGTCGGCGCGGACGACGTGGAGCAGGGCGGACGACTTGGAGCAGGTACGTCAGTGTCCGGCCGGCACAAGCCCGCCGGCCGAATCAGGAGGCGCCAGCAGTGGCAGAGGTCGAGATCGGTATCGGCAAGAGCGCGCGGGTCGCGTACGGTCTCGACGCCGTCGGCATCGTCCCGTCGCGTCGTACCCGGGACCCGCAGGACGTCTCGCTGGCCTGGGAGATCGACGCCTACCGCTTCGACCTGCCGCTGGTGGCGGCTGCCGCCGACGCCGTCACCTCGCCGGCGTCGGCGATCGCGCTCGGCCGGCTTGGCGGCCTCGGCGTCCTGCACGTCGAGGGGCTGTGGACCCGGTACGACCAGCCGGAGAACCACATCGCCGAACTCGGCGAGATCGGCGCCAAGGAGGGCCACCCGGCGGCGACGGAACGGCTGCGCGCGCTGTACGAGTCCCCGGTGCGTCCGGAGCTCATCACGCAGCGTCTCGGCGAGCTGCGCGACGCCGGGGTGGTCGTCGCCGCGGCGCTGCGCCCGCAGAAGGTGCGGGCGCTCAGCCAGCACGTGCTGGCGGCTGGCGTCGACCTGCTGGTCATCCACGGCACGGCGGTCTCCGCCGAGCACCAGTCCCGCCGCAGCGAGCCCCTCAACCTCAAGCGGTTCATCGGTGAGCTGGACGTCCCGGTACTGGTCGGGGGGTGCGCGTCGTTCTCGACCGCCCTGCACCTGATGCGAACCGGCGCCGCCGGCGTCATCGTCGGCGTCGGCTCGGGCCTGGGTGACCGGACCCACGACGTGCTCGGGGTGGGAGTCCCGCTCGCCACCGCCATCGCGGACGCCGCGGGAGCCCGGATGCGTTACCTGGACGAGTCGGGCGGCCGCTATGTCCACGTCGTCGCGCACGGCGACCTGCAGACCGGCGGTGACCTCGCGAAGGCGATCGCCTGCGGTGCCGACGCGGTCATGGTGGACGCGGCGCTGGCAGCGGCGTGGGACGCGCCGGGACAGGGCGGGATGTGGCCGATGGACGTGCTGCACTCCGACCTTCCCCGTGGCCGGTGGGCACCGGTCCCCCCGACGGGCACCCTGGCGCAGATCGTCACAGGGCCCGGCGCGGCTACCGGAACGGGCCTGCTCAACCTGGCCGGCGGTCTTCGCACCGCAATGGCGACGACGGGGTACGCAACCCTCAAGGAGTTCCAGAAAGCCGAGATCATGGTGACCGCCGCATCCTGACCGGCCCGGGGGGTCACTGCCACGCGTGGTGGCCGCGGCCGTCACGGCGGCGCTCGGCGGTGCGATGGCGCTGATACCCGATTCGGACGGAACAGTCCACGGCCCGATGGTGGCGGCGGTACCCGGCCGATCCGGAGCCATGGTGGACATGGCACCCTGGGAGCGTCCGTCTCCGGCACGAAGGACGACAGATGCGCCTCGACGAGCACGGCCGCTGGGTCAGTGATGACGGCGCCTACCTCTGGGATGAAGCCGCCCAGACCTGGCAGCCGTCATCCGCCATGCCCGCGGCCAGCTCCGATGGCGATACGGCGCGGGCGCAGACGGCTGACACCGCCGACGCGGTCTCGCCCGGCGGGGAGGCGCGCACCGGCGGCCTTTCCCGCGCTGCGACAGCGGGCCCCGCGGCTCACCCAGGTCCGGGTGGCGGATCCGAACCGGATGGTCAGCCGGGCGGCGGGGGTGGCGCCGCCGCCCCCGCGCGCAGTGCGGCGTTCGGACCGCCCGCCGTGGTGCGCCACGAGATCCGTCCCGGAACATCCCGTCCGGGCGGGTCCGTCGCGGCCGACCCGCCGGCCGGAGTGGATCCGCCGGCCGTTCGTGGCCTGATCGGGGACGCCGGCCCGGCCGGTGGCGCAGGTCCGGCAGTCGGGGCGAACCCGGCAGGGCGCCTCGGCACGGGTGGCGGCGGCGACCCGGCTGCCGGCGCCGGTGCGGCGACGGGGGAACTGGCGTCCTACGGCGGCACCGGGCAGTTCGGCCGGTGGGCGTCGGCGGGCACCGCGCCGGGGGCTGACGCGCGTGACCAGAGCGCCCCGCTCCGCGGGACCGCCCCGACTATGGCCACCGGAGTCACCCTGGCTGGCACGGGCGGTGCTGGCACGGGCGGTGCTGGCACGGGCGGTGCTGGCACGGGCGGTGCTGGCACGGCCGGGCCCGCCGGCGCCGTGCCCGGGGGTCAGGACGACGTCGACTCGACCGGTGAGATTCGTCGGGTCAGCGCGACGGCGGGTGGGAGTGCGCCCCCGGCGCGGGCCGCCGGCGTGGCGGACTGGGAGGACGATTTCGACGACGGGTCCGACCGCTACGACGAGCCGTCCCGCGGCAGGTGGCCTTCCCTTGGACGGGGGCTTGGCGATGGGCCCGAGTCCGGTTGGGCGCCGTCGGGACCGCGTGGGTCGGCGTCGGCGGTGGACGGCCCGGCCCGCGTGGGTGGGACGGCCGGGCGCGTCGGCGGGTTGCTCCGACAGGCCCGAGAGCGTCCCCCGTTGCTGATCGCGGCCATCGTCGTACTGGTCTGCGTGGGCCTTGGTGTCGCGGGATTCCTCGCGCTCGGCGGAGGCGGATCGGACGGCGGGTCGGCCGTGGGCGCCGCGGCAGCAGGCAAGGGCCACTATGCCAAGGCCGTCCGGGAGGCGTATCTCGGCTCCTGCCTGGACGTCAGCAACGGTAATGAGGGCTACTGCACCTGCACGCTGGACAAACTGGAGGCCACCTACACGGAGGAGGAGTACAAGCGGTTCAGCGCCAGCGTCCAGTCGGAGTCGTCACGGCGGATCGTGCGCGAGATGTACGCCGCCTGCCGTGACAAACGATGACCGCCGCACGTGTACAATGGCTAGTCGGAGCTATTACCACATATCATTCCGGGCTCGTGGGCGACCGACTAGCGGGCTATTGCTTTTCTGGCGGTCGTACGTCGAGACGTCCATCGTGCATAGTTACCCGATCACGGCGAGGCGGCGAAGTGTGCCGCAGGCCGGGATCTCACGTCTCCGAGCGGCGCTGCTCCCGACCGACTGATCTGGCTGGGTGCTGGTTGCGACGACACGGTTCAGGCAATGCACGTCCTCACGATGGCTGCCCACATCGTGCTGATCTGGGGGGCAGGAGATGCCGCCCTATGACCATGCACTGTAGCCCGAGACCTGAGGGCCTCGAGCCGGCCGTTGCCTCCACACGCGACCAGAGTCGGGGGGCAGCCCGGTGACGACCCACGATGCCGATGTGAACGGGCCGGTTCCGCCGGCTGCGCCCCGCCGCGACGACGACTTCTTCGCCGTCGAACGGGTCGGCGAGCCCGAACCCCGCCCATCGGCCGCGCCGCCGGCGTCCTTCTCCCCGACTCCCTGGCCGCCGCCGCACTCTCCCGCGCCGCAGCCTGCCGGGCCGCAGCCTGCCGGCGCGATGCCGCCCGCCGGGTTGCCGCGCCGTGCCGATCCCTTCGATGTGACCAGCACCTGGGATGGTCCGGCGCCGCGGCCCGGTGGCGGATCTTCGGCGATCTCCGTGACTCCTCCGGTCGATGTGGTCCCGCCGAACGGCTCCCGGTCGATGGCCAACCTGCCGTCGATGTCGCCCCCGGCGCAGGCCGCGCCCATGGGCACTGCTGCGGCCGGCGCCCCCGGTCGCCCGGATGCGGGCGCCGACCGATCTGGGGCACCGGCGGTCGGTGGTCGGACCGGGCCCGGTGGCCAGCAGGCGTGGGGTGGCCCGCCCGCCGACTCGGTGCGCGTCGGCGACTCACCGCGGCTTGCCGCACCTGCGGCGGACCGTGCTGCCGGCGGCTACACCGACCCGTTCACCGGCGGTTTCCCCATCTCCGCCCGCCCAGTCCCCGCGACCGGTTCCCGTACGGGTCCGACCCCGCTGTCGTCCCATCCTCAGGCGCCCCAACCGGTGCTGGCACCGCAGCAGATCGCGTACCCGCCGGCCGCACCCTCGGGCCCTTCTGCACCCTCAGGCTTCTCTGCACCCTCAGGCTTTTCGGCGTCCCCTGGCTTTTCCTCGCCCGAAGCCGCCCCGCCCGCGTCACCGGGAACGACCGGCCGGCCGGTCGGCGCGGCGTTCGCGCCGACGCGGGCGCCCGAGCCGCGCCCCGGGCTGGAGCCGCGGGTGGGGCCGGACGGCTTCGGCGTGACCGGCGCGGGCCCACGGCCGGCCCGACCGGCGGCGCCCGGCGGCCGTGGCACGGGTTGGACCAGCCCCGACGGCTATGGGCCGCCCGGCGGAGGACATCCGCCGGGCGGCCCGCCCGCGGGGTCGGCCAACGGGCGGGAAGCCCCTCGGCAGACAGATCCGTGGAACGGCCACAGCTCGCCGGGGCTGCGGCTGCCGGCGTCGCCCACGGCCGACCCGGCCCAGGGCGCAGGCCGGGGGACAAACGGGCAAGCCGCCGAGTACCCCTCGGTGCCGCCGCGCGGCTTCGGTGGGGTGGATGCCTACCCCGCCCGGCGGGAGTCCGCCTCGGGGGCCGCGGGCGCCGGCCGTTCGGGTAACCCCGGGACGCGCGGCCCAGCGTCCGGCGGGCCATCGCCGGCCGGTGCGGCGCCCCCGCCCGCTGGCGGGGTGATCTACGGTCGCTCGGGCTCTGGCCTGGTTCACGGCGCCGGCGTGGGGCCGCCGGTCCCGTCGGGACCGGCCGGCGAGAACGGACGGGAGCCCGCGGGCGGCCGCGGCAGGTCCGCTGCCACCGCGACGCCGACCGCGCGGCCGGAACGCTCCTGGGAGGCCCAGGATGGTGCGGCCGGCGGTTCGGGCTGGCGCAACCCGCTGACCGACACCGGTAGCTTCGTCCGCCCGCTCCCGCCGCCCGGGGCCCCCGAGGCACTCGCTGGCCGGGACGACCCCCTGTCGGGGCCGCTGCCGACAGGACGCCGCCGCCGTGAGACCGGAGCAGGGGAAGCCGGGACGGGCTGGCGCGCGCCTGCGCCGCCGGCGAGGGAACGTCCCGCCCCCCCCGCGCGGCGGGTCGAGGAGACGATGACGACGATCCGGCCGCTGTACCGGCCGGACGCACCGGCCCCCGTCGGGCCGCCCGCCGACGGCCCTGGGCAGCCCGGTGAGGCCGGCGGGCGTGGCGCCGGCGCGGCCGGCCCGACCGGCCGCCGGCCCGAGACGCCGTCCGAGATGACCTCTTTGGTCACCCGGCGGGCATCCGGCCGGGGGCGGGGGACCGCCGCGGGCCCGGCGGGGGATGACGACAGCGGCTGGCAGCCCTCGCGAAGCGTGCGAAAGCCGAATGGGCGAAGCGTGCCGGCCGATCGGCGCCGCACGCCGAATCCGGTGACCGACACCAACAGCCTGCAACCGGTCTCCACCCCTTCCGGGGGTCGTTCGGCCGCCGACGGCCGCACGGCCGCCGACGGCCACTCCGACACCGGCGAGCGGCGGCGGCGCACGGCCGACCGGGCGGCCCGGGGCAGTGCGACCGGGCCGGGAGCCCGCCGCGCCGCGGGCCGGCGAGGGGAGGCCACCGGCGGCCGTTCGGGCGGCGGCCATGCGGGCCCGCATGGTCGGTCCGCACGCGGGGCGACGTCTTCGGGCCTGCTGGAACCGACCGACCGCCGGGGGGCAGCGCCCCACGACGAGCTGCCGTCCGAGGACATGCTGGCCTGGCTCCGGCAGGGCTGGATCGGCCCGCTGGCGGTGGCGCTGGTCGTGGCACTGCTGGCGGTCGGCGGCTACGTCCTGGTGCGGGGGGGCGGCGGCGCGAGCAGCGGGACGGTCGCCTCGACCCCGACGGCCGACGCGTCGTCCACCCCGGCGACGACCAACCCGGATGCCCTCACCGGTAAGGCGATGATCGACGGCAGCTGGAAGTGCAGCCTGGTCACCAGCGCCAACCCGATCAAGCTGTCCAAGGAGGTGGTCGGGGTGCTGGTGGTCGAACGCTCGCCCGGCGCCTACACCTGGGACGGCACAGCCGGTCAGTACACGATCACCATGGTGGCCGGCAACGACGGCGGGAATGTGATCGGCGACGTGAAGTTCACCAGCGGTCCGCTGAAGGATCTCGCGGCGGTGCACATCGCCATGCCGGGGGGCGGAATCCGCGGCAAGGCGCAGGGCACCCTGGAACTCAAGGCGAGCGGGACCGCGCCGCATCGATTCTGCGGAGTGAACTGAGAACATCCGTCCCTACGCTGACGGTAAGCGAGAACGGCGAAATGTCTGTTCTAACGGCCGGGTCGGCCTTGCCGGTTGCCCGGCGGCCGACCCCGGTTGTCGGGTTTAGACCGGGGTGCGGCAGGATCAGGTGCCATGCTCAGGTCTGACCGTGGTGTGGGTGGCTGGTGGCGTGCAGCCGCCAGCAACAAAAAGGATGTGGCTGGCGGGACGGGCGATGGTGTCCCGGCAGCTGTCGGGGCCGGTCGGCCGGCCGTCGACCGGCGCAGTCTGCTCCGCTGGGCCGGGACCGCCGCGGTGGCCGCGCCGGCCGCCGGGCTGCTCGCCGCCTGCGGCGGGTCGTCGACCTCCGATGGCCCGCGCAAGGTGCGTCTCGGATACGTGACCTCCCGCACCGGGACGCTCAGCGCCTACAGCGTGGTCGATTCGTATGTCGTCCAGACGATGCAGACGCTCCTCGCCGACGGGGTCAAGGTGGGCGGCCGCACCTACCCGGTGGAGATCTTCGTCCGTGACTCCGAGTCCGACCGGCACCGGGCCGGGATCGCCGCGACCGACCTCATCTTCAAGGACAAGGTCGACATCGTGCTGGTCGGCGGGACTTCGGACACGGCTATTCCGGTCGCCGACCAGTGCGAGATCAACCAGGTTCCCTGTATCTCGACGAACGCCCCCTGGCAGTCCTGGTGGAACGGGCGCGGCGGTAACGTCGACATGCCCTTCAACTGGACCTACCACTTTTTCTGGGGCATGGAGGACGTCGTCGCCACCTATGCGGCGATGTGGCGCCAGCTCGGGATCACCAAGGTGGGGCTGATGTATCCCGCGGATGACGACGGTCAGGCATTCGCCAACCCCGATTTCGGCATTCCCACCATCCGCAACTTCGGTTTTCAGCTGACCTCGCCGGGGACCTCGGGCTACCAGGCGGGAGCGGAGTCGTTCGAGTCGTACCTGACCGCCTTCAAGACCGCCGGCGTCCAGGCCGTGGTCGGGATCCCCCAGGCCGCGGACCTCGCCGCCTTCCGGCGCAAGACCCGCTTGATGGACTTCAACCCGAAGGCGCTGACCATGTCGAAGGCGCTGGACTTCCAGGAGGACGTCCTGGCGCTCGGGTCCACCGGCGACGGGTTGACCACCGAGATCGCGTGGTCACCGTCCCATCCCTACCGCAGCTCGCTGACCAACAAGTCCTCCCTGGACCTGGCCAACGACTTCGACGGCGCCCGCGGGCGCGGCTGGACCCAGACGCTGGGCTACTCCTACGCGCTGTTCGAGGTGGCGGTGAAGGCGCTCGGTGGGGCCGCATCCCTGGAACGGGAGGCCATCGCCGCGGCCATCAAGGAAGTCGACGCCCAGACGATCGTCGGGCCGGTGGCGTTCAACTCCCAGCCGAACGTGCCGAAGAACGTGGCCCGCACCACTCTGGTCGGCGGCCAGTGGGATCAGGTCGACAACCGCTTCGCCCTCAAGGTCGTCAACAACAGCGGCAACAGCAAGGTCGCGGTGGACACGCAGCTGCGCGAACTCCCCTCGCCGGTCTGAGCGGCGGCCCGCCGGCGCACAACGCGAGGGGCCCCGGGACAGATGTCCCGGGGCCCCTCGCGTTTGTCACGGGTCAGGCGCGGGCGGCCGCCCGTGACATCGTGTGCTCGACCACGGCGATGAGCGCGGTCTTGGTCGAGTCCCGGTTGCGGGCGTCACAGGTGATGATCGGCACGGCCGGGCTGATCTGCAACGCCTCGCGGACATCCTCGATGGAGTGCCGCAGGATTCCGTCGAAGCAGTTGACGCCGATGACGAACGGCAGCTGACGCTGCTCGAAGTAGTCGACGGCGGCAAAGCAGTCCGCGAGCCGGCGGGTGTCGGCCAGGACGATCGCGCCGATGGCGCCGCGGACGATGTCGTCCCACATGAACCAGAAGCGGTACTGCCCAGGAGTCCCGAACAGGTACAGGATCAGGTCCTCGTCGAGGGAGACGCGGCCGAAGTCCATTGCGACCGTGGTCGTGGTCTTGTCGGAGAGGTGGGTGAGGTCGTCGACGTGGGCTCCCGCCTCGGTCATGACTGCCTCGGTACGTAGCGGGACAATTTCGGATACCGAGCCCACAAAGGTGGTCTTCCCGGCGCCGAATCCTCCCGCCACCACGATCTTCACCGAGGTCGTGGCGACGGAGGAGTTGACCCGTCTGTTGTCAGAGCTTTCGAAGGCCACTGAGAACCCTTTCGAGCAACGCGAGATCCGGTGCCTCGTCGCGGTCAGGCTGCTGGTGGACGCGGACGAAGCCTTCGTCCGCCATGTCGCCGACCAGCACACGGGCGACCCCCAGAGGCACCCGGAGCCCGGCGGCGATCTCCGCGATGGATCGCACCTGCCGGCACATGGCGGCGATGGTCTGTTGCTCAAGGTTGAGGCCGAGGGCCCGTTCCTCGCCGAGCGGCGTCGTGAAGACGAGTGCCTCGATGGCGAGCTCGTAGCGTGACCGAGTACGCCCGCCGGTCATCGCGTAGGGCCGGACGACCGGACCGGGCGCGTTCTCGGGATCGATACTCACCCTGACTCCCTGTGCTGCCGCTCATTCACCGCGGAAGCGTTCCCTGCAGTTCGGCGCGTAGTGCCGGGGTGAGAACATCCTTCGCCCGGCTGACCAGCAGTGCCATCTCGTACCCGACCAGGCCGATGTCGCACGACGGTGCTGCCAGTACTGCCATGCTCGCCCCGTCGCTGATCGACATGATGAACAGGAAGCCATGTTCCATCTCGACGACGCTCTGCGTCACGGCGCCCGCCTCGAACACGCGCGCCGCCCCCTGGGTCAGGCTCACCAGCCCGGACGCCACCGCGGCGAGCTGGTCGGCCCGGTCGCGGGGAAAGCCGTCGGAGACAGCCAGCAGCAGCCCGTCCGCGGACACCACCACGGTGTGGGCGACACCCGGGACTCGATCGACAAAATTGTTGATCAACCAGTTGAGGTTCTGAGCCTCAGAACTCACGGGTGTCACCGTTCCTCCTGCGCGTCACGTCGGGGGTTCCTCGTGGTGTCGACTCCGACATCACGTCCCTGCCGCACGCCCTGGTAGAAGCTGGCAAGCCGGCCACCGACTGCCTCGGGAGACCTGGTCGGGGTTTCGGCGGGACGCCGGCTTGGCGCGGGTTCGGCGCTGCCGGGCACGAGATGGGTCATGGGAACTCGCACCGGTAGGCCCGATCGCGTCACGCCACCGGTGCTCGGCTGGCGCAACGACTCGGCTGCCTGCCAGCCGGCGTCCCCGGGAGAGCTCCAGTCTCCCGA
This sequence comes from Frankia tisae, assembly GCF_025403405.1. GTDB lineage: Bacteria > Actinomycetota > Actinomycetes > Frankiales > Frankiaceae > Frankia > Frankia tisai. The sequence continues at coordinate 28,157 of NZ_JANEZT010000014.1, forward strand.
GGCCGGCGGCTGAGGTGCTGCCTGGTGCTGTGGTGCCGGTGGAGGCTGTGGTGCCGCCTGGGGCTGCCCCGCCGGTTGATGGGACTGGGGCATCGCGGCGTGCTGGGCCGCTGCGGGCTGGTGCTGCGGTGCCGAAAAGGCGGGCACGGGCGTCGGGTTGGGGCTTGGCTCGGCCGGCGCCACCGGGCGGGCACCCGTGCCGGGCTCGGTGGCCGGACGGACCGGACCGCGCTGCCCGAAGGCCCCGCCGATGCCGGGACGCCCGGATGGTCGGGCGGGCAGTGCGGCCGAGACGGCGGCTGCTGTTTCACCGGTCGCCCGCGCGGCTGCTGCGGGAGGCTGGCGCTGGGCCGATGCCGCGTCGGCTGGCGTTCGGCGCTGGAACCACGCCGACACGGAGTCGAAGATCGGCGAGGTCTCGACGTCGTCGGTGTCCGACTCGGCCGGGGCCTGGTCACCGGTGATCTCGGCGGGCGCGGCTTCCGGGACGCGGCCGGGAGCAGTCCGCGCCTGCGGTCCGGTCTGTATCTGCGGGCGGGTGGGCGTCTGCGGGCGGGTTGATGTCGGGGGGCGGGTTGATGCCGGCGGTTCGGTCTGCGGCTGTGTCTGCGGGCGGGTCGGCGGCCGCAGACCGGCCGGTGACTGGCCGCCGGCGGCGGCCTCAGGGCGCGGCCGCGCCTGTGGATCGGGCCGGTCCTCGGCGCGGGCGAACACGTTGCCCGCGCGGGGGCTGGTCGGCTCGACCGGCGGGCGGGCGGTGTCGAGGTCGGCGCGGTCCCGGAGGTTCGGGCGCTCCCGGATGGGGAGTTTCGGCGCCGCTTCGGACTGCTCGCCCGCCGCAGGGTCGTGATCCGCGGGCCGGGGGCGGGTCGGCCAGCGGTTGTCCCCGATCGAGACGGGACTCGTCACGTCCGGTGCAGGCTGCTCACGCCGGGCCGGACCGCGCCGGTCGATGGACTCTGTGTCTGGAGCGACTCCACCGGGAGCCGTGCCGCCGGCAACGAGGCCGCCGGGCGGCGTCTCGGTTCGGCCGCGCGGCTCGGTGCCATGCCCGGGCAGGGCGTCGAGATCGATCTCCTGGCTGTCGAACTCCCGCGGGTCGCGATCGGCGTCGGCGGGGCTGGTGGGTGCCCGGTCCTGCGGGGAGGTGCTCGGGAACTGGGCGGCCCGAGGCGAGGTGCCGCCGTCGACTCTGCGCGGCGGGGTCGCCGTTGTGCCGCCGGTGTCGTCGTCGTGCTCGTCGCGGTCATGGCGGTCGTCCAGGTCGGGGGAGAAAGCCTCCAGGCCGAAATCACGGCGGCCCGCGGTGGGTACTGGCCCGGTGCGATCGGAGCCGAGCTGCGCGGCCAGCGGGCCGGTCAGCGGAAACGGACCGGTGTTGGGGAAGCGCCGTGGACCGCTGGAGTCATCGAAGATGTTTTCCCGCGCTGCGGGCTCCGATACGGGCCGGTGCCCGTTGCTCATCCCGTTGCTCGCGGGGCTGCCCGCCGGGGTCGGCGCGCCGTTCGCGCGGTCGGGCGCGACGCCGTTGCTCGGTCGCTCGGGGCGCTCCGTGGGCCGCCCGCCGCTGGGTCCGCCGATCGCGGGTGTGGCCGCGGGCCGGTTCAGAGCCGGGGGACGGCCGGGCCCGGTGCCGGCGGCGCTGTCGCCGGTGACCAGCTTCGCGGGCAGCCGGACGACGGCGGTGATGCCGCCCGAGGCCGATTCACGCAGCTGGACGCGAATGCCGTGCCGACCGGCCAGCCGGCCGACCGCGAACAGACCCATCGTCCGCGACACCGACACGTCGACGACCGGGGGGTTGGCCAGTCGCTCGTTGACCCGCTCGAGCTCCTTGGCCGGCATGCCGATGCCTCGGTCCTCGATCTCGATCATTGCGCCGGCGCCGGGGCCGAGCGAATGACTGGTCACCATCACCTCGGTGACCGGCGGCGAGTAGGAGGTGGCGTTCTCCAGCAGCTCGGCGATCAGATGGACGACGTCGCTGACACCGTTGCCGGCGATGGACACCGGCGCGGCCGAGGTCTGCTTCACCCGGGTGTACTGCTCCACCTCGGAGATGGCGGCCAGGACCACCTCGTTGAGTGGCACGGGGTGCGTCCAGCGGCGGGCGGTGTCCGTGCCGGCGAGGACCAGCAGGCTCTCGTTGTTCCGCCGCATTCGGGTGGCGAGGTGGTCCAGCTTGAAGAGGTTGGACAGCTGGTCGGGATCCTGCTCGCGGTTCTCCAGGTCGTCGATCAGGCGGAGCTGGCGTTCGACCAGGCCCTGGCTGCGTCGGGAGAGGTTCACGAACATCGCGTTGACGTTGTTTCGCAGCGAGGCCTGCTCGGAGGCCAGCCGGATCGCCTCGCGGTGGACCTCGTCGAAGGCCCGGGCGACTTCACCGACTTCCTCGTCGGTGTTGATACCGACCGACTCGATCGAGTCGTCGATGTCCTGGTCGGTGGAGTCACGCAGCCGGCGGACGGCGTCCGGCAGCCGGCGGTCGGCGATGTCGAGCGCCGCGGTCCGCAGCGCCAGCAGCGGTCGGACCAGGGACCGCGCCACGATCAGCGCGGACAGCAGGGCGGCGGCGAGGATGAGCACGATGAGCAGCCCGGACAGCAGCGCCCGTCGCTGGATGTCGCCGCGCAGGGTGTCGACCCGGTCGTCGACGAGCCCGAGGAGCTTGTCCGCCGCGTCGGTGCTGGTGTCGATGGTCTCCTGAGTAGCCCGGTTCCACTTCTCCGACGCGACGACGGACAGCGGCTGGCCGATGGGCGCGTCCAGGATCTCCTCGACGTAATTCTGGGTGTTGCGGATGTCGCCATTGTTTTCGGAGTCGATTGTCGGGGTGTAGATGGCTAGCTGGGCTGGCCCGGCGACGTTCTCGAGGTCGTCCCGCTCGCGTGACCGCTGAGTCTCGTCGGAGAGGAACTCGCGATAGTCACCTTCAGTGAAGTTTTGATTGCTGCCCCGCGGGAGCAGGCCGTAGACGAGGGCTTGCTGCTGAGCGAGGAGTTCCGTCCCCGCCATGAGGAAGTAGGCCGTATTGACGCCGTTGTCGAGCTGCTGGTCGTCATTTCCCTGTGGGATGAGCTGGACCAGGTTGATCAGCGAGTCGACGATCGGCTGAAAGGCCGTCTGGACGGCTTTCGGGTCGACAACTCTTTGGATCGTCTGCCGCTTCGCGGGCAGCGAGTCCATCCTGGTCTGGACGTCGTCGAGGGCCCGGCGAACCTCGCTGCCGAAGGAGTCCCGCCGACCGTTGGCCACCGCCTTGTAGGCCTGGTAGGCATCGTTCACCCTCGACTGGGAGGAGGGGATGGCGGTGGAGTCGCGGGAACCGACCGGGCCGCTCGCCACGAATCCGGTGCTGTATGTCCGTTCCGTCTGCAGGGCATGGGCAAGCGTCGACGCGGATCGGCTGATCTCAGTGAGATCCGAGATCCGGTTCACGTCCCGGGTGCTGGTCAGTACCGTGCCGGCCTCGATCGAGGAGTAGACGAGGATCGCGGCGACCGGCACGGCCAGAATCGCGATCAGCTTGGTGCGGACCCGCCAGTTGGTGGGGTTGGTGGCGGCGCGACGAAGGCGCGCCAGACCGGACCCCGCGGGGTTCGGCGGCGCCGCGGGGCGATCGTCGCGCTGCCCGCCGTCTTCGGTGTCCACGGGCAAACCCGGGGCCGAGGTCGGCTCCGGGTCTGCGGCGATGCCCGTGCTGCTGGCCATCGGTTGTCTGCGCACGTACCTTCGCAACCTCTCCGCCAGCCTCCCGGAACACGTCGTACCAGGATGGCTCGGTATCGGGCCCTGATGTCCCTTGCCAGGCACCATAGCGGTACGAAGTCGGCATCCGAAAGGCGCCTACCGTAAGCGCGTTGGTGGCCGTGCGCCAGTTGTGGCCACTGCGCACGGAGTCACCGTCCGCGTAACCGTCACGAAGCCCGACAACGTGCGCCCATCGTGACGTAGGGCTTGTCCCGGTGAGTGGCACTGAAGGTGCAAAGCAGGCATCTGCGACATCTGTCGTTACGGCCTTCGCGGGCGCCGCGATGCACCACCCGTTCCGCGAACGGCACCCATGGGCCCCTCCCGGGCCGAGCGGGTCGCCCGGGAGGGGCTCGGCCCACAGGTGCCGCCGGGTCCGTAGGCTTGCAGGGTGAGCGAGTTGCAGCGCAGCGATGCTGGTCACGACGCGAGACCGGGGGGCCCGGGTTCGGCTGGGAGCGCCCCGACGGCGCCGGTGACCAGGTCCGGTACCCCTGCCGGCCCGGGTTCGGCGGGGCATCCCGGTTATGACACGGTGCTGGTGATCGATTTCGGCGCGCAGTACGCCCAACTGATCGCCCGACGGGTCCGGGAATGCCATGTGTACTCGGAGATCGTGCCGTGGGACATGCCGGTGGGCGAGATCCTCGCCCGCCGGCCGTCAGCGCTGATCCTTTCCGGCGGCCCGAAGTCGGTGTACTCGTCAGGAGCGCCTCGGGTCGACCCCGCGTTGTTCGACACCGGGCTGCCCATTCTCGGTATCTGCTACGGCCATCAGGTGATGGCCCAGGCGCTGGCCGGCTCGGTCGCCCGGACTGGAACGGCGGAGTACGGAGCGACTCGCCTGTCGGTGAGCGAGCCGGGCGTCCTGTTCGACGGCCTGCCGGTCGCGCAGCAGGTGTGGATGTCGCACGGCGACTCCGTGACCGCAGCCCCGCCCGGTTTCCGGGTGACGGCGTCGACCCCGTCGACGCCCGTCGCCGCCTTCGAGGATCCGGCTCGCCGCCTCTACGGTGTCCAGTTCCACCCGGAGGTCGTGCACAGCGAACGCGGACTCGACGTGCTGCGCCACTTCCTGCTGGTGGGTGCGGGCTGCCGACCGACCTGGACCATGGTCAACATCGTCGACGAGGCGGTGGCGGCGGTACGTGCTCAGGTCGGCTCCGGCCGGCTGATCTGCGGGCTGTCCGGCGGGGTTGACTCCGCGGTCGCCGCAGCGCTCGTGCACCGCGCTGTCGGTGACGCCCTGACCTGTGTGTTCGTGGACCACGGCCTGCTACGGGCAGGTGAGGCCGAGCAGGTCGAACGGGACTTCGTCGCGTCCACCGGCGTCGATCTCGTTCACGTCAAGGCGGCCGACCGGTTCGCCGCGGCGTTGGCCGGCGTGACCGACCCGGAGCACAAGCGGAAGATCATCGGTCGGGAGTTCATCCGGGTCTTCGAGGAATCGGCCCGGGAGCTGGAGGCCCGCGCCGAGGCCGAGGGCGCGACGATCGAGCACCTCGTCCAGGGGACGCTGTACCCCGACGTGATCGAATCGGGTTCCCCGACCGCGGCGAAGATCAAGTCGCACCACAATGTCGGCGGTCTGCCGGAGGATCTGCGGTTCGGGCTGGTCGAGCCGTTGCGCACGTTGTTCAAGGACGAGGTCCGCCGCCTCGGCGAGGAGCTCGGCCTGCCGGAGGAGATCGTCTGGCGCCAGCCGTTCCCCGGCCCGGGACTCGCCGTGCGCATCATCGGCGAGGTCACCCCCGAGCGGCTCGACGTGGTCCGGGCGGCCGACGAGGTGGTCCGTGACGAGATCCGCCGAGCCGGGCTGGACCGGGAGATCTGGCAGGTTTTCGCGGTGCTGCTCGCGGACGTGCGGTCGGTCGGCGTGCAGGGCGACGAGCGCACCTACGGGCACCCGGTCGTCCTGCGCGCGGTCACCAGCGAGGACGCGATGACCGCGGACTGGGCGCGGCTGCCCTACGGTCTGCTCGAACGCATCTCCAACCGGATCGTCAACGAGGTGGGGCAGGTCAACCGGGTCGTCTACGACATCACCTCGAAGCCCCCGGGCACCATCGAGTGGGAGTAGGCCCGGCCGTCGACTTCAGTGGCCCGGCGGCCCTGACCGCCGCCGGGCTCCCCCGGTTTGACGTCCTGGCAAGTCCGGAGCAGGCTGGGAGATGTGATCCTGCACCAGATGGCCATTACCTAGGCGCGCACCCGAGCTCCGGGTTCGCGCGCCATGCCTTCCGCCTGCTCGGCGGGGGGCATTTTTGTTGCCGCGGTCACGGCGAGGTGGCCGCACAGCTGCCGGGAGAGGCCTCATGACCGCACCAGCCGCAGACAACCAACCGACGCCCGGGGGCGGGGACCCCGGCGCCGACGGGCCGCCGGATGCGAACGCGGGTCCAGGTCCAGGCCCAGGCCCAGGTGGCGACGCGGAGCGTGGGATCGGTACGGACCTCGGCGGTGGGGCGAACCTGAGCGTCTCGGCCATCGAGGCGGCGGCGGGGGTGCTCGACGGCGTGGCGCGGCGGACCCGGGTCGTGCGTGATCCCGGCCTGTCGGCCGCGCTCGGCACGCCCGTGTGGTTCAAGTGTGAGAACGAGCAGCACACCGGCTCGTTCAAGTTGCGCGGTGCCTACCATCGGGTGGCGACCGCGGACCCGGCAGTGCGCGCCCGGGGCGTCGTCGCGGCCAGTGCCGGCAACCACGCCCAGGGGGTGGCGTTCGCGGCGGCCGCCTTCGACGTCCCTGCGACGATCTTCGTGCCGACCGGAGCGAACCCGGTCAAGGTCGCCCGGACCCGACGGTGGGGCGCGCGGGTCGAGGAGGTGCCCGGGGGGGTGGAGGCCGCCCTCGCCGCCGCGGCCGACTACGCCGCCCGCGGCGGGCGGCTGCTCGTGCATCCCTTCGACGACCCGGCCGTGGTGGCCGGCCAGGGCACGATCGGCCTTGAGCTGCTCGATCAGGTGCCGGACCTGGGTACCGTTCTGGTCGGCGTGGGCGGTGGGGGCCTGCTCGGGGGGGTCGCCGCGGCACTGCGGGCGCGCCGGCCCGGCGTGCGGGTCATCGGTGTGCAGTCGGTTCTGGCGCCGGCCTTCGCCGCATCGCTGCGGGCGGGGCGCCGGCTGTCCGTGGTGGGGGATGCTGGCCTGCCCGGTGCCTCGGCTCGGGCCGTCCCGGTCATCCCCGGCACCAGGCCGTCCGGGCGGCCGGCCCCGACCCGCCCGGCGGCTCGCACGATCGCCGACGGCATGGCCGTGAGCGAGCCGGGCGCGCTTACCTTCGCGCTTGCCACCAGGCTGGTGGACGAGGTGGTGACCGTGGACGAGGCCGCCTTCTGGGAGGCGATGGTGCTGCTGCGCCGGACTGGCCTCGCGGTGGAGCCGGCCGGAGCCGCGCCGGTCGCGGCGCTGCTGCGCCACGGCGGCCTCGCCCAGGGGCCGACCGTGGCGATCCTGTCGGGAGGCAACATCGATCCCGGGGTGGCCAGCCGGGTCAAGTCGATGGCGGCGGTGGCGACCGAGGACGCCGACGGGCTGCGGACCACGGCCTGAGGCGGCCCGCCGGGCGGCTGGCGACCGGGGTGACCTTAAGGTGGCGATACGTGGGTCGGTGACGTCGCGGCCGCGTGACGCTCCACGATGCGCCGCCCCGAGCCGGGCCGCCGCCCGGTCCGTCCGGAGGCGGCATGTCCCGGGCGAGCCCGGCTCCGACCAGTCCGGCGTCGAACGTATGATCGAGGTCTGATGAGCACTCTGTTCGGTGAGTCCCCCCGTGCCTTCGGCGAGTCGGCCGCGGGCGCCGGCGGCGGCGTGCCCTATGACCTGTTCGGTCCGGCGGTGCTCGCCCCATCCGCAGGCGGCGACGCGGGCGGTGGGGCGCCCCGGCTCGACGCCGAGGGCCTGCTCGACGGGCTCAACCCGCAGCAGCGGGCCGCGGTGGTGCACATCGGCGCGCCGCTGCTGGTCGTGGCGGGCGCGGGTTCCGGCAAGACCCGGGTGCTGGCCCACCGCATCGCCTACCTGCTGGCGGCTCGGGGCGTCCGTCCCGGAGAGGTCCTGGCAATCACGTTCACGAACAAGGCCGCAGCCGAGATGCGGGAGCGGGTCGGTGCGCTGGTCGGCCCGCGGGCGCGGGCGATGTGGGTCAGCACGTTCCACTCGGCCTGCGTGCGCATCCTGCGGTCGGAGGCGAAGCGGCTCGGCTACGGGTCCTCCTTCTCCATCTACGACGCCGCGGACGCGCAGCGACTGATCACGATGGTCACCCGGGATCTCGACCTCGACCCGAAGCGACACCCCGCGCGCGGCCTGGCCGCGCAGATCAGCAACCTGAAGAACGAGCTGATCGACTGGGAGGCCGCGCGGGATCGGGCGAGCAGCCACCAGGAGCGCACCGTCGCCGAGGTCTACGCCGCCTACCAACAGCGGCTGGCCCAGGCCAACGCGCTCGACTTCGATGACCTGATCATGATGACGGTCAACGTGCTCCAGGCGTTCCCCGACGTGGCCGAGCACTACCGGCGCCGGTTCCGGCACGTGCTGGTCGACGAGTACCAGGACACCAACCACGCCCAGTACGTCCTCGTGCGGGAACTCGTCGGTCAGCCCGCGCACGTCGGTGCCGACGCCCCGGCGGCGCCGGCGGACCCGCCGGTCTCGACCGCCACGTGGGCGTCGGGCGCCGTGCCGCCCGCGGAGCTCTGCGTCGTCGGCGACGCCGACCAGTCGATCTACGCCTTCCGTGGGGCGAACATCCGCAACATCGTGGAGTTCGAGGAGGATTTCCCCAGCGCCGCGGTGATCCTGCTGGAGCAGAACTACCGCTCCACCCAGACCATCCTGTCCGCCGCGAACGCGGTGATCGCGCGCAACAACCAGCGCAAGGCGAAGCGGCTGTGGTCCGACGCCGGCGACGGAGAGAAGATCGTCGGCTTCGTCGCCGACAACGAGCACGACGAGGCCGCCTTCGTCGCCGAGGAGGTCGACCGGCTCACCGACGCGGGGCTGGCCCGGCCCGCGGACGTCGCGGTGTTCTACCGGACCAACGCGCAGAGCCGCGTCTTCGAGGAGATCTTCGTCCGGGTCGGGCTGCCCTACCGGGTCGTCGGCGGGGTGCGCTTCTACGAGCGTCGAGAGATCCGCGACCTTCTTGCCTACCTGCGAGTGCTGGTCAACCCGAACGACACGGTGAACCTGCGCCGCATCCTCAACGTGCCGCGGCGTGGCATCGGGGATCGGGCGGAGGCGGCGTTGGCCGGCTTCGCCGAGGTCGAGCGGATCGGCTTCGCCGCGGCGCTGGAGCGCGTCGGCGAGGTGCCGGGGATCGCCACCCGCTCGGCGAAGGCCGTGCGTGAGTTCGCGGCGTTGCTCACCGAGCTGCGCGCGGTCGAGGCGAACGGGCCGGTGGCCGTCGTCGAGGCGGTCCTCGAACGCACCGGTTACCTTTCCGAGCTCGTCGCGGAGGACACGGTGGAGGCCCAGGGGCGGGTCGAGAACCTCCAGGAACTGGTCGGGGTCGTCCAGGAATTCACCGAGCGCAGTCCAGAGGGCACTCTCGCCGAGTTTCTCGAGCAGGTCTCGCTGGTCGCCGACGCCGATCAGATCCCCACCGACGACGGCTCCGATGGCGTCGTCACCCTCATGACCCTGCACAGCGCCAAGGGCCTGGAGTTCCCCGTCGTCTTCCTCACCGGCCTGGAGGACGGCGTCTTCCCCCATCTGCGGACCCTGGGCGACCCCACCCAGCTGGAGGAGGAACGCCGGTTGGCCTACGTGGGGGTCACCCGGGCCCGCTCCCGGCTGTATCTGACCCGTTCCGTCGTCCGCAGTGCCTGGGGGCAGCCGGCCTACAACCCGCCGTCGAGGTTCCTCGGCGAGGTGCCCGACGCGCTGGTCGACTGGCGCCGTCTCGTCGAGGCGGCGCCGGAGCCGGCCGCCCGGCCCTGGGGTGGCTCCGGCGGGTTCGGGTC
>NZ_JANEZT010000150.1 GCF_025403405.1 Frankia tisae
CGCCCATCTCCGCCCCCGTTTCCTCTCCACCCGGAGTAGCCGTCGGTTCGGTTCCGTCCCCCACCTACCCCGTGCGGACCAGTTCACCGGGGTCGTATGTCCTCGCTGGTGGCACGCCGGCCTCGTCGTACCGGCCGCCCGTGGCGACGGCACCGGCCGGCCCCAGCCCGCTGCGTTACACCTTCGCCGGGGCGAGCCAGTATCCATGTTCGTCGGAGGGCCACATCCGGTCCCTTTTCCAGGCCCCGGTACAACTCGTGGTGGAAAACCGCAGCTCCCAGCTCATCCAGCTCTACTACCTCGACGCCGCGGGAAACCGGATCGCGCAGACCACCATTGCGTCGGGCCGCAGCGTTTCCGTGTCGAGCCACCTGGGTGACGCCTGGCTGCCCGCCACCGGCCAGGCGGACTGCATCGGCATCTTCGCGTTGCGCGCAAACAGCCGCCTCCAGTTCCTCGACGCCCGCTAGCCTCTCCACGCCCGGCGGCCTCCCGACGCCCGACGCCCGACAGTCTGGGTGACGGCCGTCATCTGCTTCTTGTCCTCGCGAGCCTTGTCGCGGCCTGACCGATCGGCGATGTCGGCCACCGAGAGGTTGCTCCCGGCCTCACCGAACGGAGTGGTGACCTCCCGCCAGCCCGGGAAATCGACGCCGATCTGCTTGCCCAGCGATGATCTGGCAGAGCTTCTGGGTCCACTGCGCCATCGCCGCCGGGAAACGGTGCAACGCAGACTGAACAGGGAAGATCGCAGTCAGGTCGTCCGGATCAGTCCTCGCCAGATCCACCGCGTCCAACGAACGCCCGAGACGACGGGTCAGCTCCAACGGGGCCGCGAACACCCGCTCCAGCGGGATCTGCTGGTCCCAGCCGATCCCGGAAAGACGGAGCCGGCAGGTTCGACGAAGATCAATTTATCTCCGTAGCCACCTTCAGCGACCGAACCTGCGCGAAGGCCGCCAAGGGCAATGTGGACCATGCCCGCCACGGGCCTGCGGTAGCACGCGCCCGACCCGGCACAGTGTCGCCGCCGCGGTCGTTGGCGCCGCGACCCCACGACCATAGATAGATCGACAACACTCGCCCGCGATCATGCGATCTTCGGATTGGCTAGACTTGAGAGGCAGCGTCGAGCCGAGGGAGTCGATCGTGAGCGTCGAGGCATCCGAGTTGGTCACCATCCCCCGGGCGGAACTGGAGTCGCTGCGAGCCGAGGTGCGGCGCCTGCGGCGCGAGATTGGCCGGGCGGTGGCCAAGGCGCGTGTCCAAGCCGACACCGGTCCCGGCGATGATGCTCCGACCTTCTCCCGCAGCCAGCTCGCCGAGGCATGGGGAATCGGTGAGTGATCGCCTCGTACGTTTCCCAGGGACGTCCTGGCAAGAGATCGACGCCCTGCCACAGGCATTACGCTGGGTGGTCCAACACACGGTCTTCCGCCTCCTCGAGGAACCCGTTCCGACCCTCGCGGACCCGTTCCCGATAGATGATCCGTTGCCGGGGTCCTACGAACTCCACCTGCCGTCTGACGGCGTGACCATCTGGTACACAGTTACCGCGCATGAGGGCCAGGAGATCATCAGCATCCAGCATGTGTGGCTGGATACCTGACAGGCACGGGAGTCACTGCCGCCACACGGCCAACTTCGATGCCCTGACAGCCTCAGCCAGTCAGCTGACAGACGCCTTCGCCGCCGCCTTTATCGCCTTCTTGTAGTCCCGAACCTTGATGCGGGACTCGGGGCCCACGATGTCGACAACTGAGCGGTAGGGCTAGTGGCCGAACGACCACACTCCGTTGATATTTGCACCTTGTTTGTCCGATTTACTGGTCCAGCACCATCCCGATCAGCAGCAGCGCCAACGGGTCGCTGGTCAGCAGTTCGTCGGCCTCGTCGATCTGACTCAGGTGCAGTCCCACGACATCACCGTAGCCGACCGCGCCCCGGGCGCCCAGCGTGGTGGTCGTGGGAAATTCCTGGCACGAGCCCGAGCAGCGCGTCCAGGGCGAGGGTCGCCAGGTCCGCCGCGACGAGCCGCGCGTCGCCACCGACACAGAGCCACGCCACCGGCGCCACTCGAGCATTCGCCGAACTCCTGGCTCTATGCGTCCTCGCCGCAGACGACGACCAGCTTGCCGCGGGTGTGCTCACGCAGGAGATCGACACAGGCCCGCGCACCGTCCGCGAGCCCATATCGCCGGCTGATCGTCACCGGCAGAGCTCCCTCCAACGCTCGTTGCGCCAGTATGTCCAGGTCGCCCGGACGCGCGGCGGTGAAGACGGTCTCGACTGCGAGATCTTTGCCATCGAACAAGGCTGGATCATGGAACGGGAAGACGATGTTGAGCAGCCGGCCACCGGCCCGGATCACGCGTGCCACGTCGGCGAGAGCATCACCGGGGAGCGCGAGATTGATGACGGCGTCCACTCCCCGGGGATAACGGCGCAGCACTTCGTCGACCGTGCCGCCGGTATGGTGATCGACGGTTTCGCCTGCGCCCAGGCCACGCACGTAGCCGTCGTCGATGGCGCTCGCGGTGGCGATGACGTGCACACCGGCCGCGGCGAGGAGGGGTAGCACGGCGCCACCGACACCTCCGGTGGCGCCGATCACGAGAACGACATCCCCACGGTGGAATTCGCCGGCGCGGAGCAAGGGCAAGGCCGTCAGGCCGACTGTGGCCAGCGTCGATGCATGATCCGCCCGCAGGCCGACCGGCCGGTGTTCGAGGCCCGGCGTGTCAGCCTCGAAGACCGCGTACTCGGCCAGCGTGCCCGTCGTCAGCGAGGGCGGCGAGGCCACTTGCGTCGCCAGGCCGATCACACTCCGAGGAAGTCCCAGGCCGAAGATCTCGTCGCCGACGGCGAACCGGGTCACCTCACTGCCGAGTTCGGTCACGGTGCCGGCGAAATCGCCGCCGACGACATGCGGGAAGCTCAGCGGAGCCACGGCACGTAGTCCTCCCACCAGCATCCGGAGCTCACCCGGATTGATCGCCGATGCCCGTACCCGTACCTGAACCTGCCCGGGGCCCGGCCTGGGAACGGGTATTTCCCCGACCTCCAGTGTTTCTGGCGGCCCGTAGTCCTCCGCGACCACCGCGCGCATCGTCGCCTTCATCGCCAGACCTCGCCTCGTCGTCATCGGCCGCTCGTCGAGGCAAGCGGACCCGGTGGTCAGGTTGGACCACGACAGCCTACAACCGGACCGAGCGGTCAGGTTGATAGACTCCCGGCAGAGATCGGGAGCGGGTGAGCATGACGGCCGAGACTCAGCCCCGTCGGCTGCGGGCCGACGCGGCGCGCAATCGACGATTGCTGCTCGACACCGCCGCGGCGACGTTCGCCGAGTACGGCACAGAGGTCTCGATAGCCGAGATCGCGCGGCGGGCCGGTCTAGGCAAGGGCACCGTGTTCCGCCACTTCGCCAACAAGGACGAGCTGATCGCGGCGATCGTCTGTGACCAGCTCGACCGCCTCTCGGCAGCCGGGACCGCGCTGCTGGACGCGGTCGACCCGACCTCGGCCCTGCTGGAGTTCATGACACTCGGAGTCGAGGTGCAGTCACGCGACCGTTCCGTCTGCGAAGCCGGCGTCAGCATCGGCGTCGGCGATCCGGGGATTCAGGCCGCCACGGACCGCCTGTTCGGCACCGCTGAGGCGCTCACCGAACGGGCCCGGCGGCAGGGCGGGATACGGGACGACGTGACCGGGCAGGACGTCATCCTGCTCCTGCGCGGCGCCTACCAGGCTGCCGCGCCACTCGCGCGCACCGTTCCCGAGCTGTGGCGTCGCTACCTGGCCGTCATAGCCGACGGCCTCCTGTCGACAACGGCAGCCCCCCTGCCCCGTCCGGCGTCGACCCGGCCCCGTCCCACGGACAGGAACGACGGCATGCCGCACGGGTGAGCGCGACCTCGTTGACTCAGGCGAACAGCCGCAGCGGCAGTGTCCGCACGCCGCGGATGACGATCTGATCCCGGTAGGCGACGGCCTGTTCGGCCAGCGTGAACGACCGGGTGCGGCGCAGCAGTCCGCGCAGGGCGAGCTCCGCCTCGATCCGGGCGAGCGGAGCGCCGAGGCAGTAGTGGATGCCGGCGCCGAACCCGAGGTGGCGCGGCGTCCGGCCGGCTCCGGCGTAGCGGCCGGCAAGGAAGCGGTCGGGCTGGTCGAACGCCTCGGGATCCCGATTGGCCGCACCGATGATCATGAGCACCCCGTCGCCGCCGGTGAACGCGTGCCCGCCGATCTCGGCGTCGGCCAGCACGGTACGGGCGATGAACTGCACCGGTGGGTCGTAGCGGAGCATCTCCTCCACCGCCGGCCCGACCAGCGCGGGATCGGCGCGCAGGGCGGCGAGCTGGTCGGGATTGCCGAGCAGCGCCAGGATGCCGCCGCTGATGAGGTTGACGGTCGTCTCGTACCCGGCGACGAGCAGCAGGGTGCACAGTTCGAGCAGCTCGCGCTCGGAGAGCACGTCACCGTCGTCGTGGATGGCGACGAGCCGGCTGAGCAGGTCCTCGCGTGGCGCGCCGCGACGGCGGGCGATCAGCGCGCGGAAGTACTCGTCGAACGCCACCGTCGCCCGCTGCCGGGCGGTCTTCTCCGCGGGGGTCATCAGGGCCGGCGGGTCGAGCCCCCGGGCCAGCGCGTCCGCCCATCCGCCGAACTCCTGCTCGTCCTCGGCGGGAACCCCGAGCAGCCGGCACATCATCCGCAGGGGCAGGGGGCGGGCGAGGGCCTCGACCGCGTCGACCTCGCCGCGGTCGATCGCGGTGTCAAGCAGCTCGTCGAGCAGGGCGGTGAGCTCCGGGACCAGGTCGGCGATCACCGCGGGGGTGAACGCCTTTCCCACCAGGCGGCGCAGGCGGGCATGGTCGGGCGGGTCGGCGCGCAGCAGCGACCCCAGCCCGTCCTCGGCGTCACCGCGGTAGCTGACGCCGTCCCGGTACCCGTGCCCGATCGCCGGATGGGCCAGCACGGCCGTGGCCCCCGCGAGCGTGGTGACGAGGGTGACCGTGCTGCCGGCGAGGTCACCGGGGAGGAAGGCGCCGAGCTGCCGGATCTCCCGGTAACGGGGATAGGGATCCGGCAGGCGCGACGCTGCCAGGACGGACATGATCTCGGCGAAGCGCCCCTCGGACGTGTTCGCCTCGTCCAGCGTGGTCATCCACATCTCCTTCACGGACTCCACCTGATCGGTCACCAAACGCTCTCACAGCGTGAGGCGCGTAGCTCGCACCGGAGGTGAACAGCAGGCGAAGGATGTCCGCGGTCGCGTCGGCGTCTCGGCAGCAGTCGCGTCGCGGATGCGGGCATGCCACTCCGTGTCGCCCCGCGCCGGGCCTCAGCGCTGGCGCTGGCAGCCCGTCCCGTCGCCGTCGGAGTCCAACCCGAACGGGTCCGGGCGCAGGACGCGGACGGGCCCCTGGACGTAGTTCGGGCCGTTGCCGCTGCCGCCCACGCAGTCGTAGTCGCCGATGCCGGTGCGCAGGCACACGTCCGGGTACGACGGATCGCACCCCCCGGACGCCGCCGGCGCGGTCGTCCGCGCGGGCGCGGGCGCCGCCGGCGGCACGCTCGTGCGCACGGGTGCGGGCGCCACCACCACCGTCGCGGCGGTCGTGCGCGCGGGCGCGGGTGCCGGCGGCACAGCGGCGGCCGGGACGACCGTGCGGACGGCGGACGGCGCGGCGGACGGCCGGCGGGTGGCGGTGGCGGCCCGTGAGACCTCAACGGGCGGCACCGCAGCGGGCGGCACCGAGGCGGCGTCCCCCGCCCCCACCGCCGGCGTGCTGATCGGCGTCGCGGACGCCGTCAGCGTGGGTGTCGGGACGGCCGTCATCACCGCGGCCGGCGCGGCGGCGCCCGCCGTGCCCCCGGTGTCGTTGCAGGCGCCGAGCAGTCCGAGCAGGACGACGGCGCTCGGCAGGGCGAGCGTGACACCCGCGGCCCGGCGGCGCCCTCCGCCCGATCTGGCGACGGCGATACCGGCCGTTGCGGCAACAAGCCCGACCGATCCAATGACGAATGACAATGTTCCCATGGCGCCCCCCCGAGCCGCGGAATTGGCTCACCTTAGGCGGCAGGCGACATGGGTGACACCAAGGAAGCCCGCGATGATCGGATGCTGGGTGTGCCGTGGGCCCCGGATGGCCCTGGCAGGCCGTCCCTTGGGTCGGTCTCACTCGTCCAGGGCCCCGGGGTCCCGCCACAAGTAACGGCGATCACGACAAGACGATAGATTCTTAATGATCAAAACCAGCTCTGGAGGTTCCATGGCTACAGCTTTCGTCACCGGTGCGAGCCGAGGCATCGGTAAGGCAATCGCCCTTTCCCTGGCCGAGGCCGGCTACGACCTGGCCGTCTCGGCCCGCACGGTCCAGCCGGGCGAGATCCGCGACAACGCCCTGACGGTGCACCACTCCGATGCGCGCCCGTTACCCGGCAGCCTGGCCGAGACCGCCGCCGAGGTCGAGGCCCGCGGCCGCAAGGCGCTGATCGTGCCGTGCGACCTGACCGATCGAGGCTCGGTCGAGGCGGCCGGGCAACGCATTCTCGACACCTGGGGCGGCGTCGACGTCATCGTCCACAACGGCCGGTACATCGGCCCCGGGCTCATGGACGTCTTCCTCGACACGCCGCTGGAGGCCTACGAGAAGATGTTCGAGGCCCACTGCGTTGCCCCGATCATCCTCACCCGCGCCCTGCTGCCGGCGATGCTCGCCCGCGGCGGCGGGGCCATCGTCACCATCACCTCCGGCGCCGCGTGGCTCGTCCCGCCCGCCCCGGCCGGGCAGGGCGGCTGGGGACTGGCCTACGCCGTCGGCAAGGCCTCCGGCAACCCGCTGATCGGGGTCCTGCACACCGAGTACGCCGGGCGCGGGCTGCGCGCCTTCAATGTCGAACCGGGCTATGTCGCCACCGAACGCAACGAGATCACGGTGCGCGACTACGGCCGTGAGATCGTCGGGGCCGCTCCCCCGTCGGCGATCGGCGCGACCGTGCGCTGGCTGCTGGAAAGCCCCGACGCCGAACCCCTGCTCGGCACGACGATCGAGGCCCAGGACCTCTGCCGAGCCCGCGAACTGCACCCGGCCTGGTAGGACCGCGGCGTAAGTCCCCGCCCGGCAGCCGGTGGGGCCAACCCCGAGGAACCCCGGAGTCTGCGCCGGCCCGCGCCGGCCGGATGTGGCCCCCCGGCTGGTCGCCCGCGGCCCGGAGTCAAACGCATCGTAGAGTGATTGCCTATATACGATGCGTCAATGACACTGGATGCTCAGCACGCGGCCCGTGGACGGGCGGGAGACGAGACGATCACCGGAGCAGGCGACGCACGTGCGGCGAAGGCACGCGCGGAGGAATCACGGCGGCGCCCGGCATCGACCGGGTCGGACCTCGGCCTGCTCCTGCTGCGTCTCACCATCGGCGTGACCATGGTCGGCCACGGCACCGGCAAGCTGTTCGGCTGGTTCGGCGGATCCGGCCTCGACGGCACCGGGGCGTTCTTCACCAGCGCCGGCTACCCGGCGGGCCGGGCCTTCGCCGTCGTCGCCGGGCTCACCGAGACCCTCGGTGGGATCGGCCTGGCGCTCGGCCTGCTCACCCCGCTCGCCGCCGCCGCCCTCCTCGGCACGCTCATCAACGCCATGGCGACCCGCTGGGGCGGCGGCTTCTTCGTCCCGGACGGCATCGAGTACGAGATCCTGCTCGCCATGGCCGCCCTGTCCCTCGCCCTGACCGGCCCGGGTCGCCTCTCGGTCGACGCCCGGTTGCCCGTCCTGCGCGACAACCGCCTCGACGTCGGCGTCGGCGCCGTCGCTCTCGGCGGCGTGACCTCCGCCGTCGTGCTGCTCATCCGCGGCTGAGGGCCCGAGAACCGCCCCCAGCAGGCCCACCGGAGGGCAGTCCGGCGATCACTGCCGGCCCGCCGGTCAAGCGGAGCTGACATGCGCCGCGAGCAGACGCCAGCCGCGATCGTCGCGGTGCGAGGTCCGGGTGTAACGGACGTTCGCTGGCCCGGAGCTCCTCGGCGAGGTCAGCGCCACGCGGGGAGTCCTCGCCGGCCAGGAGGTTGGTCGCCCTTTCGCTGTCGTCATCCATCGACTACTCGTCTCCAGTGTTCGAGGCCACCCGGAACCGGGGTCGATCCCCAGGGGTCCGGTCCTCGCCCCATCGTGAGCGCGGGCAGGCCGGAATGTGACCACGGGCTTTGGTCGGGTCTGCGCCGGCCCTGCCCGGGGCCGGCGACACCTCGGGCTCGACCAGCTGAGTCAGCGAACCGGGCGTGTGCCCCGCAGACCGGGACCACCGAGAAGGTGTGGTCGGCATACCCGTGGGTGAGCAGCACGGCCACCGGCCGTAGCCGGTGGTGGCGTCACGTCGCGGCGGCGGCGTGCTCGTCGGTGATCGGGTCGGCCAGCGCCTCGGCCGAGCCGTGCTGGGCGGCCGAGTTCAGCGCCCGCTGCAACACGACGGTGTCCTCCAGGGTTCTGATGTCCGTGATGCGGCCCCACGACATCTTCATCATCTGCATGAAGACGTTGCGGTAGGGGACCTCGCCGGCCACCGTCGCGCTCACCTCCACCAGAGTGGCGACCCGCGTGCGCCACGGGGGCCCGGCAACCACGATGTCCCTGACCTCGAAGTGCGGATCCGGCATGAGCCGGAAGTTGCGCTGCCACCACAGGGCGAGGGCCGCCTTGGTGTGCCGCTCTCCCGACAGGGCGTGCTCACCGTAGAAACGGTAAGTGAACTCGGGCGCCATCGCGTCGATCATCGCCTGCCAGTTGCCGGCGCTGATCTGGGCGAACGCCCCGCGGACCTTTCCCGCGACAAAACGGTGGTACATCGGATCGCTCCCTTCCCGGGCTGTTGCGTAGTTTCCATCGTGGCGCGGAACTGCCGCGGCCGCGCGCACCGCGCACCGCGCCAGTCAGGTGCTTACCCCGACAGGTCGGGAGCGATGGCGCACTCCCGCATGTGCGTCGTGCAACGGCCGCAGCGAGATGAGCGGCTCGCCGAAAGCGCCGAGTTCCTGCATGTCGGCGAGGATGTCGAACAGTTGCATGACCATCGCCACCATCCGATGCCGTGCCTTCTCCGCCTCGGGTATCAACCGGACGTCTCCCCCTGCCCCGCCCCGCCCGGGCCGGCGACCTGTCGGGCCTGCCGTCGGCGGGCGGGTCATCCGGCTGGTGGGGATGGTCGGCCGATTCGCGCTTGCCCAGCCGCAACACCTCGACTAACATACAACCCGATGGTTGTATATACGGACTCCGCCGGCCGCGCCGCCCACGCCGACCGCCTGTTCCACGCCCTGGCCGACGCGACCCGGCGCGAGATCGTCGCCCTCACCCTGACCAGTGAGCAGTCGGTCTCGGAACTCGCCCGTCGGTTCCCGATGAGTTTCGCGGCCGTTCAGAAGCACGTGACGGTGCTGGCGGGCGCCGGGCTGGTCACCAAGCACCGCCATGGCAGGGAGCAGCGCGTGCGGGGCAACCCGGAAGCCCTGCGCGAGGCCCACCGGCTGCTCGACCAGCTGGCGCAGCTGTGGCGGGGGCGCATCGAACGGATGGGCGCGATCCTCGCCGAACCCGCCCCGCCGACCAGCACCCAGTCGGTCAGCACTCCCGCCGGCACCGACCACGAACCCCACAGCCAAGGAGAATCCCCATGACCGTGATCGACGTCCAGCAGGACCCTGCGGGCCGCACGCTGAAGATCAGCACGCGGTTCGACGCGCCGCCGGCGCGAGTCTGGCAGATCTGGCAGGACCCCCGCCAGCTCGAGCGGTGGTGGGGCCCGCCGACCTACCCGGCGACCGTCATCGACCACGATCTGTCTCCCGGCGGCTCGGTCACGTACTTCATGACGAGCCCCGAGGGCGACAAGCACTACGGCTGGTGGCGCGTGACGTCCGCCGAGGCGCCGCACCGGCTCGAGTTCGAGGACGGTTTCGCCGACGACGCCGGCCGCCCCAACCTCGACCTGCCCACCACGACCGTCCGCGTGCAGCTCACCGCGGACGGCGAGGCCGCCACCGTGATGACGATCGAGAGCAACTTCCCCTCGACCGAGGCGATGGAACAGATGGTCGCCATGGGCATGGTCGAGGGCATGAGCGCGGCGCTGGGCCAGATCGAGGCCCTGCTCGCCGAGCCCACGGCCGACTGAGACACGTAAGTGCGGTACGCGGGTGGCGCCGCGGCGGGCCGCTCAGGTCTCCGGCGCCGGAGGTGGCGGCTGGTCCGCCGGATCGGCGCGGTGCCGGCGACGACGCAGATGCACGCCGACGAGCACGGCGACGACGACCACGAGCAGGCCGGTGGAGGCCCAGCCGGCGGCCTTCTCGACCTTGGCATAGGAGGCGCCGGCGGCGTACCCGAGCAGGGTGAACCCGACGCCCCAGAGCAGGCCGCCGGCGGCGTTGAAGGCGAGGAAACGCCGGTAGGGCAGGTGGGACAGGCCCGCCAGGCCCGGCATGACCGCACGTAGGAACGCGGTGAACCGGCCGAGGAACACCGCCTTCCCGCCGCGGGTCCGCAGGTAGGCGCGGGCCCGGTCGATCTCCGCGCGGCGGTGGCGCAGCGGGCGCAGGTTCAGGATCCGTTGCCCGAAGTGCCGGCCGACCTCATAACCCACGGAGTCGCCGGCGATCGCGGCGACGACCACGACGGCGGCCATGCCGACCAGGCTGACCGCATGCTGGCTGGCCAGGACGCCGCCCAGCACGACGGCGGTCTCGCCCGGCAGCACGAACCCGACGAAGATCGCGGCCTCGGCGAACGCGAGCCCCCCGACCAGGGCGTAGGCGGCCGCGCCGTGCAGGACGAGCAGATGGTGCATGACTCCGCCACCGGCCGCGACCGCGACCGCCGAACTCATCGTCGGCGGCCCGGTGCGGCAGGACGGATACGGATCGGGCGGCTCAGCCCGCCCGCCGGGCGGTCGACATCAGCTGGGCGGCGACACGTTCGGTGCACGGCGCTCCCTCGGCAGGCGGCAGCTCGGGACGTGGCTCAGGTGCCCGGTCTCGACATATCGAATCAGGTCGTGGCCCCACCAGCAGGCCGCTGTCGGCCGGGCCGCGAAGCTGCCCCGGGGCGGGCCGTCAGGCGCGGAAGTCCGCCGGGCGGTCGGGGGAGGCGGCCGCCAGGGCCTTGACGGTGCCGGCGATGTCGAGGTCCGCGCCGTAGACCGGGGTGCCGGGCTGCTGACGCCAGGAGTCCGCCAGCGGGCCGCCGTCGACCGCGTCGAAGCCCAGCTGCTCGACCAGGTCGAACACCAGCTTCTTGCCGGGGCCGTCCGCGCCCGCGATCGGCAGCGCGATGCGACCCTCGGTGCCGACGGGCCGGCCGCGCTCCAGCAGGTGCTTCCAGAAGATCCCGTTGAACACCTTGATCACCGGCGCGCCGATCTGCTCGCCGACCCAGACGCTGTCCGGGGTGCCGGCCTCGATGGCGTCGATGCGGCCGTCGCGCTGCTGGGGGTAGTAGTTGTTCGTCTCGATCACCGGCGCCCCCGGCTTCGCCCCCTTGAGCAGGCCCGCGGGCAGGTTCGGAACGTTCTTCTGCGGGATGCTGATGATCACCACGTCGGCGCCCTCGGCGGCGTCGGCCGCCCAGACGGCCGTGGCCCCGCTCTGCGCCGCGAGCTCCGCCAGGGTCTGCGGGTCGCGCGAGTTCGCCACCCGCACCTCGTGGCCGAGCTCGCTCAGCCGCCGCGTCAGCGTCCCGCCGATCTGACCCGCCCCGATGATTCCGATCTTCATCGTCCGCACTCCTCGACAGCCTGGGCCAGGCACCGGCGCCTCGCCACGCGCCGTCTCCAACCTTGCCGACCGGCGAACTGTTCCAACCCGCCCCGCCGCGCACGGTCATCCGCGTCGGGGTCGAGCACCTCAGCCGCGGACGACGACGCGGCGCGGATGAAGCACGGCCGTGATCCGCTCGGGGTCGCCACCGGGGTGCGCCGCAGGTTCGCCAGCTTCTGGCGAGTACCGATCATCGAGATCTTGACCGTCGGTCCGTCGGGGAGGAACCACACAGCGGTCGGCGGGGGCCGGGCGCCGCCACCCGCGCACCCGGCCGAGGCACCGCCGGCCTGTCCACGCGGCGACTCACTTCTCGGGCACCTGGACGCGCCTGCCGGTGGCGGCGGAGCGGGACACGGCGTCGAGGAGCTGGTGGCGGCGCAGCGCGTGGGTGAAGTCGGGCGCCACCGTGGTGCCCTCGGCGAGGTCGCGGCCGATCTGGGCGTAGGCGACGGCAACGGCGGCGGCCGGATGCCCGGCCAGGGCGGGGAAGGCGTCATAGGACGCCGGCGTGGTCAGCTCGGCCAGCGGCTCGCCGCCCTGGGAGCCGAGGATGGTGATCTGGCCGGCGCTGAGGCTGCCGGTAGACGAGGTGATCTGCAGGTCGCCGTCGGTGCCGTTGATCTCCCACAGGAAGCCGGTGCCGCGGGGCGTCCCGCCGCGCAGGTGAATGCTCGCGACGGCCCCGCCGACGAGGGTCCCGGAGACAGCGATCTGGTCCTCGGCGGTCATCGGGACGGACTCGCCGGTCTCGGCGTTGCGGACCTGGGGCCGCCGCGTCGCGGTGGTGGCGGCCACCTCGGCGAACTCCCCCAGCACGCTGGTGACGGCGTCGGCGGTGTGACCGAACGGGATCGTCAGCATGGTGGCACCCAGGTCCCGGTCGAGCAGGTATTCCCCGCCGGAGTGGATGACCGGTCCCCACACGCCGCCGTTGCCCACCAGCGTCGTCGACAGCACCTCCCCCACGTACCCGTCGGCCACCAGGTCGCGCAGGTAACGCACCGCGGGGGCGAACCGCCCCTGCAGGCACACGAACGACCGGACGTTCGCGGCGGCCTCGACCAGTTCCCGAACCTCGTCCAGGCCATTGGCCAGCGGCCACTCGCACAGCACCGCCTTGCCCGCCGCCAGTGCCGGCAGGACGAGCTCGCGGTGGCGCGGCACCTTCACCGAGACGACGACCAGGTCGACGTCGTCGCGCCCGGCCAGCTCCTCGACGCTCCCGCTGGCCGCGGGCACGCCATGGGCGTCGGCGGCGGCGCGCGCCGACTGCGGGCTGCTGGCGGCGACCGCCCGCAGCGTGAAGCCGTCGACGGCGGCCAGCGCGGGCAGGTGCGCACGGGCCGCCCAGCCGCCGTTCGCGCTCAGGCCGACGATGCCGACGCCCACCGTGCGATCGGGGTCCGCTGTCATCTGCATGTCCTCTTCTCGGTCGGAGTCTCGGTCGGGCTGAAGCATCGCCCAGGTCGGAGCATCGCCCAGGTCGGAGCGCGGTTCAGGTCGGGGTGCGCACCGCCGGCGCGACGCCCGTGGCAGGCCGCAGGTCGAACATGGCGGCCAGCAGCTCGTGGGAGCGGCGCCGGTCGGCGGGGTCGGCGATGAGATTCTGCACCATCAGCTCGTCGGCCCGGCTCTCCGCGAGCATCCGCTCCAGCGTCGCCCGAACCCCGGCGACGTCGCCGGCGACGAACTGCGGCCACTGCCCGTCGACGATCCGGGTCGGCTGTTCCTGCTCGGCGTCGGTGAGCTCCGCGGCGGCCTCGTCGGCGCTCGGCAGCACCGCGTTGCCGCCATGGCGGCGCAGCCGGGCGTAGAAGCCCTTCGCCGAGCCGACCAGCCGCCGCGCCTGCGCCTCGGTCTCGGCGACGGTGACGTTCACCGCCAGGATCGACCGCGGCTCGGCCGGTCCGAACCCCTGGGGACGGAACTGCTCGCGGTAGTGCCGCAGCGCCGCCGCCGCGCCCGCCGGGTTGATGAAGCCGGCGAAGGCGTACCCGATGCCGAGCCCGGCGGCGAGGTTCGACCCGGACGGGCTCGACCCGAGCAGCCAGGTCTGCGGCACCCCGGGCACCGACGGGATCAGCGGGTTGCCGGCGAACGGATGCTCGGCCGGGAACGCGTCGTACAGCCAGGCCAGCGTCTCGGCGACCTGCTGGGCGTGGTCGTCCTGCGCCGGCGCCCTGCGGTCGCGCCGCAATGCCATGTCGATGACCGGCCCGGCGGTCGCCCGTCCCATGCCCAGGTCGACCCGGCCCGGGTACATCGCCTCGAGCTGGGCGAACATCTCGGCAACCTTGAACGGGCTGTAATGGTTCATCAGCACCGTCCCGGACCCGATCCGGATCGTCGACGTCCGCGCGCCGGCGGCCGCGATCAGTAGCTCCGGGTGGTGCGACGCGCCGGACCGGCTCAGGTGGTGCTCGGCGAACCAGACCCGGTGGAAGCCCCAGGCCTCGGCGTGCCGGGCCGTCTCGACCGCGTCGACGAGCGCCTGCCGCTCGTCCGTGCCCGGCGCGACGGTACCCAGCTCCACGATGGACAGCCTCACCGGCGGCCCCCGACGGCGTCGTCTTCGGCAAAGGCGGCGATAGTCACCGGTCCACCGTAGCCGATAGTTGGTTGGTCCCAACTTGTGGTCTCGCGTCGAACGTCTCTACCGTGGACCGATGGACCCCGCGCCCACGACGCCGACCGCCCTTGCCGCCCTCGAGCGGGCCCTCGCGAACGTGGCGCGGATCCTCGCCGATCGCGCCACCGTCGACGATCTCGCACGGCGGTCCGGCTTCGATCTGCCCGCCGCCTCGTGGGCGCTGCTGGAGTACCTCGACGGGCACGGCCCCATGCCCGTCTCCGCGGTCGCCGCCTGCCACGGCGTCGACGTCTCCTCGGTCACCCCGCGGATCAAACGGCTCGAACGCGACGGCCTGATCGACCGGCAGCGCGAGCCCCGCGACGCCCGCGTCCACCTCATCCACATCACCGATCGCGGCCGGCACGCACTCGACAGCGTCCACGCCGCCCGCCGCGACCTGCTCGGTACGGCCATCGCCGAGCTGGACCCTACCCACGTCGGCATCGCCGCCGAGGTCCTCGAGCTGATCGCCGACCGGCTCTCCACCACGCGGCGACGCATCGACGCCCAGTCCCAGAC
>NZ_JANEZT010000151.1 GCF_025403405.1 Frankia tisae
GGGATGGGGGGCAAGGGATCCTCACTTCGCAGAGCGGACGCCCTCGATGAAAACGATTCTGAAAACGGATGTCAATAAGTCGCCCGGCGACGGTCAGCGGACGAGCGTGGGCTGCTGCTGGGTGATGCAGTGCACGCCACCGCCGTGGCCGAAGATCACCCGGGCGTCCACCGGCTCGACCCGGCGGGTGGGATACAGCCGGGCAAGCAGGGCGAGGGCGTCGGCGTCGCGGGGGTCGTCGAAGACGCCGGCGACGACCAGGTCGTTGGCGACGTAGTAGTTGAGATAGGAGTAGCCGGCCGGGCCCCCGTCGACCTCCAGCACGGTCGGCGCCACGATCTGAACGACCTCCAGCGGGCGGCCGGCGGCGTCACGGCTCGCCCGCAGCAGCGCTGCCAGCTCCCGGGTCGTCGCGTGATCGGGATGAGCCGGGTCGGGCTGGCTGTGCACGGCGACGAGGCCCGGCCGGACGAACGCGGCGACGACATCGACGTGCCCGCGGGTGCCGAACCGGTCGTAGTCGCGGGCCACCCCCCGCGGCAGCCAGATCGCCCTGGTCGTGCCGAGCTGGGCGTGCAGCTCCGCCTCCACTCGGGCGCGGTCCCAGCCGGGATTGCGGTGCGGGTCGAGCTGGACCGTCTCGGTCAGCAGCACGGTGCCGGCGCCGTCGACGGCGATCCCGCCACCCTCGTTCGTCAGCGCCGAGTGGCGCACCGCCGCGCCGGCCCGTTCGGCGACGGTCGTGGCCAGCAGCCGGTCCGCGGCCCAGCTCGCCCACTGCTGGGCGCCCCAGCCGTTGAAGATCCAGTCGACGGCGCCGAGGTGCCGGCCGTCGTCGATCGTGAACGTCGGGCCGCTGTCGCGTACCCAGGCGTCGTCCAGGTCGATCTCGATCACCGTGACGGCGGGCGGGACCAGCCGGGCCGCGGTCGCGCCCTGACCCGGGCCGGCGAGCAGGATGACCGGCTCGTGGCGGCTGATCGTCGCCGCCACCCGGGCCCAGGCGGAGCGGGCCGCGGCGAGGCCGGGGGAGCCTTCCGCGCCGAAGGTGTCGTTCGGGGGTGGGAACGCCATCCAGGTCCGGGTATGCGGCTCCCATTCGGCCGGCATCCGGCGAGCGGCGGGAACGGCGGGCACGCGGGCCATCATTGCAGGCCCGATGCTCGCCACCGGTCCCTGCGGCCATGAGAGCATCGGGGCATGCTGACGATCACCAGCATCGGGACGCCCACCTCGCCGGCCCGGGTGGCGCCGCCGGCGCGCGCGCCGTTGCGGATCGGGGCGGTGCAGCACCGCTGGCATCCCGATCCGGCGGAGCACGCCGCCGCGCTGCGGGCCGGCGCGCTCGCCGCGGCCGAGCTCGGCGCCCAGCTCGTCTGCTTCCAGGAACTGACGCTGTCGCGCTACTTCGCCGACGTGCCACCGGTCGACCAGCCAGCGGTCGACCAGCCAGCGGGGGGCGACCCGGCGGGGGGCGGCGCCGGACCCGCCGCGTTGGCAGAGAGCGTCGAGGACGGGCCGACGCGCACCCTCGCCGCCGGTCTCGCCGCCGAGCTCGACATCGCGGTGCACATGTCGCTGTATGAGCGGGCGGACGGCGCCGACGGGCTGGGCTTCAACACCGCCATCGTCGTCGGCCCGGACGGCGCGCTGCTCGCCCGGACCCGCAAGATGCATATCCCGGTCACCGCTGGCTACCACGAGGACCGGTACTTCCGCCCCGGGCCGGCCGGGGCGGACAGCTTCCCGGTCGTCGAGCTGGAGCAGGGCCGTTTCGGCTTTCCCACCTGCTGGGACCAGTGGTTCCCGGAGCTCGCCCGGGCCTACTCCCTCGCCGGCGCCGACGTCCTCGTGTACCCGACGGCGATCGGCTCCGAGCCCGATCATCCCGACTTCGACACCGAGCCGCTGTGGCACAGCGTGATCGTTGGCAACGGGATTGCCAACGGGACGTTCATGGTCGCGATCAACCGGATCGGGACGGAGGGCGCCCTGACCTTCTACGGCAGCTCGTTCATCAGTGACCCGTACGGCCGGGTGCTGGTCCAGGCGCCCCGCGACGCCCCGGCGGTGCTGGTCGCCGATCTCGACCTCGACCAGCGCAGGGACTGGCTCACCCTGTTCCCGTTCCTCACCACCCGCCGCCCCGACGCCTACCGGGGGCTGGCCGAGCCGCGCGCGGGCAACGCCGACGGCCGCTGACCGAGACTTGCCCGCTTGCCCGCTTGCCCGCTTGCCCGCTTGCCCGCTCGCCCCGGGCACGGTGTGCTGTCTTCGACGGGTCGTAGAACTCTGGCTCGTCGAACCTCTAGAGTGTGGCGGCGTGGAGGCGTCCGCCGGACCGGTAGCGCGCGGCCTGCGGGCCGGCGTGTTCGCCGCGGTGTGCGTCGCGCTCAGCGTGATTGCACACGTCGTCGCGCAGGGGTCTGCCCCGGACCCGTGGGTGCTGCTCGCGGGTCTCGCGGCGGTCGGCGCGGTCGCCGCCGCCTGCGCCGGCCGGGCCCCCTCGCTGCCGCTCGTCGCCGGGCTGATGACGGCCACGCAGGCCGGGCTCCATGCCGCCTTCACCGCCTGGCCCGGCACCGCGCCCGCGCCCGACCTGTCACGGCTGCTGTGCGCCGCGCCCGGCACCCACGCCGTCCACGCCGCCGCAGCGACGGCATTGCTGCGCCGCGACGGCCTGCTCGCAGGCGCCGGCGGTGCGGCAGCCCGGCCGTCGCTGATGCACGCGGGGATGACGCACGGCGGCGGGATGCTCGCCATGTCCGGCGCCCACCTGCTGGTCGCGGTGCTGACCGCGTGGTGGCTGCGGCGGGTCGACACGGCCGTCGGCGTCGCCGGCGCCCTCGTCGGGATGCTGGCCCACAGTCTGCGCAGGCTGTTCGGGCCGTGGGCCGTCGCGGCCCCGGCGCCACCGGCTGTCCGCCGCCGGATTGCCGCCGCGGTGCCGCCCGCCGGCTGGCGAGGCCGGGCCGGGCTGCGCCACAGCGTCGTGCGACGCGGCCCCCCGCGGCTGGCCTGACCCGAGCGCCGACGTCCCTGCGATGACGGGCCGGCGTCTCGCCTGCCTGCCCGCGTCCCGCGCGGGACCTCGCCTCCGCGCGCCCTGTCCGCGCGCCCACACATCATGGAGTTCTCATGCCAGCCGGAGTACCGCTCCGCCTCACCCCCCGACGGGCCAGGGCCGCGTCGGCGCTGACCGCCGTCGGGCTCGCCGCCACGGTCGCACTGGGGGCGTGTTCCGGCGGCGGGTCCGCGGGAACCGGGAGCGCCGCAGTGATCGTCGATGGCGCCGCGACGGCCGGACCGGGGGTGCGCGGCACGACGCTCGGCGCGCCGGTCGACCTGCCCGACCTGCACCTGACCGACACCACCGGCCGTCCCTACGACCTGCGCGCCCACGCCCCGGGACGGCTCACCCTGCTGTTCTTCGGCTACACCCACTGCCCGGACATCTGCCCCACCACGATGGCGGATCTGGCGGCTGCCCTCACCCAGGTCTCCTCGGACGTTCGCCGGCAAACATCGGTGATCTTCGTGACCTCGGATCCGCAGCGGGACACCCCGCCGGTGATCCGGCACTGGCTCGACTCCTTCGACAGCGGCTTCGTCGGGCTCACCGGGGAGCTGACGACCATCGACGCGGCCGCCCGTTCGGTCGGGGTGCCGCTGGAGCCGCCGCGCCGCCAGGCCGACGGGAGCTGGATCGTCGACCACGGCGCGCAGGTCCTCGCCTTCGGCCCGGACCGGCGGGCGCGGATTGTCTACACGGCGGGTACCCCGGTAGCCGACTACGCCCACGACCTTCCGCTGCTGCTGAGGAGCACCGCGTGAGCGGCGGCGAGACGCCGAGCGGGGCCGGGCCGGGCGAACCGCCCGCCGGCCCGCCCACCGCGGCCGCGGATCACCGCCCCGGACTGCACCGGCGTCGGGTACTCGCCGGCGCCGGCCTGTTCGGCCTCGGCGCCGGTGCCGGGGCGGGCGCGGCCCTGGGGACACAGGGGCTGCTTCCCGAGCGGGCCAACCCTGTCGCGGCGGCTCGCCGGGCGGCGCTGGCTCCCGTGGTGGGCGACGGCCGTCATCAGCCGGGCATCGCCGAGCGCGCCCCCGCCCAGCTGGTGTTCACCGCCTACGACCTGACGGCGACCGATCCGGCGGCGGCCCGGGCGGCGCTCGGCGCGGTGCTGCGGGCGTGGACGGACGGTGGCCGGGCGCTGATGCGCGGCGTTCCCGAGGCCGGCACGTCCCGGGCCGGTGTTCCCCAGGCGGGCGTTGCCCAGGCCGAGATCGGCCGGGAGGCCGCGGGCCTGGGGCCGGCGGGACTGACGGTGACGGTGGGGATCGGTGCGTCGGCGCTGCGCCGGAGTGGGCTCAACGCGCGGATCCCCGGGGCGCTCGCCGACATCCCGCCGCTGCCCGGCGACCGGCTGGAGGCGGCCCGCGGCGGCGGGGACCTCGCCGTCCAGGTCTGCGCCGAGGATCCCCTGGTCGCGTTCGCCGCGGCGCGGCAGCTCGGCAGGCTCGCCGCCGGCCGGACCCGGCCCCGCTGGGCGCAGCGCGGGTTCCACCGCACCGCGGCGGCCGCCACCGACCCGACGGCCACCCCGCGCAACCTGATGGGTCAGCTCGACGGCACGAACAATCCGCGGCCGGGCTCGGCCCAGTTCGACCTCGCCGTGTGGGCCGCCGGGGGTCCCGCCTGGATGCGCGGCGGGACCTACCTGGTGTGCCGCCGGATCCGGATGCTGCTGGACAGCTGGGAGCGGCTGACCGAGGACGCCCGCGGCGAGGTCGTCGGGCGCCGGATCGACGACGGGGCGCCGCTGTCCGCCCTGTCCGCGGCCGCCGGGGGCGGCGAGGACACGGCGGCGGACTTCGCCGCCCGCGGCCCGGACGGCCGGCCCCTGATCGCCGAGAACGCCCACGTCCGCCTGTCCAACCCGCAGTTCCACAGCGGGATCGCCATGTTCCGCCGCGGCTACTCCTACGACGACGGCCTCGACGCCGCCGGGGAGCCCGACGCCGGACTGTTCTTCCTGGCATTCCAGGCCGATCCGCGCACGTCGTTCGTCCCGGTGCAACGCACCCTCGCGGCCTCCGACGCGCTGAACACGTTCATCCGGCACACGTCCAGTGCGCTGTTCGCCGTCCCGCCGACCGCGCCGACCGACGGCTACCTCGGCCAGCGACTCGTCGAGGAGGCGTGAGACGGCTCAGTGTGGTTCGCGACGGCTCAGCGTGGTTCGCGACGGCTCAGTGCTCGGCAGTCAGGGACGCCAGCGCGTGGGCGTACCGCTTCGCGCAGTACGGCGCGGGATGGATGAAGTCGACGATGCACCGGTGGCCGTCGAGCTCGGTGTTGAAGGCCATCGCCGGATGGATCGCCCGCGCCGCCCGCTCCGAGTAACGCACCCGGCCCGCGGACTCGGCGGCGAGCTCCCGGTACAGGTCGTTGAGCCGGGCGCTGCCCAGCATCCAGCCTGGCAGTCGGGAGGCCGGCGTCGTCCAGTCGACCTGGCCGGACGTGCTGTTGAACGAGGACGGTACGGCCGCCGCCAGCACGATCCGGGTCACTCCATGGCGCAGGTACCAGTCGATCTGCGCGGTCAGCTCGGTCCGGTAGGTGGCGACGAGCTGGGTGCCGACGAGGCCGCCGGGGTTGTTGCCGTTCCAGTTCAGCACCACGGTCCGTGGTCGGCCCGCCGTCGCCAGATCGTCGGAGATCAACGGCGAGGATGCGTCGGCGTAGACGCCGGGGCCGAGCCCCGGGAAACCGACGAGATGCACCGGGCCGGTGTCGGTGGCCCGGGCGGCCACGGTGACCAGGGAGTCGCCGACCACCAGGGCGGGTTGCCGGGGTCCGCCGCCGCCGCCCGGCCGGCCGGCGCCGAGGAACGCCGCGACCGCGAGCGCGGCCAGCACGACGAGGGTCAGCCACGACCTGGCCCCGCCGCGGGCGGTTTCCGGCGCGGGGGAGAAGGGCCGATGCGTCCGGGCATTCGGCTCCGGCCGCGGGTGAGAAGATCCGCCGCGTGCGGATCGGTGAGGGTTCGACGAAATCTCGGGACCTTCTTTCCGTCCGGGGCGTCGGTGGCCGTTGCCGAGATGTTTCGTTTTTGGATTACCCCGGAGCGTCCCGATAAACCGGTTGACCGTGTGCGCAACACCGCCCGCCGTCGCTCATCGGGAGAAGGGCCCGAAGAACCGGAATCCGTTGATAAAAGCCCGCGCGGCGCCGGCCCGGTGGAAAGGGGTTCGCTCAGCGGGGGGAGTGGCTGCGTTGGGCGTTCAGTGTCGCCACCGTCGGGACGAGATCGCCGATCGTGGTGAAGTCGGTCGCGAGGAACGTCGGGGTGAGCCCGGCCTGTTCACAGCGGCGCAGGTGGGCGAGCAGGACGGGTTCCCGATTGACCGCGTCGGCGTCGGTTCGGCCCGGATCGTCCCCGTCCACCCAGTGGTTGACCAGCAGTATCTGCGCGGTGCGCGAGCCGCGCCCCACCCGGCAGGTGAACCACGTCGGGGAGGGCACGTCGAACGGGGTGTCCGCCCCGTACCGGAAGAACCGCCGGTACCAGCTCTTCGGGACGTCCGCGTTCTCGGCGAAGACCACCAGCCGGCGGTCGGTCGCCACCAGGTGCCCCAGGGTCGGCCAGCGTCCGTGCGGGTCCGCGGGCGGCGTCACGATCCGGTGCACCAGACCGGCCCGGCGGAAGGCGGCGATCACCTCCCCTGGCGGCACGGAGTCCTGCAGGATCAGCGTCACGACCTCGGACGGGTTACGCGCCAGCCACCCGTCGACCGCGTGCAGGGCCGTGTCCAGGGACAGCGCGCCGAGCTGGCACACGCTGTGGCACAGCCACAGGCCGGGCCGGGTGGAGCGGGCGCCCCGGACCAGCGGTTCCAGCGCGTCGCGTTCCCGCGGGCGCAGGCGTGCCAGGAAGGTCTCCACCTGCGTCGGCGTCGTCCAGTGCTGCACGTCGAGCAGCAGCGCCCGCACGCCGGTGTCAAGCTGGCCGACGAGGTCCGGGTCCTGCGTCGCCCCGACGAAGTCGTCGGTGCTGGAGGCCATCGCGTTGTGGCTGGCGGCGTACACCGCCTTGTCGTAGCGCAGGGCGCACAGGGCCCGGCTGCCGTTGCAGCTCGTCGCCTCCCCGCCGAAGTGTGCCGGCGTCGCCAGCGACGAGGAGCTCAGCAGCACCGCCGCGGACAGCGCCAGGATCACCGAGCGGCGGCGGTTGAACGGCCGCCGTCGGCGCCGCACGAGCAGGCCGACGAGCCCGAGCAGGCACCCGGCCAGCACCACCCCCGCGGCCACCTGTTCCCACCCGGCGCGGATCCGGTCGATCATGGTTCCCTGCAGGTCGTGCAGCAGGTCCCGCACCCGCAGGGGCAGGGTCGGGTTGGCGCCGACGATGCCCGCGGTCGGGTCGCCGACCAGGGTGGGCAGCAGCAGCCCGAGCAGCAGCGCGGCGGCCCCGCCGACCACCATGCCCCCAGCGACCAGCAGCATCGTGTCGCCGCGCCTCCAGCGGGCGTGCTGCGCGGCGAGCAGGACCGCCAGCACGGCCATGGCCGCGAGCAGCGCCCCCAGGGTGGCCGTGCCCCAGCGGCCCAGCTCGTGGAGCGCGTGCAGCAGGCCCACGCCGGCCGACTCGTGCGCGCGGGCCAGCGGGGCGCCCAGGTCGAGCTGGTCACCGGCCAACCGCCGGCGCAGGTCCGTCAGGGCCGCCTCGTCGCCCTGGAACAGCATGGGCCCGACCACGGCGAGCGCGGCGGGCACCTTTCCCTGCCGCAGCAGTCCGCCGACCCGGTCGCCGACCCGGGCCCGCTCGGCGGCCGGGAGCCGGGCCAGCAGCGCCGAGCCGATCTGGTCGGCCTGCTCGTCGGTCAGGTCCATCGTCGGGATCCCGGCGGGACGGCGTCCCTGCGCCATCTGGTCGAGCCCGCCGACCAGGATGCCGGTGACGGTGGCGACGTCGTGGGCCTGGAAGGTCGGCGTGCCCGAAATCTGCCCGGCCAGGTAGATGGTGGCGAGCTTCGCGATCGCCGCGAACATCGGGCGAAGGTCGACGCTGAGCGTCAACGTCGGCCGCTGGCCGCCGAGATAGCCCGAAATCTGCGTGCTGAGGGTGTTCACAGCGCCGCGCACCGCGGGGGCCGGCGCGACGAGGCGCAGGTTGTCGACGACGACGCCCGCAGGGACGGGTAGCCCGGCGAGCAGATCCCGGGTTACCCCGGCGACGGCGGGGTCGGCCAGCACCTCGTCATAAAGCCGGCGGTAGACGTCGGTCTCGTCCACAGCCTGCCGGTAGTAGTCGGCGCGCTGGACGGTCAGGTTGGCCGTCAGCGCCACGACCGCCACCGGCCAGCACAGCAGCGCGGTGATCAGTGCGAGGACGATCCCTGCCCGCGCGCGCCGCCTGGCTGCGGGGAGGACATCGAGGCGGCGCACCGTCGGGACATGCCCGGTCGGGATCGCCCCGATGCCGCCACGGCACCGGGGTCACACTTCGGACCTCGTCGGTGGGTCAACCGGCCACCCCAACCGGCCACCCCGGCTGCTACCCCCGGCTGGCTACCGCTCGACCTGGGTCTTCAGGTCGTACAGCGCGGATTCGACCAGCTTGTCCTCCGCCTTGCGACGCAGCAGGCCGGGGATCGGCACCTTCAGCTCGACTGTCAGGTCGTAGGTCACCTCGGTGCTGCCGTCGCCGAGGTCGGTCAGCGTGTAGCTGCCGTCCAGCGTGCGCACCCGGTCCGACTCGAGCATCGTCCAGGTGACGGAGGTGGGGCCGGCCCAGTCGTAGACGAGGGTGTAGTCCTCCTTGCCGAAGGTCGTCTTCGCCTGGAAACGGGCCTTCGCCGGCAGGCCGGCCGGCGTGGTCTCGATGACCTCCGCCGAGGTGAGCGCATCCGACCAGTCGGGGTAGCGGCTGATGTCGGCGACGACGGCGAGCACTGCCGCGGGCTGCGCCTTGATGACGATCGTGGACGAGACGTGATCGGCCATAATGGCAGGTCCTCCACATATTCCGTGTACGTACGGGATTCGGCGGCAACCATTTGTGGCAGCACGGCCGATCTTTCCTGTCGCGAAACGGAACGTATAAGAACCTGGTGTATCGGTAAACATAAAACACCCGAACGTGTGGAGTTGCGGCCGGCTACGGGTGTTCGACCGGTCACGCGCGTAAAGGCGGCTTTGGCACGGTGGCCTCGGATAACCGTCGCGGACGTGTTCCCTCGGCCCGGCGGCGTTGTTCCGCCAGGCCGAGGGTAAGAATTGGGCAGGTGTTTACTGCAGGTGTTTACAACGGGTCGTAGGCGAGGTTGGGGCGCAGCCAGCGCTCGACGTCGCCGACGCCGAGACCGCGCCGACGGGCGTAGTCGGCGACCTGGTCCCGGCCGATGCGCCCGACCGTGAAGTACTTCGACTCCGGATGGGCGAAGACGATCCCGCTGACGGCCGACGCCGGGGTCATCGCGAACGACTCGGTCAGGCCCAGGCCCACCTGGCCGGCGTCGAGCAGGTCGAACAGCGCCTGCTTCTCGCTGTGGTCGGGGCTGGCCGGGTAGCCGAGCGCCGGGCGGATGCCGCGGAAGCGCTCCGCATGCAGGTCCGCGAGGCTCGGCTCGGCGTCCGGTTCGAACCACTCCCGGCGCGCGGCGAGGTGGATGTACTCGGCGAACGCCTCCGCGAGTCGGTCCGCGAGCGCCTTCGCCATGATCGACCGATAGTCGTCCTGGTGGGCCTCGAACTCGGCGGCGAGCTTGTCCGCGCCGTGGATGGCCACGGCGAAGCCGCCGAGGTGGTCGCCGTCGGGCGCGACGTAGTCGGCGAGGCTGCGGTTCGGCCGGCCGGCCGGCTTGGTCGTCTGCTGGCGCAGCATCGGTAGCCGCAGCAGCCCGTCGCGGGCGCCCGCCACCGCACCGGCCTCGATCACCAGGTCGTCGCCGTCGGCGTGGGCAGGCCAGAAGCCGTAGACGCCCTTCGCCTGCAGGCCGCCGTCCTTGATGATCTGGTCGAGCAGCACGTTCGCCTCTTCGTACAGCTCGCGGGCGACCGGCTGGTCAAGGATCGCGGGGAACTTGCCCTTCAGCTCCCAGGCGAGGAAGAAGAACTGCCAGTCGATCATCTCGCGTAGCGCGGCGAGGTCCGGGGTGACGACGCGGCGCCCGGTGAAGGCGGGGACGGGCAGCTCGTCGAAGGAGACCTGCTCCCGGTTGGCCCGCGCCTGCTCCAGGTCGAGCAGCGGCTGCGCCCGGCGGTTTTCGTGCTGCTCGCGCAGCTTGGCCTGCTCGGCCCGGTTGCGGGTGTCGAGCTGCTCGGCCCGGTCGGCGTCGAGCAGGTCCGAGACCACCCCGACGACGCGGGAGGCATCGAGCACGTGGACGGTGGTCGACTCGTAGGCGGGGGCGATGCGCACCGCGGTGTGCTGGCGCGAGGTGGTGGCGCCGCCGATGAGCAGCGGCAGGTTCAGCCCACGGCGCTGCATCTCGGCGGCGACCGCGACCATCTCGTCCAGCGACGGCGTGATCAGGCCGGACAGGCCGACCGCGTCCGCGCCCTCGGCGACGGCGGTGTCGAGGATGACCTTCGCGGGGACCATCACGCCGAGGTCGATCACCTCGTAGTTGTTGCAGCCGAGGACGACCCCGACGATGTTCTTGCCGATGTCGTGCACGTCGCCCTTGACGGTGGCGAGCACGACCTTGCCGTTGCCGCGCCGCGCCGCCGGGGCGTTCCCGTCGAGGGCGGCCTGCGCCTTCTCGGCCTCCATGTACGGCTCCAGGTACGCCACCGAGCGCTTCATCACCCGCGCGCTCTTGACCACCTGCGGCAGGAACATCTTCCCTGCGCCGAACAGGTCACCGACGATCTTCATGCCGTCCATCAGCGGGCCCTCGATCACGTCGAGGGGGCGCGTGGCCTGCGCCCGCGCCTCCTCCGTGTCGGCCTCGATGAAGTCGACGATGCCGTGCACGAGGGCATGGGAAAGCCGCTGCGCGACCGGCGCCTCCCGCCAGGCCAGGTCCACCACCCGCTGGGTGCCCTTGCCGTTGACCGTCTCGGCGAAGGCGACGAGCCGGTCGGTGGCGTCCTCACGCCGGTCGAACAGCACGTCCTCGACGAGTTCGAGCAGATCGGCGGGGATGTCGGCGTAGACGGCGAGCTGGCCGGCGTTGACGATGCCCATGTCGAGCCCGGCGCGCACCGCGTGGAGCAGGAACGCCGAGTGCATCGCCTCGCGGACGACGTCGTTGCCGCGGAAGGAGAACGACAGGTTCGAGATGCCGCCGCTGATCCGCACCCCCGGGCAGCGCTGCTTGATCAGCGGCAGTGCGTCGAGGAACGCCTTGGCGTAGCCGTTGTGCTCGGGGATGCCGGTGGCCACGGCGAGCACGTTCGGGTCGAAGATGATGTCGGTGGCGGGGAAGCCGATCTTCTGCGTGAGCAGGTCGTAGGCGCGCCCGCAGATCGCCACCTTGCGCTCGGTGGTGTCCGCCTGGCCCTTCTCGTCGAAGGCCATGACGACGACGCCGGCGCCGAAGTCGCGGATGCGCCGGGCGTGGCCGAGGAAGACCTCCTCGCCCTCCTTGAGGCTGATCGAGTTGACCACGCCCTTGCCCTGCACGCAGCGCAGCCCGGCCTCCAGCACGCTCCACCGCGAGCTGTCGATCATGATCGGCAGGCGGGCGGCCTCCGGCTCGGTGGCCAGCAGGTTCAGGAACGTCGTCATCGCCTGCTCGCTGTCGAGCAGATCGGCGTCCATGTTGACGTCGAGCAGGTTCGCCCCGCCGCGCACCTGCTCCAGGGCCACGTCGACGGCTGCCTGGTAGTTGTCGGCCTCGACGAGGCGGCGGAAACGCGCCGAGCCGGTCACGTTGGTCCGCTCGCCGATCATGACGAAGCCGGTGTCCTCGCCGATCTCGAACGGCTCCAGGCCGCTGAACCGGGTTCGCGGTGCGGGCGCCGGCACCTGCCGCGGCGCCGTCCCCTGCACGGCGGCGGCGATCTGAGCGATGTGCGCCGGCGTCGTCCCGCAGCAGCCGCCGACGATGTTGACCATCCCGGCGGCGGCGAACT
Source organism: Frankia tisae (assembly GCF_025403405.1). Classification (GTDB taxonomy): domain Bacteria; phylum Actinomycetota; class Actinomycetes; order Frankiales; family Frankiaceae; genus Frankia; species Frankia tisai. Next base: position 12,089 of record NZ_JANEZT010000151.1, read on the forward strand.
CGCCGATCAGCCGGCCGGCCTCCGCCGGGGTCTGGTCGTAGCCGCCGAAGGCGTTGGGCAGCCCGGCGTTCGGATGACAGGCGGTGTAGGTGCCGGCGATGCGCGACAGCGCCTCCACATGGGGACGCATCTCCTCGGCACCCAGCGAGCAGTTCACGCCGACGACCAGCGGGTTCGCGTGGGCGATGGAGCTCCAGAACGCCTCCACCGTCTGCCCCGACAGCGTCCGCCCGGACAGGTCGACGATCGTCACCGAGATCCACAGCGGCAGCTGCGGGGCGACCTCGCGGGCCGCGGCGATCGCGGCCTTCGCGTTCAGCGTGTCGAAGATCGTCTCAATGAGCAGCAGGTCGACCCCGCCGTCGGCGAGGGCCTGGATCTGCTCGGCGTAGGCGGCGCGGACCTGGTCGAAGGTCACCGCCCGGTAGGCCGGATCCTCCACCCGCGGGGACAGCGACAGCGTCACGTTCAGCGGGCCGATGGAACCGGCGACGAACCGCCCGCCCGCCTCGTCCGCGGCCTGCCGGGCAAGACGGGCGCCGCGCAGGTTCATCTCCCGGACCAGCGACTCCAGGCCGTAGTCGGCCTGGCCGATGCTCGTCGCGGTGAACGTGTTCGTCGTCGTGATGTCCGCGCCCGCGGCCAGGTACTGCCGGTGCACGTCGAGGATGACGTCCGGGCGGGTCAGGTTGAGCAGGTCCGGGTCGCCGGCGACATCCCTGGGATGGTCACGCAGCGAGTCGAGCTGGTAATCCGCCGGGGTGAGGCCGGCGTTCTGCAGCATCGTGCCCCAGGCGCCGTCCAGGACGACCACCCGTCGCGCCAGCAGCTCCCGCAGCGCGGCCGCGCTGCCATGGGTGCGGGGGCGACCCGCCACCTCACCGACGGACGTGATTCCAGCCATGAGACACCTCCCTGTCGTGGGAGGCGCCCTTACCGATCGGTACGGGCCGAGCGTGGCGGACCTGGGCCCGTTGCAGCGCCTCTCGACCTGACATCGACGATACCGTGCCATCGTGATCACTTCGCGCGGGCTCGAGCGGCTTAGTCCGCCCGTACTTCCACCAGATGGGTGTCGGTGTTGAACTCGGCGAGCACGAGGCGGTCGCTGTCCCGGGAGAACCGGGTGATTCCGGCGTTGAGAATCCCGCCCGCGGTGGCGATCCGACCCAACTCGTCGTTGGACAGACCCTCGATGAGCTGGCGCAGCATGACCACGACCGCGTCGTGCGCGACGACGAGAACCCGCCGGTCGGCGTGCTCGCGGTTCAGATCGGTCAGCAGCGAGCCGAGGCGCAGGGCGATGTCCGGGAAGTTCTCCCCGCCCGGCGGGCGGTAGTTCCACTGCCCGACCGCGCGGCGGCGCTCGGCCTCGGCGGGAAAGCGGGCATCGATCGCCGCCCGGGTCATCAACTCGAACCGGCCCATCAGCCGGTCCACCAACCGGTCGTCGAACGTCGGCGCCGGCAGGGCCAGGCCCGCGGCGGCCGCAGCCTCGGCGGCGATCGCGTAGGTTCGCCGGGCCCGCAGGTAGGGGGAGCAGATGACGACCTCGGGGGGCCGCACGATCGGCGGGTCGGCGGCCAGCGCCCGGCCGAGCGCCGCGGCCTGCGCGGCCCCCAGCGCCGTCAGCTCGACGTCGGCGTCGCGGCCCGTCACCCCCGCGTCGATGCGCCCCGCCTCCCGCGCCGCCACGAACGCGACGTTCGCGACGCTCTGCCCGTGCCGTACCGCCGTCAGCTCGGCGACCAGACCGTCGTCCACGCCCACATCCACACCCACCCCCGCCTCGGCACCCTGACCTGCACGACCATCCCACAACACGCCGGCCAGGTGTCCCGATCGCGCGCCGTCACCCCGCGGGGGCCGGCCCCTCGCCCGGCCCGGTCCCGGTTGGCGGGCGGAAGGCGTCGAGGATGAGGCGGGTGAACCGGAGCCGGCTGTCGACGTCCTGCTGACCGGTTTCGACCAGGCGCTGGGCGCAGCCCGACATCATCGTGCGCAGGTCGGCGGGGGTGACGTCGAGGCGGACCGCCCCGGCTTGCTGCGCGCGTACGACCACCTGGTCGACGATCGCGGTGATGTGCTCGATCTGGATCTCCGCGCTGGCGAGGGTCCGGGTGCGCATCACATCCTGGACGAGCCGGTTCGCGACGATCCGGTCGAGCCAGCTGGTGATCAGCAGCCGAAATCCGTCGGCCGGATCGGGGTTGTGCAACGCGGCCGTGGCGATGGTGTCGAACCAGTGGAGCTGGCGTTCCATGACGGCGGTCAGCAGCTCGCCGCGGCTGGGGAAGTTGCGGTAGACGGTCGCCTTGCCGACGCCGGCCCGGGCGGCCACGTCCGGCACCGTCGCCGCTAACCCGAGCTCCGAGAACACCTCGACCGCGGCCCGCACGACCCGCTCGTGGTTACGCCGAGCGTCCGATCTGCGAATCTCGGACGTTGTCACGGGACCATTGCAGCACATCGCCCGGTTCCGGACCCCGCCTCAGACCCCGCCGCGGGCCCGGGACCGGCCGGCCGGACAGGGCCAGCGCGGCGAGGCCGGCGACGAGGGCGACGAGGGCGACACCGCGAACGTCGTGTCCTGCCACCCGCGGGCACTTCAGGAACGCCGGACGAGCAGGAACGCCGGACGAGCAGGGAGCGCGGACGGTCAGCGTGACCAGTCGCTGAGGGCTTCCAGGTGGCGCCGCATCCGGTGCCGGGCGAGTCCGCGGTCGCCGACGATGATGGCGTCGATGATTCCCCGGTGCGCGGTCCGGGCGTCGCACACGGGCTGACCGCACCCGCCGGTCGCCGGTTCGCCTGCGGGGGCCGCGCCGCCTGCGGGGGCCGCGGG
>NZ_JANEZT010000152.1 GCF_025403405.1 Frankia tisae
GACAGGGGTACGGGGGCGCAGGCGCACGGGGAGTGCGACGGCCTCGTTCGCGGCCGGTGCGGGAATGGTCTCGGCCAGCGGGTACCTCGGCCGGGCTACCGGCTTCGCCCGACCGGCGACGGATTCACGCACGCCCGTGAGCAGGCGGTGACGGGCCTCGTTCGGGTCCTGTACCCCGGCGAGATTGACGAAGGTCACGACCGCGAGGAACCCGTCGAGCGGGGCGTCGTCCGTCCGGACGGTGATCAGCCTGCTCTTCGGATCGCTGGGATCGCCCCGCATGGCGGTCTGCCACTCCAGCATTCCCCACCGTGACGTCAGGTAGTGCCGGGACATGACCGCGAGGACGACGTGGGCCTCGGTGACCCCGCGGTCCATGAACTCCATGAAGTTGGTGCCGGGGACGAAGTCCCAGGCCTGAAGCACCGTCTGGTAGCCGGCCTCCTCGAGCTCCCAGGCGATCCAGCTCGCCCAGCGGACGTCGGTCGGCGAGTAGCTGATGAAGAACGACGGAGCGCCGCGGTTCGGTGCGGCCTCGGCGGCGGTCACCGCGGCGGATCCGGGATGCGGATGGCGGGCAGCTCCGGTGCCAGCTTCGCGGCTGCCTCGACGATGCTCAGCAGAGTGCCGAGGTGCTCGGGGCGCGCGGCGACGAAGGAGCACGGGGTCGGCCCCGTGCGGCCGTCGAAGACCTCCCCGTCGAGGGTCAGCACGGTCACGCCGGACTCCACGGCAAGCAGGTAGCCGGCCGGCAGGTCGATGTCCTCGGCCTGGTAACCGAGGAATCCGTCGATGTCACCGCGGGCGATCATCGACCAGGACACCAGAGGTGCCCACAGCGGCAGCACGCGCAGTGCCACGCCGTCGAGCACGTACTTCAACGCCCGCGCCGCGAGGTTGTGCCGGCCGACGCGATGGCCCTGCGTCCAGGCGACCGTGAGGCCGGGATCGCAGTTGTGCTCCCGGGCCCGGCTCGCCTGCCCGCCGTGGGGCCCATGCATCCCGCCGCCGCGCAGCGCGGACCAGGTGCGCTCGGTGACCGGATCGTGCACCACGCCGACCGTGGGGTGCCTGTCGGCGCACAGCGCGATCCCCACCACGTAGTTCGGCATCCCGATCGCGATGTTGTTGGTGCCGTCGAGCGGGTCGACCACCCACTCCCAGCGGCCCGCCGGTCCCGACGCGCCGAACTCCTCGCCGCGAATGCGGTGGTGCGGGAAGGCTGCTCGCAGCCGCTCATGGATGATTGTCTCCGCCTCGAGGTCGAGCACGGTCGCCAGGTCACCGGCTGCTCCCTTGGCGGCGATGGCGAATTCGCCCCGGGAACATTCCCGCAGCATCGCCCCGGCGGCCTCGGCCGCCTCGACCGCGACGGCGCGGGCCAGCTCCAGATCCGGCTCCAGATCCGGTTCGGCGCCGCCCGGAGCGTGCTTTGGCGGACGGCCCATTTCGCTCACAATTCCCCCTCGGCGATGATGGTTACATATGCGCCGGCGGCGGTGGCCGAGAGCTGTTCGACCAGGCCTTCTCCCGACGCGTTCCGTAAATATCGGGCAGCGCACCGCGCCAGGCACACCGTTTCCGCTGAATCACAGTACCGACGGCGGCGCCGGTGTGAACCCGTGTCTGGTGGACCCAGGGAACGGTCCGCGCCGCCGAGCCGACTCAGCCCAATGACCAGCGTGCACGCCTCGCCTCCCGGAACGACGGTGCGGTGGAAGGCCCCTGCCGGGAGATGGTAGATGTCGCGCGTCCCGTTCGCCCACATTTCACTCGTCCGTACGGACACCAGGTCGGCGGTGGCGCGGATCTCGTCCATGTCCGTGGTGCTGTCTATCTCAAATATCCGATATGCGTCACCGACGGCCGAATCGACTAGTTCAAGACACTGGTTCTGGACCGCGCCGCCAAGAACCAGGCTGTACAGATCCCAGCTGTGGCAGTGGAACGGCGACGTCGTCAGTCGGGTGACTGCGGCCGCGGCGGTCCAGAGGTGGACGCAGACACCCACCGGGCCACGCAGGAGGGGCAGGCAGATGAAACCGAGCGGATGGCGCAGGGCCGGCGTGGGCGGGCCACCGGTCAGGCCCTCGAGGGCGGCAAGGTAGTTCTCGACGGTCGCCGAGATCGAACGTCGGAGAGCATCATCCGGGGTCGTCCCGGGCGCACCCGTGGCATTCATGGCGGGCCTCACGCATAGGGGTTTCGGGGGTTGATCGCGCGCCGGATGATGTCGGAGACCTCATCATCTGGAAAGTCGTTCGGCAGCGGGACGGCGAGGCAGTCGAACAAGGCCCGCGCCTCGTCCGGCCTGGGCTGTTCGCTCAGCGGAGCCTGGTCGACGAGTTCCATCGGCACCCGGCGGGCCTGGTCGAGGCTCTTGCGTAGCTCGGTCTTCCAGCTGTCGTACTGCCGTCCGCCCCGCAGGACCAGGGTGCTGACCGGGGCCGGGTCGTCCTGCGTGATGATCAGGCTGTGGGAGGCCAGGTCCCAGCGGAACGTCGTCATCAGCGAGGACAGGCGTACGTCGATTTCCAGGAGGTTGAACCGCTGCTCGTACCAGGCGGCGGCGAGGATCATGGCGTAGGCCTCGTTGCGGGCGCGTTCCGGCGTCCACTCCTCGCCGGTCCCGTCCGGCCCGGGAGATATGTCGCGACGAAAACGGGCGTATCGCTCGCAGACGAGTCGGTCCGTCGGATCGATGATCTCAAGGGACATCGTGAGCTCGCGCCGCGCGCGCCGGGCGGCCGCCACACATTCGGGCAGCGTCACGGCCCTGATGTAGGTGCCGGTGCCGCCTTTGAACATCCACTCACGGGTGTCCGTCCGGGCCTCGGTGAGGGCTTCGGTGATCTCGACGCCGGAGATGACCCGAACCATCCTCGTCTCGCCCAGGGATTTACGGGCCAGCTCGACTGTGTTACCCACGTCGTTGAGGCGCCGGACCTGCTCGGTGAGCGGGGTGAGCACCGCCTCGAGCCGCTGCTGGGTGGCCGCCAGAGCGTTCTCGACCGCCTCCCGGTGGGTGCGGTCGCGCATAATCCCCATGGCCAGCAGGGCGAGGACCAGCAGAATCGAGTTGTTGACCGCCTGGACGTTGAGCACGTCCACCAGGCTGAGCACCGCCACGACAAAGGCGACAGAAAGCGAGATAACGCTCTCCGCGTAGCGCGTGAGCCAGCCCCCGAGGCGTCCCATGTGCCGGACTTTAGCACCGTGCTCCCGACTGGAATACCGTTCGAAGACGGTGTTTTCGGGGATCTGCGCCGAGGCAGAACCGCTCGGTGGCGGAGCTGGTCTGCGCCCTGTCGGCGCCGCCGCGGCGTGACCTGCGCCTACTCGGACTCACGCGCGCTCAACATACGGGCCGTCATCCGTGCGGCTCCGTCGAGACCGCGACGGTTCGGGCCGCGGAAAAGGGCCGGCCCGTGCCCGGACCGCCGCTATCAGGGCGCCGGAAAAGCTGTCGGGCAGCAATCCGACCGCGTGATCTTTTGGAATGGGCATTCGGGCCGGCGGGCTTCGCAGCGGCCGAGGCGCGGATCGAGGAGCTCGCGGCCGGGCAGGCCGTGGCCCGGGTGGCGAACGAGGAGTCGGTCGTGAGGAACAAGGAGGAATCGGTCGCGAGGAACGAGGCGCTGGCCGCGGCGAACGTGCGGCTGCGGCGGCGAAGCCGGATCGGTCGTTACCGGCGGATCCGCCGACGGAGTGCTCGTTGTGCCATGGCGCCAGCCGGCGAGGATTGTCCGCTCACTCGCAGCGGTAGGCTACCGGCCATGGCGGGGCTGAGTGACGTCGAGCTGGATGCTCTGGTCGAGCAGGCTGTCGTTGACGCCTACGGTGAGGACGAACAGCTCACAGCCTTCCACGCCGTGATCGGTGACGCTCTCGCTGTTCCCTTCCGGACCACCGTCTTGGGTATGGAGGTGACCGTCACGGGGATCGATCTGCTGCCTGGGAGCGGTATCGTCGCCGTCTGCGCCCGTGGGCGGCATCGCCAGGCGGTCGGCATCCTGGACCTGCCGCTGCCCACCCCGCCTCCGGCCGGGGCGGAATGGATCGCCGCCCTCCGGCACTGGGCGCCCTGACGGCGCGACGACGAGGGCGGGCTGGACGATGTCCGAGTACCAGTACTACGAGTTCCTGGCCGTCGACCGGCCTCTGGATGACCAGGAGCAGGCCGAGGTTCGGGCGCTGTCCACCCGGGCTCGCATCACCGCCACCCGTTTCACCAACGAGTACCACTGGGGCGATTTTCGGGGCGATCCCCGGAATGCGTCGACCCGCACGTCACCGCCTGGACCACCGGGGCGCATCTCGTCGTCGACCTGAGCAGCGAGGACGACGGGGACTGGGTGGAAGGCGCCGAGGACTTGCTGTCGGCGCTTGTCCGGTGTCCGCGCCGAACTCGCCGCCGGTGATCTGCGACCTCTCTACCTGGCCTGGCTGGCCGGCTATGGAACATGGGAACGCGACGAGAACGCCTTCGACGACGACGCCGAGGACGACCCGGAACCGCCGGTTCCCGCCGGGCTGGGTACCCTGACCGCGCCCCAGCGGGCCCTGGCGGACTTCCTCCGCCTCGACGCCGACCTGCTCGCCAGCGCGGCCCAGGCCAGTCCGCCCACGCCACCGACCAGGAACGATCCCCGTGCACTGGCCAGCTGGATCAAGGACCTTCCGTCGCTGAGCCGCGGGCACGACCCCGGGCGCGACGAGGGCGTCGGCTGGGAGCTCAGCTGAGGTGTGCGTGGAGGAAGGCGTCGACGATGTTCGCGGCAATGCGGCCTTGGTCTCCGACGTCGTAGCCGTGTGCCCGTGCCCAGAGACGTACTTCCACTGGGTCGTAGTCGGCGGCGGGGGGAGCCAGGGTTCGTTCCCGCGCCGGCCGTCCGAGTGAGGCCGAGGGGGACGAGCGACGGATGAGGGCGGGGTCGCCGTTACTGGTGGTGCTGGTGGCGGTGGCGAGGGAGGTTCTGATCTGGTCGGCCCCGCGTAGGCCTGGCGGCGTGCCCACGTGGGGAGCCGGCTGATCTGTACGGATCCTGCCAGGTGCGGGTCGGCGGAGATGAGGTCGGTGAGGTGATGGTGATGGGTGAACACGTTCTTCGTCTGTCGGTGCTCGCACAAGCTGGGCGACCTCGACCAGCCCTGCCTGCCTTGCCAGCCCGGCGAGGTGGTCGGACGGCCAGCGGTAGGCGCCTGTGACCCGGTGATCGTAGGCGTGTACTCCGGCCGCGGGCTCGTCGGTGGCCAGGTAACCGAGCAGCAGGTGGCCGCCGGGTGCCAGGACGCGGTGGACCTCGGCGAGGATGGCGGGGATGTCGGCGGGCGGGGTGTGGATGAGCGAGTAGCGGCAGAGGGCGCAGCTGAGGATGCGGCCCGGCAGGTCCAGCGCGGTCATCGTGCCCACCTCGAACCGCAGCTGTGGATGTGAACGTCGAGCGACGGCGATCATCTCCGGCGACAGGTCCACACCGAACACGTCCAGCCCGGACCGGTGCAGGTGGGCCGTTGCGTAGCCGGGCCCACAGCCAAGGTCCGCGACCGGGCCGGGCAGGGAGCGCACGAGGTCGGCGAACGCGGACAGCAGCGCACGCTCCAGCGGTTGGCGGTCGAGCACGTCGGCGAAAAGCTCCACGTACATCTCGGCCACGCCGTCACATGCCGCCGCGACGGTCGCCAGATAGCTCGGGGCAGACTCGGCCATGGCCGACTAGGCGTGGGCCATATGATCATCGGCCTGTCCGCCAACGCGGCCGGCACCCCGCCCTCTACCGGAGCCAGTCTCACCCGACCTCCGCGCACTCCGTGCCGCCGGCAGCCGGATAGATCATCGCCGCTTGGGCTGGCCAACTGCGGTGGCATCCGGTGCGCTGGCACTGGCCAACAATCGCGATCTGCCAGCCAGGAGTGGCCAGGTAGATCCGTTTCCTACACTTGCCACCCGGACCTCTAGCAAGGTCTCAAGTTCGCAGCGTGTCGGTAGTGCGTCGTCGGGGCTGATCGCGTCGGCGCCGTGCACGTACGCGAGCGCGTTGGCCACCTCCGCGGCGAACGCAGTCCCCACGCCGGTCGGATTGACCTCCGCGGTCGGCCGCCGGTCGACTCGGTCGAGCCTCATGCCGCCGTCCGCGGTGAGCTCGATGACGACCGCGCACTGTGCGGGCAGGCCCGTCCTGTTCCGCACGAGCCGGGAGGCAACCCTTCCCTGCTACTCAACTCTGGTCCACGAGACCCGCTACTGCCGGATTCGTTGATGCCTTGCCCGGGTGCGGTATAACTCCAAGGAAGGTGTCGAAGGGCGACAGCTGGGGGAGCAAGCGAATGAACCGTCCTTCCATACGGCGACGCACGGTATCGCTGCTCGGCAACAAATGGCCGCCGGATCCCAGCGGCCGCGTTTTTCTTTCAAGAAAGACCCGGCTTAGGGGTTGCTGCACTACTCGTCCGCATCTCGACCTGGCGTGGTGGCCTCGCGGAGATGGCGTCCGGCCGTCACGACGACAGCTTGCGGTCAGACAGGCGACCCGCATTCACGGACTCCTGGTGTTCGTGCTCGTGATCTGTGGAGCATGCGGGAGCGGGAGCCCAGCTCGGACGGGGACAGGCCCAGACGCAGTGATCACGCCGTCCGACTCCCCGCAGGCCTCGGCCCTGGCTGCCTCCCCGACAGCATCAGGACAGCTCAAGCCGACAGGAACACTCCCAAGTCCGACCCGGACTGGTACCGGGCCGGGCGGCGGCGGTACCAGTCCGGGCAGTGGTACCGGTCCCGGCGGCGGCGGTGGTGGTACCGGTGGTGGTGGTACCGGGCTGGGCAGTGGAACCGGGCCGATCGCGCAGAGCATCACGTTTCCGCAGGTGCGCAAACAAGTATGGCGCGACGGGGCGATGGTGCCGTTGCGCGCAACGGCATCCTCGGGGCTCCAGATTCACTACCAACTGATCGATGTGGGCGCCAGCCGGGTCTCCTGTACGAGGATCGAAGGGTCGTCGGTGATCGTCAACAGCCCAGGATCGTGCACCGTCGAGGCGAGCCAGGCAGGTAACGCTAAGTATCTCGCGGCCGCACCCGTGCGAATGACCTTTGAAATTGACAACATGATCTCCGAATACAGCTGGGACATGCCGACGTCGGCGAAGCTGTCCGAGGCACGGGTGCCAGTCACCTTGCGGCGAGAGACAGGCTCGAGCTACTGGAAGCTTCGAGTCGAAGGGCCCTGTGCACTGCGGGGACCCGACGGCGCGGACTACAGTTCCGTCTACTACAACGGTGCCGGTCCCAACTACGGAAGTTTCGTCGACGAAGCACACACCACCGGGGACCAGGATGGCCTGAATGGAAAGATAACCCTGACCGCTGCAGGTATCTGCTCGGTCTACTTCAGCGCCGGCGACGACGGTCGACAGAATGGCATCACCGAATTCTCGCATAGAATTAACATTCAAGCAGGATGATAGGTATCGGATGACTCCCTTGCCTGCTTCATCGCCCGGAGATGTGCCGTCGACCTACGATGTCTTCTTCTCTTATGCGCACACGGACCATCGGATCGTCCGGGACATCAGGGCCAGGTTGGCGGACGCCGGAATACGGGTTTGGATGGACGAAGCCCAGAACTCCCCCGGCGACCGCTGGCAGGCGAAAATCATCGAGGGGATTGCCGAATCCCGCACCCTCGCAGTTTTCGTCAGCAGTGACAAGCCCCCTAAGTACTGGGTGCAGAACGAGGTCGCACACGCCCACAATCTTGCATCGTCCGATCCCACATTCCGATTGTTCGCAGTCCTACTGGAAGGATATCCGGAGGATGCCGGACCGGAGCGGCTGCCATTATTTCTTGGGAATCAGCTCTGGGTCGACATGCGCCGGGGTGTGGCGAGCGGGTTTGATGATCTCCTGAACGCCATCCGCGGTAGAAGTCCCGTCAGCGCGGAACCTGTCCGCTGCCCGTACCGAGGTCTACGGGCCTTTGAACGGAGTCATGCCGGTGACTTTTTCGGCCGCGGTCTCGAGATCACCCGGATCCTCGAGGAGATGCGAACAAGCAAGTTCACCGCCGTGCTGGGCGCATCCGGGAGCGGGAAGTCGTCGCTCGTCGAGGCCGGAGTTCTGCCAGCATTGACATCGTCCACCGTTGCCGGTGTGCGGGCGTGGCGAGCCGAGGTAATCCGGCCGGGCCTGGATCCGTTGACCGAACTGGCCGCCACGATCGCAGCCCGGTCGGGCGGGAGCGCCGTGGATATCCGTGCGGCCCTGGCGCGCGACCCCGCGGCCCTGATCCCGCATAGTCGGACGCTCGCTCTGGAACAGGGGCCCGATGCTGGGATGCTCTGGGTTGTCGACCAGTTCGAGGAAATCTTCCGGTCACCGGATGTAGAAGGGCGCCGCCAGTTCGTCGACGCTCTGCTTCATGCTGTTGACGCCTTGAACGGCAGAGTGTGGATGCTACTGGTCATGCGGGTCGATTTTGTGCACCGCGCCTGGGAGCATGTAGCCCTCGCGCGGCGCATCGCCGAATGCGCCGTGATCATCGGACCAATGGAGGATGATCACGTTCGCGCGACGATCGTCGAGCCAGCTCACCGGGTGGGTCTCCGTCTGGATCCCAACCTGGTCGCCGCGATCCTCGACGACATCCGGGGTCTCACCACACCACTGCCCCTCATGGAACATGCTTTGAGCGAGCTCTGGCGGCGGCGCCCCTCCGGCCCACTCGATATCACCGGTTACCTCGAAATCAAAGGGGTGGGCGGCGCGCTGAGTCAACACGCCGACCAAGCGCTGAAGCGTCTTCCCTCGCCGCGGCGCGAGACTGCTCGACGAGTACTTACCGCCCTCACCTGGGCAAATGACGCGGCAGAGGACACTCGGCGCCGCGTAGTTCTCGACGATCTTGTGACGGGGCAGGACAGTGCGGACGACGTCCGAGCCGTTGTCCATGCATTACTTGCCGAGAATCTCCTGACAACCGGATACGATCAGAGCCGCCAGGACGAGACTATCGAGCTGGCGCACGAGGTTCTGATCACCAGCTGGCCGACACTGCGCGGCTGGCTGGCAGTCGACCGCGATCTACGTCGCCAACGCCAACGTCTGGCGTCAGCAGCCGCTCAGTGGGTTATCAGCGGGTGGGATGATTCTGAGCTGCTACAGGGTAAGCGTCTCGACGAGTTTGGGAAGTGGGCGGAGGATCCGGCAAAGATTACTGCAACGGAACGTGCCTACATCGATGCGAGCGTCGCTGCCCGTGCTGCCCGTCTAGCAGAGGAAACCCGCCGAGCCGAAAGCCTGCGGCGCCGCAATCGTATCCTTTCGAGCGTATTGGTTATGCTGACTGCCGCCGGTGTCATGGCGACCTACTCCTACATTCAGTACCAACGCACGAAGGCCGCCGAGCACACGTCGCGGGCGTTGGAGCTCGCAGCGTCGGCGAACGAGACCCGCGGACGGACTCTGGATCTCAGTCTCCTGCTGAGCCTGGAGGCCCGACGCCGGGCCCGCAGCCCTGCGGTGGAGGCCAGCCTGCTTGACGGAGTCGCGCAGGCACCGGGACCGATTCGTTATCTCCGGTCAGACGTGGGTGTCGATCAGGCACTCGCATATTCGCCGGATGGAACCGTCCTCGCCACCGGCGCAGCCGACGGCACGGCCCTGCTGTGGGACGTGGCATCGGGCCGTGAACTTCGCCCGCGGCTCACCGGCCACAGCACCGTGATCAGCGCCCTCGGCTTCCGTGCCAACGGAGCTGAGATCGTGTCCGTCGATCAGGACGGTGAGATCATCCGATGGGAGCGGCGGAGCGGCCACATCCTGATCGACACCGGAGGCGGTCAGCGGGTGGCGTCGGCTGTGGTCAGACGGGACGGCAGCATGATTGCTATTGGCGGTCGGGATGGAACACTCCACCTGATGTCGGCTGTCGACGGCTCGCCGCTCGCTCCCGAAGTCCGCATCGGTGGAGGCCGGGTCCGTGCGCTCGCTGCCGATCCGCTCGGACGGTTCGTCGTCGCCGGAGATGACCTTGGCAGGCTGACCTTCTGGGACTGGACTGGCCACCCGTATGCGCCGCCGGCGCCTGTTAGCGACCAGACGATCCGTGCGCTTGACATCACCCCCGACGGCGCGACGATCGCGATCTCGGTCGGAGACGACGCGATCCAGCTATGGGATGTCAACGCCCAGGTCCTGCACCCTGCACCCTTGTGGTCCCGTACCGGCGGCGTCAGTGCTCTGGCCTTCGCGGTGGTCCCGCCGCGAGCAGCCGGACAGGGAGACCATCGCGAACTCGTGGTAGGAGCGACTGCCGGCGGGGCCATCAACATCTGGGATACAGCTCAGCCCGGGCTGGGCCCGGCCACCGTCGATGGCTTCAGTGGCTCGGTCCGCGCCCTTTCCGCGGCGCCGGACCGGCGGACTGTTGTGGGGGTGACGGCCAACGGCACCGCCGTGGTCTGGGACATCCGCGGCCAACCAGCGATTGCGGATACTCCTCCAGGGCATACGGCTGCGGTCACCGCCACTGCGTACAGCCCCTCCGGTCGGTGGCTGGCCACGGGAGACGCCAGTGGCAATGTCATACTGCGCGCCGGGACCGATGCGAGCGCCCGGACGCCACTGCGCGCTACGCCAGGCCACATCGCATCTCTCTTCTTCTCTGCCGACAGCACTCGCCTGGTCGCCGTCGACACCAAGGCGGCCTTCACTGTCTGGCGCCTACCGGAAGGCACACCGGTCGCATTCCGTGGGTCGTTCCGCGGTCCCGTGGTAGGCGCCGCAGGGACCTCACGCGACATTGTCATTGCGACACCGTCAACCGTCGGTGTTTTCGATCTCGAGACAGGCCGACTACGACGAACATCTCCTGCCGGAGGGCAGGTTGCATCGATGGCCACAACCGCGAGAGGAGATCGACTCGCGCTCGGATACGAGGACCACACGATCGGTTTATGGGACGTCGGCTCCGGCCGGTCAGTCGGGCGTCTAGCCGGTGGTCATAGTCTGCGGGTCTCCGCACTCACGTTCAGCCCGGATGGCACCACCCTTGCCTCGGGCAGCGACGACAGCGCAGTGCTGCTGTGGGACGTGCGACATCGCACCATCACCACCCGCCTGCTTGCACATAGCGATCAGATATTGAGTCTTGCCTTCCGGGCGGACGGCCGGCGACTAGCTTCTACCGGCGAGGACCACACTGTAATCCTCTGGAACATCGATGAGAAAACGCCACTCAACGCAGGGCTACGGTTCTCGCTTGACCCGGGAGCCGGCGAAGTTTCCACCGCGATTTCGTTCCGTCCCGACGGCGCCCGTGTGTCCACGGCGATGTCCGGATTCCTGGTGGTATGGAATACCGACGAGAACGAGTGGCCGCGCGTCGCGTGCGCATTGGTGGCGCGCGATTTGACCGAATCCGAACGCCGGGCCTACCGGATCGCGGACGAACTTCGGGCATGCCCGATTGGAGCCTAATTAAACGTAAGTGTTCGGTGAACCTGTGGGATGTTGCCTGGGCAAGCGGGTGACCGGGTGTCGGTCGAGCCTCGTTCTGCTGGCAGGTTGACGAGATGTTGTCGCGACATGCCGGTCAGGCGCGTGATGTGCCTGTCGGGTGATGGTGTGTGCTGGGTGTTGTGTCCCCTGCGCCGACGGTCGAAGACGCCGATGTGGCGTATTGGAGGGCTCGTGCCGAACACACGGAGGTTCGTGCGGAGCGTGCGGAGGCCACCGCCGAGCAGCTGCGGGCACGGGTCGAAGAACTGGGCGGGCAGGTCGCGGTGCTCAGCCGGATGCTGTTCGGTCGTTCGTCGGAGAAGAGCGGCCCGTCGTCGGCCGCGGGCGGTGAACCGGAAGATCCGCCGGTTCCGGGCGGCGGGACTACTCGCATCTGGACACCCGCGAGGAGGTCCACGACGTGCCCGAGGCCGAGCGAGCCTGCGCCGGGTGCGGGGCGGTGGTTGAAGACTTCGACCGGCTTCGCCCAGGTAGGGCAACGCCAGGCTGCGCCAGCCTGCCACCGACGAATTCCCGCTCGTCTGCCACAAGGCGGCGGCTGAGACGCGCCAGCCGGAGACGACCGGAGCGGGCCGGACACCGTCAGGCATCGTCTTGGCGCCGGCCGAGCCGCCGCCCAGACCCGAATGGGATCTCTGGGCTGTGGAAACAGCGTCCGATCAGCCGGTGACGTCGCGGCCGATGAGCTGGCGGCCAAAGATCTACTGCTGGAGCTCGTTGGCCCCCTTGAAGATTTCGAGAATCTTGGCGTCGCGGTACATCTCCTCGAGGCGGACCGATTCGCCGCTCTCGGCCACCCGGCGGGCGAAGCCGACCGCGCCGTGGATCTGGATGGCCTCGCGGACGAGGTCGTTGGCTAGGCGCGTGCCGTACGCCTTGGCCATCGAGGCCTCTGTACGGCGCTGCGATCGCCGCGGTCGAGTAGGAGCGCGACCTTCTGGTACAGCGAGCGGGCATATTCGATCTGGGTGGCCCGCTGGGTCATCTCGGTGACCGTGCAGGTCCCCTGCATCGGATAAGCCAGTCCGCGGCCCGGGCCTGCGCCCGCAGCGCGACGGCCTCGTCGGGCAGCCACCCGTCGTGGGTCATCCGGTCCTGCGTGCGCGGTACCTGCGGCATCTGCGGGGCCGCGTGGGGTGCCAGGGTCGTCAGCGGTCGGTCGCCATCGAGGTGTTCCTCGCGTCGGGAACCCCGTCACAATAACAGTCAGACCTGACTGTTATTTCTTTCCTGCCGCCGGGCAGGGCTTCGAACGCCGCCGCGGTCAGCCCGCCGGGGCCGTCAGCATCTCGCGCAGCACCCGCTTCCACAGGGCCAGGTGGGGATCGGCCCGCGGGTTGCGCCCGGTGACCGCATAGGTCACGGCGACCCCGCGCATGCTGATGAAGATCAGAGCCCGGGCGGCGGGAAAGTCCGGATGGGCGCTGAGTACCGGCCCGTACATCGTCGCGACGACGCTGTTGATCGCGCCGCCGAGCTGCCGTTCGGCGGCGGCGAGGGTGGGGCAAGATCGGTGTCGGTGCGGGCCGCTGTCCACAGCTCCATCGCCGCCCAGAAGTACGCCGCCCGGAAGGTCTCCCACAGCAGCTCGGTGGCGAGGTCGACCCGCTCGCCGTCGGTGGCCAGCCGCCACCAGCAGGTCCTCCCGGGACGGGAAGTGGTGCAGCAGCCGGCCGCGGGACACTCCGGCCCTGGTCTGGATCGCCACGGTGGTCGTCCGGGCGTAACCGTCTTCGAACAGCCCCTGGACCGCCGCGTCGAGGATGAGTTCGCGGCTGCTGGCGCGGCGCTGCCGCTGGGTACGCCGGGGGTCGGGATCATCGACGGGCATCGGCCGACGATAGCGGGCTGTGCCGGTCCGGCCGGTTCGGTCGCGGTTAGCGGTTAGCGGCGGCCTTGCCGGCGGGTGCCTGCAGGCCGCCGGGTCCGCCAGGTTCGCCGGGGACAAGGGGGACGGCGGAGTGTCGCGCGTCGGGCCGCAGCCAGGCCGCCCCGGTGGACGGGCCGGGGCGGCCCAGCAGGTAGCCCTGACCGTAGGGGATGCCCGCGGCCATCGTGGTGGCCAGCTCCGCCGCGGTCTCGATGCCCTCCGCGACGACGCTGCCCCCGATCTCGCCGGCGACCTGGACCAGGCCGGTGGCGATGGCGCGGCGGGCGGCGTCGGCGTCGATGCCCCGGGTGATGATGCCGTCCAGCTTGATGATGTCCGGGCGCAGGTGGAGGAGCTGCTCCAGGCCCGCATAGCCGGTGCCGATGTCGTCGATGGCGATCCGCACACCCCGGCTGCGCAGCACCTCGACGGCCTTCAGTAGGTGTTTGTTGGTCCCGATGTGCTCGTGCTCGGTGATTTCGACGACGAGCCGGCCGGCCATCGCGTCGGGAAGCAGGTCCAGCAGGCCGGCGGAGATGGTGGTGGGGGAGGCGTTGACGGCCAGGGTGAGGTCGCCGGGAAGCACGGGCAGGACGGCGAGCGCCCGGCGGATCGCGAGTCGTTCCAGCTCGGTGCTCAGCCCGACGATGGCCGCGTCGGTATACCAGCGTTGCGCCCCGCCAGGCGCGCCCGGGAACCGGGACAGCGCCTCCACTCCGATGATGCGCTGGTCGGCGAGCCGGAAGATCGGCTGATAGATGATCTGGGGGCCGCCGCTGTCGATGAGGTCGCTGACCTTCTGCCAGATCTGGCGCCGCCGCGCCCACATCTCGTGCAGGTCGAGGACGGTGTCGCTGAGGAACGCCGCGAGCAGCCGCAGGAAGCGCCCGTCGCGGTCGGGTCTCGCCTGTCGGGCCTGGTGCCCGATGCAGCAGAGGATGCCGTACACCTTGCCCTCGCCGTCGACGATCGGCGCCGAGACGTAGGAGCCGATGCCCCGCTCCGTGACGTCGCGGTGGCCGGTGAGGTGCGGATCGGCCCGGGTGTCCGCGACGATCTCGGGCAGCTCGCCGGCCAGCACCAGCCCGAGCAGGGAGTCCCGGCGGCCGACCGTTGCGCCCGCGTGCAGCCCGAATCCGGCGACGTCCCCACTCAGCACCTGCAGGACCAGGTGTTCGTCCTCGACCCTGGCCAGCGCGGCGAGATCCATGCCTAACTGGCGGCGCAGGATCTCAAGGAGATCCGCAATCACCATGTCCGGTTGGGACAGTTCCGTCCCAGCGGCGGCCATCGCCAACGCGGGCACCATCCGGACCACCTCCGCGGCGAGTATGCCCGCGGTGACCTGCGGTCATGCCGGACGGCGGCGACGGTGGGCAGGCGGCGACGGTGGG
>NZ_JANEZT010000153.1 GCF_025403405.1 Frankia tisae
GGGTGGGATGGGGGAGGTGTGGCGTCGGCACGACCAGTCCGGCCACGTCCTTGCCTTCAAGCTCCTGCTGCCGGAACTCACCACCGACGAAAGAATAGTCGCCCGGTTCATGCGGGAGCGATCGGTGCTCACCCGCATTCATCGGCATGCTCGGCGCTGGCTACCTGGCGACCTGGGCCAGCGACCAGTTCGGCACCGACGCCGTCCGCCGCTTCCGCACCCGCTTTCAGGGACTGATGTGGCGCGGCGACCGGCTGCGGGCCGGTGGCCGCATCGTCCGCGAGTTCGGGGCGGACGGCGAGAAGCGCCGGGAACTCGACCTGACCCTGCGAGCCGCCACCGGCGCAACCGCCATCCGAGCCCAGGCCGAGTTCGCCCGCACCGACCGAACCCATCAGGCGGTTGGTACGCCGAAGTACGGATTGGCCGGCAACTCACGGCGTGCGGCGGCGAGCACACGGCCCCAGCCGTTCGTGATGATCCCGAGGGTTAGCGCTCGGTGGATTTCCCGCCAGTTCTGCTCGGGGTTCAGGTTCGGCTGCCAACCAGGTATCCTCTCCAGAGGCACACCGGCCTTCTCCAGGATCTGGGTCGCAACCGTCTGATTGTAGAATGCCTGTGCGAGTGCTTTGATTTGCTGATCTGTCGTTGATCTAACCGAACGTTCGACGTGCTGAAATTCCATCCCCTCCGCCGGAAGTTCTTGTTGCGTCCTACTGGCCCAGGCTCGTAACTGGATATTTTTTTCAGGATCGGCGTCGATCTCCGTGACGAGAGCCACCAGCCAATTCTCATCTAGCGCTCCCTCTACCACCTGATGAATGGCGTCTTCCATTCCCAGGGTGCTGTCAGCATATATTTTGAGCGACTTGCCAAGTTTATGCAGGAGGAACCGAGAAAAGGCGGACCGGCTCGGAAAAATTTCCAGCAGGATGGCGTTGAGCTCACCCCGCTGAAGCCCGCTCACCCACGTGACCCATGACCAGTCGGGCTGCGGATCACTGGCTGAATTTGTTGTGCTCGAGGCCGTTGTGTCGATGGCCGGTTCTTCCGGTCGGACGCCGCCGTCCGTATCGCCGTCGGTGTTGCCGGCGACCACCTTCTTGCCTGGAAACCGCGCCAGGAAGAGGCTGATCAGGAAAGATAAGATCAGGGCGCCTGCCGTCTCCGGGAGTAGGCTGGGTACTCCGGGACCGGAACCGCGACTACGAGCCAGTAGTACCCCGAATCCTGCGCCCAGCAACGCGGCGACGGCTACCACAAGACCGTCCGGCCTGGGGCGGACCCGGAGCTCCGTGATGGCGATTGTGGACATCACCGTCCCGACTCCGACCCCGACCCCGATCGGGCGAAGTACCGCACCCGCCCCGGGCCACCGATTTGGCACCGCGAACGCGCAGATCAACGCCAAGACCATGGCCAAGGCGAGCCTGGCGAAGCAGGTTGTGTACCAGCGTCCGTTCACGGGGCGCCGGTCCGGGGAGTGGGAGCCAACCACCGTCCTAAGATCTCCCGCAAGTAGGGACGTGGAACTTCGCCTGGTAGACCTTGATCGCTTCCGGATGCAGTGGAACATAGCAGAACAGGGACGGTACCTGGCTCGTCACATAGCTCTCCACATCCGCCAGTGTTCGGTGCCTCGGATTTTCCCCCCAGAGGGAGGCCAGCGGAGTCGTACTATCCTGGTCTGCCAGTAGGATCCGGGCCAACTCCGCCACCAGGCCTGGGTCGGCGGAATTCAGGACCACTAGGCCGTTGGGCACGCCGACAGTCGCGATGTCCTGTTTCAATCCGTAGTCTTCCTTGTAGATCATGCCTGGAAGAATTACGTTCTGGCCGGCGAACTTATTATTTCCCTGATCCTGGTAGATCTGTCGCCAGTTGTCGTTCATGGCGCTTCTCACGGAAGCCGGGACGGGGAGCAGTCGGGCGCCGTTATCCCGGATCTCATTTTGAATATCGGCGGTCGGGGATGCGTTCACCCAGATGACCGCGTCAACAAAGTCGGGTCCGGCGCTGTTGAGGTACTTGAAGCCATTCTTCAGTGTGTCCTTCTTGACCTTTTTCAGGTCAAGTTCCTGGTCTTTGCATATTTCTCGATAGAATACTTGGGTCAACTGTATCGAGCCGGACAGTGCCAGCCCGGTGCCGAGTGGCCGGCCGCAGAGCTGGTGGACGTCGGTGATATGTGGCCGATCGGGCCGGTTGGGCTTGTCGCGGACGACGATCTGCATGAGGTCGTCGAACACCGGCCCGATCGTCCGCAGCCCCTTTATTTGGTGCGGAGGTATCGAGGAAGACGTGTCCTCGGCCGAGTCGGAGTTGAACTGGTTGACGCCGTAGGCCGCGTCCACCGCCACATTGAGCTTGGCTATCGCGACCCCGCACCGGGCGTACCCTTCAAGATCGTAGAGATTTTCCGCACCGCCTTGGGTTTTCCAGGGCACGACTGTCGTCTTGTCCAGATGATCGCTGAGCTGCCTTTGCAGTGCCATCGCAAATTTCCAGTACGGCGACTGCTCGTTGCCGGTGAAGATGTGTACCTCGCTGCATCCGGAACGGCTGGGCTGCGACGGCTTCTGCTGCACCGTCGCAAGCCACCAGGCGACCGGCAGGGCAACAGCAAATATCGCAAGGACGACGACGACGGCGACAAACCGACGCCGAGAGCGCTCCCTCGGCGGCCCCGCGACCGACATGCCCAGCCCCCTTGGCCCGACGCGTGCCTCGTGGCCCCCGCCCAGAGTCCGCCGAACTATCGTCACTCTACCTTCGGGGTGATTCGCGGCGATCTCGGCCATGGTGGTTCGACGCCTCGTGGTTGCTTCTCAGCAGCGCCGGCAAACCCGCCGCGCCGCCGCGGAAAGGAATCCGCTGGTGAGAGTTGCGAGGCGGTTTCTCGTGGACGTCAGGTGCGTTGCCGGGAGGTGGCCAGCGGACCCGCGAAGCGCAGACCACCGAGGACGCCGGTGGCCGCGGCGTCATCGCCGGTCGGCTCCCGACGAGCGCGCCGACCGTGTCCCACCGCGGCCGGACGAGACTGATGGGCTCCGCTCGGGGGCGACCGTACCTGGGGCGGCATGGTGCCGGGCGACCGCGTGCCATTCGCGGAGCCCGGGCCGGCAGCGGAACCTATAGATGAAGTGAGGTGTACCTTATGAAATGTTGATCGAGGCGTCACACGGTCGACGTGAACGTCTCAACGGCTGGCATCCGTGCACGAGATACCGGCGCATTGTGCCTGATCTAGGCGTCCGGGAAGGCGGAGCGTGAGGTCGATGCTCACCGTGAGTGGGCTGGCGATTGCCCCGGTCAAGGCTCTGGCCGTCCTTTCTCGCACCGAGCTGGCGGTGGGACCGGACGGAGTCGCCGAGGATCGGCGGCTGTTCCTGATCACCCCGGCCGGCAAAATTGTGACCTTGCGTGATTTTCCGGCGCTCGCGTCCGTTCGGCCAGACCTGGATCTCGCGGTGGGCCGGATCGTGCTGGAGTTTCCCGGCGGCTCCACCGCCGAGGGGCCCCTCGCGCCGTCCGATCAGCAGGTCGCCGGGACGTTCCTCGGCAAGCGGCGGGCCGGTCGGGTGGTGCCCGGGCCGCCGGCCGAGGCGCTGTCGGACTACCTGGGGCAGCCGGTGTCCCTGGTGCTGGCCGAACGGATCGGCGTCGGCTGGGACGAGGGCCCGGTCACGATGCTCGGCTCGGGCTCCGTGGAGCAGGTCGCGCAGGCGGCCTCGGCTGGTCGGGACCCGCGACGCTTCCGGATGACGGTCACCGTCGACGGAACCGCGCCGTTCGAGGAGGACACCTGGGTCGGCCGGCGGGTCGGGATCGGCGAGCTCGTCGTCGAGGTCACGGAGCCGCTCGGGCGATGCGTCGTCATCACCCGGTCACCCGACACCGGCACGGCGGACTGGAACGGCCTGCGCGCCCTGGCCCGTCGGCGCGGCCCGACCGGGATCACGCTGGGCGTCGTCACCCGAGTCGTGCGGCCCGGGACGGTGCGTCTCGGCGATCGGGTCGCCGTTGACGTCGACGGTGGCGATGACTTGAAGGCAACCTAACCAAACATTCAAGAGTTTCGGCTGCTTGCCCGGCCTGTCCGTGAGGCGCGGGTGCCTCGGCCGGCGGCGCGGGCCCGGCGGTGGCGGCCACAGCACGGCGGCCCGACAGCGGGGGAGGACGGGTGGCGTTCGCACCTTGGCGGCGGCTGCTCCCGCCGGCTCCGCGCGGCGCCGGCCGTCCGCCGGCTTCCGAGAGTGCGGCTGGTCCTCCGTCAGCCCGGCTGCTCGGTGAGGAGCTGACCCTCGCCTATGACCGGCGGATCGTTGCCGAGGGCCTCGCGGTGCGCATCCCCGACGGTGCTTTCACCGTGATCGTGGGTCCCAACGCCTGCGGGAAGTCCACTCTCCTGCGCGCGCTCGCCCGGGTGATGCGGCCGACTGCCGGCACGGTGCGTCTCGACGGCGCGCAGATCGCGTCGTTGCCGTCGAAGGAGATCGCCCGCCGCCTCGGCCTGCTCCCGCAGACCGCGATCGCGCCGGACGGCATCACCGTCTTCGACCTCGTCAGCCGCGGCCGGTATCCGCACCAGACGAGCTCTCCGGCGGGCAACGCCAGCGGGTCTGGCTGGCGATGGCGCTGGCGCAGGAGACGCCGATCCTCCTGCTCGACGAGCCGACCACCTTCCTCGACATCACCCACCAGTTCGACGTGCTGGACCTGTGCTCGGACCTGCACGAGAACCACGGCCGCACGTTGGTCGCCGTCCTGCACGACCTCAACCAGGCCTGCCGGTACGCCACCCACCTCGTCGTGATGGCTGCCGGCCGCATCGTCGCCGTCGCCGTCGCCGGACAGCGGGATCGCCCTGGCCCAACCGGTGGGCGAGGATCCGAAGCGGTCGACGGCTCCGGGGCGCCGCGACCGGCCCGGTGCCCGCGTCAGAGCACGCCGTGCAGGAGCGTCGACACCGCGGTGACCTGCAGCGTGGTCAGGTTGCTCGCGTTCGGGGCGTGCCGCGGCGCGTCGGCATGGCCGAGCTGGTCCATCAGCCCGGTGCGCATGGACCGGTCGTAGGCGACGCGCTGTCCCGGGCCGGCTCGTTTCGCGGCGTACATCGCGATGTCGGCGGCGTTCAGCAGGTGCTCGCCGTCGCCCAGCAGGGGGCCGGACAGAGCGAGGCCGATGCTGCCGGTGAGGACGATCGAGCGTTCGCGTAGCCGGCTCGGCATCGCCAGCGCCACGAGTACCCGGTCGGCGATCGCCGCCAGATCCGCGATGCTGGTGACGTCCTCGCACAGGACGGCGAACTCGTCGCCGGAGAGCCGGCCGACCAGGTCACCGGGTCGTACCGCTTGGACCAGCCGGGCGGCAGCGGTCCGCAGCACCTCGTCGCCGCTGCGGTGCCCGAGGGTGTCGTTGACCGCTTTGAAGCCGTCGAGGTCGACGAAGAGGACGCCGACCTGCCGGTCGTTGTGCTGGGCGCGGCGCAGCGCCCGGTCGAGGTGATCGAGGAGCGCGGTGCGGTTCGGCAGCCCGGTGAGACCGTCGTGCAGGGAGCGGTGGCGGATCTCGCTCTCCATCCGGAAGCGGATGGCCGCCGAGCCGAGCACCGCGGCGACGGAGTGGAGGAACCGGGTGTCCTGATCGGTGAACGGCGCTGCGCCTGGCGGCCGGTGGACCTCGACCATCGCGAGGATCCGGTCGGCTCGCCCGACGGGGACCGTCAGAAAACCCGCGTCCTCGGCCTCCTCGGTGCGCGTCGGGTCGGTGGGGAGCGGGGGCGCTGCGGGGGGTTCGCGCCGATCCGCGCGGGCGAGCAGGCCGCGCCGCTCGCCGGTCTCGTCCACCTCATGGGCCTGCACGAGGTCGGCGTCGAGATGGTCGGCCAGCGCTGTCACCGCGTGTTCCCACAGGGCGGCCGGGGTTTCGGCCTCCAACGCCCGTTGGCCGAGGTCGGCGACGAGGGCCTGTTCGGCGGACCGGATTCGCAGGTTCGCCAGGGCATGCTGGCGATCGGTGATGTCGGTGCCGATCGCGGCGACGACCTCCACCGTGTCGGCGGCGTCCGGGATGGGCACCAGGTGCACGTCGAGGCACCGGCCGAACACCTCGACGATCTCGTGGACCCGCTCGCCGCCCAGTACCCGGCGCATCAGCGAGAGCATCTGGGGGTACTCGGCGAATGTTGTGAACACGGAGCTCTCGCGCGCCGCGGAAAGCCGCGCCGCAGCCTCCGGTATCGCCATCCCCTCACTGACCAGGACCCGCCCGTTCCGGTCCGTCAGGAAGATTGACATCGGGGTGTTTTCCACTACGAGCCGTAGCCAGTCCTGCGCCGCGATCTCCTCGGACACGTCCTGAAGGTGAGCCAGGAAGAAGTGGTCGCCGTCGGGACCGGTCAGCAGTGCGGTGGTGCACAGAGCGTGCACGACGGCGCCGTCCGGGCGTAGCAGGCGCACCATCAGGCGGGCCCTGCGCTGCCCCGTCGCCAGGCGCAGCCGGGCCTGTGCGGCCCAGCGCTCCCGGTCCTCCGAGACGCAGACTTCCTCCCAGACCATCCCGACGAGCTCGGACTCGGTGCGGCCGAAGATGGCGCACGCCGCTGCGTTGGCGCGCCGGATGCGATGGTCCCGGGCGCCGGTCTCGGTGACAGCGATGTCCAGTACCTCGAAAAGGTCCCGGTGTTCCTCCTCTGGCACGACTAATCACCCACTCAGCCACAACTGTTCCTGTGAACCTCCTACCCCGAACACGCCCATGGTAATCAATCGGACACAATCCGCACCACCGGTGCGGATGCCGGCGGTGCGTCGCCAGTCATGTCGTCGTAGCTCGCAACGGTTGACCTCGTCATGGTCGTCGGCTGCGGGCGAGGACGCCGGAGCCGCTCGCTACAGTGATCCTGGCCGGAGATCGGGGGCGAGGCGTCTCGTCTCCCACCGGAGCAGGCGAGGGCCGGCCGGGTGAATCTGCCGCACGGGGAGATCGACGGGATGGATGTGGCGAAGGCGGTCCGCCGGGTGGTCCCGGGGGATCCGGAAACGGTGCGCGATCGGGTGATGGTGCCGGCACGCTCGCTGTGGCGTCGGGCCTGGACCCGGCGCGGCATCGACATCACCTCGTCCATGACGACGAAATCCTGCCTCGTCGTCGCCCCGCATCCGGACGACGAGACGTTGGGGTGCGCGGTGGCCATCCTGCGCAAGCGGGCCGCCGGCACCCCGGTCACGGTCGTGATCGTCAGCGACGGTTCCCGTGGGGAGCCGGCGACGCTGCCGCCCGCGGAGTTGATCGAGATGCGTAAGGCGGAGACCCGCCGGGCCTGCGCCCTGCTGGGTGTCGGTGAATCCGACGTGCTCTTCCTCGGCTTTCCCGACGCGGAGCTCACCGACCAGGTCGACGCCGTCGCCACACGCCTCGGCGAGCTCATCGGGACCCTCGCGCCCGAGCAGATCCTGGCGCCGACCTCGTGCGAGGGGCACCCGGACCACGATGCGACCAACGAGGCGGTGCGCCGGGCGGTGGCGGCGACCGGCTTCCGCGGCCAGGTACTCGAATACACGGTCTGGTTCTGGACGCACTGGCCCTGGACCCTGGGGTACGGGGCGGCGGACTGGTCGGCGCAGCGGCTGTTCGTCCAGCCTCTCCACCGGTTGCGGGAGCGCCGTCCGCTGCTGGTGGACGCGACCGACCTGCGGGCGCGCCAGCGCCGGGCCCTCGCGGAGCATGCCACCCAGGTGGGGCCCGGCGACGCGGGGCCCGACGACGCCGCGGTGACCGGCGCGCTGCTCGCGACGCTGCAGAGCCCGTACGAGGTCTACGTCGCCGCGGGGGCGCTGCGGCACCTTGACTTCGACCGCCCGTGGCGGCCCGGCCCCGCCGCCAGCCGGCGCCCGTAGCGGGTGCGGCGACCGGCGGCGGCGTTCGATGCCACCGTCAGTGGCGGGGGGCGGTCCACTGCCAGTGCCGGCGCCGCTCCCGAGACAGGTCGGGGTACAGGCCGTCGTTGGCCGGGGCGCTTGACCAGCGACGCTGCTGCGGCAGGCCATGCGCCCCGAAGTGCTCGACGGCGCGGCGGTACGCCTCGACCTTGCGGCGGGCAATGGCCGCGGGTTCGAGCTCGACCACGCCGAGGCGCCCCCGGGCCCCGAACGCGCTCGCCCGCGCGGGGTCGAGCAGGAACGGCGCCAGCGCGTCCGCCAGCGGCGCCGGATCGCCGGCCGGCACCGAACACCCGGCCTCCCACCGCTCGACGAAGGGCGCGACCCCGGCCTGGTTCGTGGTCACCACCGGCCGCCCGGCCGCCATCGCCTCAGCGGCGACGATCGAGAAGCTCTCGAAGCGGCTTGGCACGGCGACGACCCGGGCCCGCCGGTAGACGTCGTGGAGCTGGGAACCGGACAGGTGACCGGTGAACTCGACGTCCAGCCCGAGCTGAAACGCCCGGCGGGCCAGCCACTCGCCCGAGGGAAGCCCGTCGATCTCACCCGCCGAGCGCCCCGCGAGCAGCAGCCGGTGCGACACCCCTGCAGCGCGCAGGCGTGCCGAGGCGTCGAGGAGGACGTCCACCCCCTTGAAGGCCTCGAGCCGGCCCACGACGGCGATGGTCGGCGTGGTCTCGGCGACGTCGGGAATGCCGAGCCACGGCTCCGCGTCGAAGGGGTTGGGAATAACCTCGACCTCACGGTTACCCAGCCAGCCATGCTCCCGCAGCGTGTCGACGAGTAGCTGCGACGGGGAGGTGACCACGTCCGCCCGGCTGGCCGAGATTCGGTCCAACCGGTCGGCGAGCAGTCCCTTCGCCCCGAGCGGCTGGCCTGCGAGCCGGACCGCGAGCATGGTCGGGCAATGCAGGTGAATAGCCAGCGGCACCGAGCGGCGGGCGGCCTGGATCAGGGCGCGAGTCTCGCCATCCTGCGTCTCAATCACGTCCGGTCGCAGCCCGAGCCGGCGGGCCCACAGGCTGTAGGAAAGCGGGAGGCTGGCCCGCAGCGTCAGTGAGTCACGTGGGTACAGCGGCCCCCGGAGTTGGGCGCCGAACTTTCCCAGCGCGCGGCTCACCGGCACTCGTAGTAGCGGCCGCCGGTGAACGTGCACCCCGTTCTCCACCGAGTCGTCGAACCGGTACCCCTGCGCGCACAGCACGTGGACGTCGTGGCCGAGCTGCGCGAGCGCCGTGGCCAGTGCCGCGGTGTAGGTACCCGCGCCGTCCCAGACGACGGGTGGATACTGCTCGCAGAAGAAGAGAATGCACAGCCGTCGTAAAGTTAGCAATGACTCCGCCACGTGGTGTCCCCGATTCCGCCGTGCCGTAACGAGAGAGTGCGAAGAATATCACCAATACATTACTTCGCGGATCGTCCTCATGTCGCTACGAGCCCACGGTTCCGGGGAGTTTGAGGGAAACTTAAGGTAGCGAGGCGGCGCTGATACCCCGGTGGTGCCGGCGGCGGCGGCTGTGGGGCGGGCGCCTGTGCGGGGGCGCGGCTGTCGACGCGGCAAAACTTGACTATCGCGTAAGGGTCGAGTGCCCGCGCTGTCCGGCGGGATGTCGGGTGGGGAGCCGGGACCTAATTGTGTCAAAACGGGATTAATGCTTCTTGCGCGTTCGTATTGCCGACCCGGCCTGCCGGCGGCGGGGTCTCCGCCGGTCCACCTGCTCGATTGGCCGGCTCTGGCGCGTGCCCGAGTGCGGGAGCCCCGCTGGGTGCCGCTTCCCGCCGGGTGCCGTTTCCCGCCGGGTGCCGTTTCCCGCCGGGAGGCGGTTCCCGGCATGCCTTCCGGCCGAGTCGACCGCGGGTGGTCGGGCGCAACCGGGACGCGGGCCCGGCGGTCGCTGTGGGCGCCCTGCTCCGGCGTCGGTCAGGGGCGGCCGAGGTGTAGGCCGAGCCCACGAGCCGTCGGCACACGCTCGGCTACCGCCAGCTTCCAGCCAAGCTGCGGGGCGATCCGCTCGGCAACGAGCGCAAGAAGCTGCTTCGTGTTCTCCAGCCGGAAATGAGGGGAGATGATCAACGACAATGTCGCTTCGTTGTATCCGCGGGCGCGGCTGATTGCGATTCTGCCCCGTGGGGGCCGACCGACTGGACCCGCCCCTCGAGACCACGCGTCGATGTAGGCGTCGATTTCCAGGATTTGGTACGGGCCGGCTTTCCCCTGCTGCATATGAGTGCCGGCTTCGTCACGGGCGAAATGCGGCAGCTGGCGACCGAGGCATAGCTCACCTGCCCGGACCGTGCTGGCGGCTGATCCCGTGCCATACCAGATCCGCCACCTGAGATCCTCGACGCGCGGGTGGATTCGGATCGACCGCCGCTGAGCAGGCCGGCGGTGACGGTGTCCTCGGCGAGGCGGGCGGGGCTCTCGTTGGCGATCGGGACGGTGCCGGTGCCCAACCGGATCCGGCGCGTCTCGCGGGCAACTGTCCCGGGGAACGGATACACGCCGGTCAGCGCGCGTTCGAAGTGCCTGACACCGTGGTTCGCGAGGCCGTACCCGAGGTCCTCGGCAAACGGGAAGAGCTCGATCGATTCCTCGAGGGCGATGCGTGGATCCAGGCCCGGTTGGTGATAGGCGCCGAAGATCATGAATCCTGGTCGCAGGGGTATGTTATGTGGTGTCTCCGTGCCCGACGTTGATGGTTGACGCGCTGGAATCGACGGGGGCCCGGCCGTGACGGGGCAGCGTGCGCCGCGATTGTGGCTATCCCGGATGGAACGCCGAGAATCGGCGCCCGGTGAGCGCTCGGTGCTCAGCGTGTTCTTTCTTGGCGGCAGCCGCTCCATCACAGGATCGCGTGAGAAGATGAGTAGTGCGCTTTCGCTGCAAGCTATCGGGAGGCCGGCGCCACAGATGCTTCTATCGACACAACGCACTGGCCGGCCGAAGGAGATCGACGTGCCGCCGCACTGTCGGAATCTTTCCAGTAGGCACAGAAAAATACTAGTACAGTCGTACAAGAAGCGGCCAGCTGCTACCGCTGGCAGCCACCGGGGGTTGGCGGCTACCGCGTGACCACCGGCGTGCCGCCGCCGCCCGCGGATGGTGGCGATCACGAGGGTGGCCGTGCGGGTCGCGGGTCGCGGGTGGCCACGGACATGCGCTCCCGTAACCGTCCGAGGATGGCCTCGAGCATCTGCTCCTTGGTCCCGAAGTGATGCACCAACGTCGTGGGCGACACCCCGAGAGCGGCGGCGACAGGCCGCCACGACAACTCGGCGAACCCGTACTCGGCCGCGTACTCGACCGCCGAGCCGGGCTGGGTCGGCCGCGGGCTCGTCCCCGACCTGATCGCCGCCGGCCACACCGTCACCGGGCTCGCCCGCTCCGAGGCCGCGGCCGTCGCCCTGCGGGCGGTGGGGGCCCGAGGTCCGCGCGGGATCCCTCGACGACCTCGACACCCTGCACGACGCCGCCGCGGCCGCCGACGGCGTCATCCACCTCGCGTGCAAGCACGACATCGCCTTCGCCGGGGACTTCGCCGCCCCTCTCAACCTCCCCGCCGTCCCCGTCACCCCCGAGCAGGCCGGCGACGTGGGCCCCGGGCGGCAAATGCAGGCAGGCGCGCAGCGGGGATTTCCGGCCCAAGGGAATCTCGATCCCCGCATACTCGGCCGGCCGTGCGCGCGGCGCTCAGCCTTGCTGATCGGCGAGGCGTGACGCGCGGGCATCCGGGGGCGGGCGAGTTCACCGCGGGCAAGGTCTGGCAGGCCTGATCGACACTTGATCAATGATCAAGTGTCTGGCCTGTGAGGATGCTCCCGCGATAGGACTCGAACCTATAACCTGCCGGTTAACAGCCGGCTGCTCTGCCAATTGAGCTACGCGGGACCGGGTGCTCTGCGCACCTGACGCAGTCAGCCTACCTGAGGTTCCAGCGGTCATGGACGTGGGGTAGTAATCAACTTGACGGCACAACGCCGACCGGCCGGCGGCCATCCGCCAGTACGTCCATCGGTCTCCCGGGAGGCAACATGCGCATCAGGCCCAGCGTCGTCATCGCACTCGGCTTCGGGTACGTCCTGGGGTCCCGAGGCGGACGCGAACACTACGACGTGATCATGCGGCAGCTGCGGGAGGTTCGGGAACGGCCGGAGGTGCAGGGCGCCGCCGGTGTCGTGTCCGCGCAGGCCGGGACGGTTTTCCACCGGGTCCGCGGCCTGTTCGCCGGGGAGGCCGAGTCGTCCGGGACACGGCCGTTCCGCCCGGTGGCGGCCCACGGCTCGAACGGGGTCAGCTCGATCGGCGCCCACTGACCGGCCGGGCGTGTCGCCGTTGCGCCGTCCCGGGAGGAGGCCGGCAGGAGGTGCCGCGCCGGTATGCGTCGGATGGGGCGTTGTCGGGTGGTTCGGCCGTCGGAGCCGCCTGTCGTGACCGTCGGCCGCACCTACGACTGCCGCCCCAGGGGTGATTCTGGTCACCGCCGACACCCCGCCCCTGCCGG
This sequence comes from Frankia tisae, assembly GCF_025403405.1. GTDB lineage: Bacteria > Actinomycetota > Actinomycetes > Frankiales > Frankiaceae > Frankia > Frankia tisai. Next base: position 12,446 of record NZ_JANEZT010000153.1, read on the forward strand.
CCGCGCGGAGAGCACGGTGGTCCGGTGGCGGGGTCGAGGGCGTGACGAATCGGAGCAGGGCATGTCGATGAGGCAGGCCAGGCCGGCGCGGGGACGGGCGGCGGGGCAGGGACGATCGGGCGGCCCGGCGCCGGCCGAGGTTGCGGGTGGGGCACCGCCCGGCCTCGCCGCCCTGGTGGACCTGCTGGGCCGCCGGTTCGCGCTCGGCCTCTACTGGCATCTGCGGGGTGGCTCGCTGCCGTTCCGCACGCTGGCGGCCCGGCTGGACGCCCCGCAGACGCAGCTCGTGCAGCGGCTGCGGGAGCTGCGAGAGGCCGGCCTCGTCGAGGTGGACGAGGTCGGCGAGTACCGGCTGACCACCCACGGCCGGCGGCTGCAGGGCGTGATCGAGCCCCTGGCCGCCTGGGCGCAGGAATGGGAGACGCTCAGCCCACGCCAGCGCATCCCGCGCGGGGCCTCCACCCGTGGCCACGACGAGCCCTGACCGGGTGGGGCTCGCCTTGGCGGGTTATCACCGGATGTGACCCTGCTGTCGACGGATCGTGATTATGAGATCACAGCTTGTCTTGAGCTGATCTTAAGACTCCTTTAGGCCCCAGGAGATGTGCTGGTCACTGTCGAACCCGGTGCTCGGGAGCACCGGAGACGACCTGGTGGATCCGAGCTTCACCCGGCGGAGGTAACCCCGACCTCCGGTGGGTCTCCCTAGCCCGGGTCGCGGCCCGTCCCAGCCGCGGCCCGGGCTCATCAGCCTCGGCCCACGGCGGTGGTGACCGCTCCCCGAACCGTGGCCGAGCACCGCCCGAGCGGTGCCTCAGCCTGCGGCCAGCCGCTCCCGGGCCGCGGCCAGTCGCCGGCGGGTGGCCTCCCGGCCGAGCACTTCCAGCGACTCGAACAGCGGCAGCCCCACGGTCCGCCCGGTGACGGCCACCCGCACCGGCGCCTGCGCCTTCGCCAGCTTCAGGCCGTGGCGCTCGCCGAGCTCGGTCAGGGTCGCCTTCAGCGTCTCGGCGTCCCACTCGACCTTGCTGAACACGTCGTGGACGTCGGCGAGCAACTCCGCCGCCGGCCCCTTCATCGCCTTCGCCCACGCCGCGTCGTCCACCGGCGCCTCGGGCAGGAACAGGAAGTCGACCATCGGCACGATCTCGGAGAGCACCGACAACCGGGACTGCGCGAGCCCGGCGACCACGGCGAACACGCCGGCGTCGAACGCCTCGGCCGCCCACGGTGCCGCCGGCGGCACCAGCCACGGCTGCACCGCCGCGATGAACTCCTCGACGCTCAGTGCCCGGATGTACTCGCCGTTGAACGCCCTCAGCTTCTTCTCGTCGAAGAACGCCGGGGACGGCTTCACGTCGGCCAGGTCGAAGGCCGACTCGATCGTCTCCCACGGCACGATCTCGTCGTCACCGGACGGCGCCCAGCCGAGCAGCATCAGGTAGTTCTTCATCGCGCCGGACAGGTAGCCCTCGTCCCGGTAGGACTCCAGCGCCACCTTGTCCCGCCGCTTCGACAGCTTCTGCCGCTTCTCGTTGACGATGACCGGCACGTGCGCCCACACCGGCGGCTCGCCGGCGCCGAGCGCGGCCCACAGCAGCTGCTGCTTGGGCGTGTTCGACAGGTGCTCCTCGCCCCGGATGACATGGGTGATCCCCATCTCCAGGTCGTCGACGACGTTGGCGAGCAGGAACACCGCCGAGCCGTCGGCCCGCGCGATCACGAAGTCCTCGATGGTGTCGTTCGGGAACTCCGGGGTGCCGCGGATCAGGTCGCGTACCGTCGTCACCCCCTCGTCGGGGGTGCGGAAGCGCAGCGCGCGGCCTGGGCCGGGCTCCAGCCCGCGGTCGCGGCAGAAGCCGTCGTAGCCGTGCTGGGCATTGCCCGTGCGTTCCGCCAGCGCGTCGCGGGTGCAGTCGCAGAAGTACGCCAACCCCGCCTCCTGCAGGCGGACCGCGGCCGCCCGATGCCGGTCCGCGCGCGAGGACTGCAGCACCGGGCCCTCGTACCGGCCGGGGCTGATCCCGAGCCAGTCCAGCGCGCTGATGATGCCGTCGATCCACTCGGGCCGGTTGCGGGAGGCGTCGGTGTCCTCGATGCGCAACACGAAGTCGCCGCCCGCGCGTAGCGCCACCAGCCAGTTGAACAGTGCCGAGCGCGCCCCACCCACATGGAAGATGCCGGTGGGAGACGGCGCGAATCGAACCCGTACCCGCCCAGATCCCATGCGGGGCAGCGTACAGGGATCCCGGTGAGCCGATGGAGCACCGAGGCGGCGGCGAC
>NZ_JANEZT010000154.1 GCF_025403405.1 Frankia tisae
CCCGGATCGCCGCCGTGACGAGCGCGGCCGGCGTCGGGCGGGTGCTGGTCGGGGCGGGGGCCGACGGTCTCACCCGCCGGCTCGCGCCGGTGCTGCCCGCGCTGCGGTTCGACGGCGTTGCCGGGCTGGCCCGGTCGGCCCGCGGCGGCGCGGCGCTGCCCGTCGTGTCGCCGTCCGATCTGGCCATCGTCCAGTTCACCTCGGGCAGCACCGCCGTGCCCAAGGGCGTGGTACTGACTCACCGCAACGTCGTGCACGGCACCGCGGCCATCGTCGACGGCATCGGGCTGGGAGACGGCGACCACGGCGCCACCTGGCTGCCGCTCTACCACGACATGGGCCTGTTCGGCGCGCTGAGCGCGATCCTCACCGCGGTGCCGATGACGATCTGGTCGCCGTCGGCGTTCGTCAAGGATCCGGCGTCGTGGCTGCGCTCGTTCGCCGAGCTCGGCTGCTCCATCCTCCCCTCGCCGAACTTCGGCTACGACGCCCTGCTCGAGGCGGTCGGCCCGGCCGAGGTCGAGGGGCTGGACCTGCGCCGCTGGCGGGTGGCGCTCAACGGCGCGGAGCCGGTCAGCCCGCTCACGGTGCAACGCTTCGGTGCGTATTTCGCCCCGGCCGGGTTCGCCCCCGAGACGATGTTCCCCGTCTACGGGATGGCCGAGGCGACCCTCGCCGTCACCTTCCCGCCGCTGGGCCGGCCGCCGGTGACGACCTGGGTCGACCGCGACCGGTTGGCTCGCGACGGCGTCGCGGTGCCGGCGCCCGCGGGCGATCCGGGGGCCCGCGGCCTGGTCGGCGTCGGGCGGCCGGTGCGGGGGATGCGGCTGCGGGTCGTCGACGGCCGGCGCCGCGCCGTCGCCGACGGGACCGTCGGGGAGATCGAGATCTCCGGCGACGCGGTCACCGCCGGCTACCTGACCGCCGGCGGTCCGCCCATGGCGCCCACGGCGCCCGCCGCCGACCCGTCGGGCGAGCGGTGGCTGCCGACCGGAGATCTCGGCTTCCTCGCCGCCGGCGAGCTCCACGTGAGCGGCCGGCGCAAGGAGATGATCATCGTTCGTGGGGTGAACTACTACCCCGAGGACGCCGAGGCTCTCGTCCGCGACGCCCCGGGGGTGCACCGGCGCCGATGCGTCGCCGTCGCCGATGTGGACGACGCCGGAGCCGAGTCGCTGACCGTGATCGCCGAAACGACCCTGGACGGCGCCGCCGACCGGGTTCGGCTGGCCGCCGACCTGCGGGTCGCCGTCGGATCCGCGCTCGGGCTCGCCGAGGTGTCGGTGCGCCTGGTCGCCCCCGACGCCCTCCCGCGGACCTCGAGCGGGAAGTTCCGCCGCGTCGAGGCCCGTGACCTCGCTCGCTCGCAGCCCCGGTAGCCGCCCGAACCGACCGTCATCCCGAACCGACCGTCATCCCGAACCGACCGTCGCCCCGAACCGGACGGCGCCCGCGATCCCGACGGAGGTAGGCCCGACATGCACGGCTACGACGTCTTCCGCCACTACGAGCAGAAGCGCTGGACCCTCGCCGACCTGGCGTTCGACGACATCGACCGCGACCTCGTGCGGCCCGAGTACGTGACGATGGTCAAGAGCTCCGTGATGGGGGAGGCCAACTCGATCGCCGCCCAGCACGGCTTCCTCAACGAGTTCGACGACTACGACTTCTCGACCTTCGTCGCCGTCTGGGGCTACGAGGAACTGCAACACCACTTCGCGTTCCGGACCTGGCTGGACGCGGTCGGCGTGGCGATGCCCACCGCTCCCGTCCAGGCGATGCGCGCGCCCTACGCCCCCGGCACCACGCCGAGCGCCACACTCGCCACGAACATCATCTCCGAGCTGACGGTGAACCACGTCTACCGGTCCGTGGCCGCCTGGGTCGACGAGCCGGTCCTGCGCTCGCTGATGGCACGCGCCAGCCGAGACGAGGCCGGCCACGCCCGCGAGTTCCTGCACTACGCGCGCCGCCGCCTCGCGGCGCACCCCGGCGAGCTGCCCTCGGTGCTGGAAACGCTGTACGTGTACACCTCCGAGGCCCGGATCAAGCATCCGGTCGGGGTGTTCAAGAGCGGGTTGGCCGAGGTCGCGAACCACGAGACCATCGACACCGCGTTCGACATGTTCCTCGCGGGCATCGCCACCGAGGGCGAGCTCGACCGCCTCCAGGACAACATCCGCCGGGCCTTCGCCGCGCTCACCGGGCTGGACCTTTCCACCAACGGCCGCGTCCGCCGCCGCCTCGCCGAGGCGCTGGCGTGACCGCCCCCGAGCTGCCCTGGGCGGTCCTGGCGGACTACCGCTGCTTCGGCTGCTCGCCGCACAACCCCCATGGCATCGCGCTGGAGTTCGACGAGCACCCCGCCGGCCTGCAGACCACCTTCGACCTCGGCCGAAGCTACGAGTCGTATCCGGGGGTCGTCCACGGCGGGCTGCTCGGCGTCGTCTGCGACGAGACGATGGGCAACCTCATCGTCGTGCGCACCGGGCTGGTGGCCTTCACCGTCAGCATGCGGCTGCGCTACCTCGCCCCGGTCGCCACCGGGCGCAGCTACACGTGCGTGGCCCGCCTCGGCGCCGGCACAGACGCCGGCTCGCCTCTGATCAGCGCCACCGCGGAGATCGTCGACGCCGACGGCGTCCCGGTCGCCACCGCGTCCGCGACCTACCGCAACGTCCCCTTCGGCACCGCCCGGGACCGCATCACCCTGACCAACCCCGACGCCGACCGACTCCACCAGGCGCTGTCCACCACCCCGGCGTTGTCCACCACCCCGGACGGCCCCGTCCCCGTTGAGGAGACCCTGTGACCACCGCCGCCGACGGCATCCTCCGGCAGATCACCGAGATCGTCGCCCGGGAGCTCGCCGTGCCCGCCGAGTCCCTCGCCGCCGACACCGACCTGCGCGCCATCGAGGGCGCCGACTCCGTCCGGCTGCTGCGGGTCGTCGCCAGGGCCGAGCAGACCTGGGACATCGAGCTTGACGATGAGGACGTCTTCACCGTGTCCTCCGTCGAGCAGCTGGCCACCGTCGTCCGCGAGGCGCTGCAGGTGCGGGCGGCGTGACCACCGCCACGGACCCGCGGCCAGGTGAGACCAACCAGCACTACGATCTCGACCCGGAGATCTTCGGGCTGTTCCTCGACCCGCTGCGCAAGTACTCCTCCGGGCTCTACCGCCGCCCCGGCCTCACCCTCGCCGAGGCGCAGGTCGCCAAGCTGCACTTCGTCGCGGACCGGCTCCGGCTGGCACCGGGGCAGCGGCTGCTCGACGTCGGCTGCGGCTGGGGATCGCTGACCCTGTTCATGGCCCGCGAATACCAGGCCGCGGTGACCGGGGTCAGCCCGGCGGGCCGCCAGCACGAGTTCATCGCCGCCCGCGCCGCGGAACTGGGCCTGACCGATCTCGTCTCCACCCGCGTCGGGAAGTTCGCCGACGTGGAGCTCGCCGAGCGCTCGTACGACGCGGTCACCATGCTCGGCTCGATCGTGCACATGCCCGACGTCGACCTGGCGGTGCGCCGCGCCCGGGCGATGCTGCGCCGCGGCGGCCACTTCTACGTGTCGGAGAGCTGCTTTCGCAATGCCGCGGCGCGTGAGGAGTTCGACCGCCGCGCCGGCACCGAGTTCGTCCGTAACTCGATCTTCGGCTGGGGCGACATGCGGCCGCTGTCGGAGCTGGTGCGCGCGGTCGAGGACGCCGGCTTCTCGGTGACGAGCGTCGACGACCTCACCGACGACTACCGCCGCACGATCGACGACTGGCTGGCGCGCGTCGCCGCCGGCGCGGCCGCGATCGACGAGCTGCGCCCGGGCACGGCGGCGGAACTCACCCGCTACCTGGAGGTCGCGAACGCGGGATGGGGCTTCACGACCAAGCACTACGCGCTGGTCTGCCGCAACGCCCGCTGACCCCGGCGCCCGCTGATCCGGCGCCCGCTGATCCCGGCGCCCGCGCGCCACGGTAAGTCCCGGAGGACAGATGTCAATCACCATCGGCCCCGACCCGACGACCCCGGCGATCCCCGCGATCCCCACCCGGTCGGTCGGACTGCCCGCCGAGGACGTCGACCGGGCGGTCACCGCCTTCATGACCGCCTCCCCGGTGACCCGCCGGTGGGACGTCGAGACCGGCTTCGACTGGGCGGCGGCCGACGCCGACCGGCTCACCGAGGGCCAGCGGTCCGCCGTCCGGTTCATCACGTTCATCGAGGATCACCTGCCCGGTTACTTCGCCCTCTACGGCAGCCGGTTCCCGCTCGACGGCGACGTCGACGTCGAGACGTTCCTGCTCAACCGCGAGATCTACCACTTCACCGTGCGCTGGGCCCAGGAGGAGGACAGCCACGCCCGCGCCCTGTTCCGCTACCAGGTGGCGTCGGGCATCGCGCAGCCGGCGGCGCTGCGCCGCGAACTCGCCGAGGAGGGGCGCAAACAGTTCGCCCTGCCGCACGAGCATCCGGCCGCGCTGTTCGCCTACACGCTCGTGCAGGAGAAGGCGACCCAGATCTACTACCAGAACCTGCGGGCGGTCGTCGGCGACCCGGTGCTCGCCGAGGTCCTGGGCCGGCTCAGCCGCGACGAGGCCCGCCACTTCACCTTCATGGCCGACATGGTCGACCTCTACCTGCGCCACTACGGCGACGCGGTCGTCGAGCCGATCCGCGAGGCGGTGGCGCAGTTCCGGATGCCGCTGGCCGACACGCTGCGCGGCTACTGGCGCTGGGCGCTGCGGATCGCCGACACCGCCCACTACGACCACACCGAGGCCTACGAGCATCTCGTCCGGGTCGTGCGCCGGGCCGTCGACGCGCCGTCCGACCGCGTCGACGAACTGGCCAGCTTCGTGCGCGCCTGCCGCGTGACGGACCCGACTCCCACGCCGCGGTAGCCGCGGCACCTGCGGCACCCGACTGCCCGTCCCCACCCCAGGAGCCCGCCGTGGACATCGGTACCGACACGTCTCCCGTCCTGTCCGCCGGCACCGCGCCGGCCCTGACCCCGCCGGCGGCTCTCACGGTCGACCAGGCGGCGCTGAACATCTTCGACCCCGCCTGGAATCACGACACCTTCCCCAACTACCGGGTCCTGCGTGAGGCCGGCCCGTTCGCGCCCGGCCCGCTGGGCCAGCGACTGGTCACCCAGTACCAGGCGGTCGAGGCGATCCTGCAGGACTCGGCGTGGAGTCACGCCGAGGAAGGCGAGATCATGCATCCCGACAGCGACGGCTCCGACCTGCCGACGTCGTTTCTGTGGATGGAGCCGCCGGATCACACCCGGATCCGCCGGCTCGTCGGCAAGGCGTTCAGCGCGCGGCGGATCGAGGGGCTGCGCGCGCGGGTCACCGAGCTCGCGGACGGGCTTGTCGACGCGGCGATCGCCGCGGGCGAAGTCGACCTGGTCGAGGCGATCGCCTACCCGCTGCCGCTGACGATCATCGCCGAGCTGATGGGCGTGCCGGCGTCCGACCATGCGGCGGTGCGGTCGATGTCCTTCGGGCTCGCCCGCGGCCTGGACCCCGACATTCTGCTGTCCCAGGCCGAGATCGACCAGCGGCGCAGCTCGGCCGCGGCATTCCGGGAGTACTTCACCGATCTCGTCGCGCGCCGCCGCGCCGACCCGGCCGACGACCTCGTCAGCGCGCTGGCCCTGGCGGAGGCCGAGGGCGATCGGCTGACGAGCGACGAGATGCTCTCGACTCTGGTGGTGCTGCTCGTCGCCGGGCACGAGACCACCGTCAGCCTGCTCTCCAGCACGTTCCTGATGCTGATGCGCAACCCCGACCAGTACGCGGCGCTGCGGGCGAACCCGGACCTGGCCGCGCCCGCCGTCGACGAGCTGATGCGCTACTGCACCCCGTCGCACCTCACCACCCGGGTTGCGACCCGCGACGTCGAGGTGCTCGGCGAGCCGTTTGCCGCGGGTGACGGGGTGATCATCCTGCTCGCGTCGGCGAACCGCGACGCCGCCTACTACGCCGACCCCGAACGGCTTGACCTTGCCCGGTACGCGGGCGGCGGCCCGGTGCCCCGCCATCTTGGGTTCGGCCGCGGCCACCATTACTGCATCGGCGCGCCGATGGTCCGGCTGGAGACGGAACTGCTGCTGCGGGCGGTGGCGCGGCGCGCGCCCCGGCTGACGCCGCTGGCCGACCCGCCGCCCTACCGCCCCAACCTCATCGTGCGTGGCATCGCCGAACTGCCGGTGCGGATAGCCGGTTGACCGCCGGCGCCCGCCGGCCGGGTGTGGTGGGGCTCACGCCCGTCGGCAGGTGCCCGACACTCCGGTGACCCACTGCGGGAACATGCGGTTCACCAGGGGTTATCTGGCACCGTTACGCTTGCGCTCGACGCCCCTGTGGAGGTGGCAATGGAGTTGCGGCACCTGGTGTCATTCCTTGCTATCGCGGACGAGCTGCATTTCGGCCGCGCTGCCGCTCGACTACATCTTTCGCAGCCATCCCTGAGTCAACAGCTACAACGACTGGAACGAAGCCTCGGTGTCGAGCTGGTGGCCCGGACATCACACGACGTCCGGCTCACCGCGGCCGGAAAGGCCTTCGAGGCCGAGGCCCGGGCGATCATCTCACAGATGCACAAGGCTACCCACACCGCCCGCGAGGTCGCGGCCGGCCGGACCGGGGTGGTGAGCGTCGGGTACAACTTCCCCGGCGGCCAGCACGTTGTGCCGGCGGCGCTCACGAAGATGTCCGCCGAATATCCCGACGTGAGCGTCACGCTGATGGAACAGCGCACCGGTCCGCAGCTTTCCGCGCTGGCCGCCGGTGACCTCGACGTCGCGATCGTCTACGGCCGGCCGGCCTCGCCCGATTTCCGCTCCCGGCGACTTTTCCGGGTGCCGCTTGTCGCGGTCGTCGGCCATGGGCACACGTGGGCGGGGCGCGGCGGCATTCCCTTCGGGGAACTCGCCCGCCAGCAGTGCGTCCTGTTCGCCCGGGAGAAGAGCCCGGCGATGTACGACGCCATCCAGGCGGCCGCCGAGACCTGCGGCATCACCCTGTCGGTCGCCCACGAGGTGGACGACCCGAGCGCGACCGCGATCGTCGTCTCGGTGAAACCGCTGGTCGGGTTCGCCTCGGTGTCGCGCGGGTTGAACATCGGCTCCGCGGTCGGGGGCCCGCGGCCAGCCGCCGTCCAGCTCTACGACCCGGTGCCCACCCTGGACCTCTACGTGGTGTGGCGGGCGGCGAATTCGGCGCCACTGGTGGATATCTTCGTCGACTGTATCGAGGCGGCCCGGCCTTTCCAGGTTCCAGCATATGGTCGGGCCGAATCAAGAGTGAGGCGATAGGAAAGGCCGACCGTTCATTCAAGGAAAAGGCCTTGCCGCGTTCTCGGAATAATCCGAGACTCGGGCGTGGAAAGCGGAAACGCACTTCACCGTGCGGATGGCTGCGTCCGCGCCACGCGGAAAGGTGATGACACGTGCAGAAATCCATCTCGGCCGGCGGTCCCGTGCTGCCGGACGACCAGGGAATCTGGTCCGTGGTCGAAAACCGCGCCCAGGCGCACCCCGAGCGGCCACTACTGGGCCGCACCGACCTTCCCGGCGCAGCGATCCGCGAGATCAGCAGCGGTGAGTTCGCCGAGCAGGCCCGGACGGTGGCGACCGAACTGCTCGCCGTCGGGGTCGGGCACGGTGACCGGGTCGCGGTCATGGGGCGCACCGGCTATCCCTGGGCGCTGCTGAACGTCGCCGCCCTCGGCATCGGCGCGGTGATCGTCCCGGTGTACCCGACGGCGTCGGAGCTGCAGGTCCGCCACGTGCTGACCGACTCCGGCGCCGCCTGGGCGTTCGCCGAGACCGACGAGCAGGTCCGGCAGGTCAGCGAGGCCGGCGCGGACGGGCTGCGCCGGCCGGCGTGGCCGCTGGGACAGGTCGACGCCTGGGTGGCCGGCGCGCGGCGGGCGGCGCTCGACGAGGAGTTCGCCCAGCGTGCCGGCAAGGTCCGTGCCGACGACCTGGCCATGATCATTTACACCAGTGGCACGACGGGCCTGCCGAAGGGGTGCATGCTCACCCACCGCAACATGTTCGCCTCCTCGGCGGGCACGGTCGAGCAGACCGGTGCTCTGTTCCGCACCGCGGAGGACGGCACGCAGGCCACCACGGCGCTGTGCCTGCCGCTGTCGCACGTGTTCGGGCAGACGATCCTGTTCGCCTGCCTGTACGCCGGGACGCGCACGGTCCTGCTCCCCGGGGTACCCGAGCTGCTGCCCGCGATGGCGGCGATCCGCCCGACGTTCCTGGCTCTCGTGCCCTACGCGCTGGAGAAGATCCGCAAGCGGGTGCGCGAGCTGCCGGACGACGAGATCGCCGCGGTCTTCGGTGGGCGGCTGACCCAGGTGATCTGCGGCGGCGCCTCGCTCGACGACACGACCGCGGCGTTCTTCGCCAGCGCCGGCGTGGAGGTGCTGAACTGCTACGGCCTGACCGAGGCCGCCACGGCGGTCACGGTGAACGCCCTGGCGACCAACCGGCGGGCGACCGTGGGACGGCCGATTCCGGGGACGACGGTCGCGATCGCAGACGATGGGGAGGTGCTCGTCCAGGGCGCCAACGTCTCGCCCGGCTACTGGTCGGCCGGCGAACGTGCCGTCGGCCGCGACGCCACCGGTCCCGGCGAGGATCGCTGGCTGCACACCGGCGACATCGGCCATCTCGACCCCGACGGCTACCTGGTCATCACCGGGCGCCGCAAGGAGATCCTGGTGACCAACGGTGGCAAGAACGTCGCGCCGACGCCGCTGGAGGACCGGGTGCGGCTGCACCCGCTGGTCAGCAACTGCATGGTCGTCGGGGAGGCCCGCTCGTTCGTCGCTGCCCTGATCACCCTGGACCGGGCCACCCTCGCCGGCTGGGCCGCGGCGAACGGCGTCGGTCTCGCCGGAGCCGCCGACGGAGCCGCCGACGGAGCCGCCGACGGGGCGGACGACTGGCGTGAGCACCCTCGGCTACTGGCCGAGCTGCAGCTCGCCGTGGACGACGCCAACAGCCTCGTCTCGCGCGCCGAGTCGATCCGGAAGTTCCGCGTACTGGACACCGACTTCACGGTCGAAAGCGGACATCTCACGCCGTCCATGAAACTTCGTCGCGCGATTATCGAACGGGATTTCACCGAGGCGATCGCATTTCTTTACCAGTGATCTGTATCACTCGATTGACCCGACTTATCGGCCGATGATATGTCGGCCGCAGGATTGACCGAAGTTCGGCCTTATCGGCACCATGACAAGGTAGCCGGCCCGAACGCTGCGCTGCCGGCCGCCGCCGGCATACAACGGGAGGACAATGTCATGTACGACGTCATCGTGGTGGGTGCGCGCTGCGCCGGATCGCCCTTGGCGATGCTGCTCGCGCGGCAGGGGCACAAAGTGCTCGTGGTGGACAGGGCCACCTTTCCGAGTGACACCGTCTCGACGCACTATATTCACCAGGCCGGCCTGTCCCGACTCAAGGACTGGGGCGTGCTCGACCGGCTCGTCGCCACCAGCCCGCCGGCGATGCGCCATCTGACCTTCTCCTACACCGACATCTTCCTCGAAGGTTTCGCGGACCCGATCGACGGAATCACCGAGGCTTACTCCCCGCGTCGGACGGTCCTCGACGAGATCCTCGTCGACGAGGCGCGAGGGGCCGGCGCCGAGGTCCTCGAGGGGTTCACCGTCACCGAAGTGGTCTTCGCCGAGGGGCGCGCCACCGGCGTGCGCGGGCACATCGGCGACGGCCCGGAGCGCGAGTTCACGGCCCGGTTCGTGGTCGGTGCCGACGGCCGCAACTCGACCGTGGCGGGCCTGGTCGGGGCCGAGATCTACCGATCGGTCCCCGCGTCGTGCTTCGTCTACTACTCGTACTACAGCGGGCTGGACTGGCCGTTCCACCACCGCACCGGCTTCGGCCAGCAGCAGCTCGGCGCGTGGCCGACGCACCACGGCCAGCACCTCGTCGCCGTCATGCGCCGCAAGGAGCGGATGCGTGAGTTCCGGGCGGACGTCGAGGGCAGCTTCCACGAGATCATCGACCAGGTCGTGCCCGAACTCGGCGAAGACCTGCGCGCGAGCGGAAAGCGGGCGGAGAACTTCCGCGCCATGGCCTACCCGGACAACTTCTACCGCCGTTCCGCCGGCCCCGGCTGGGCCCTGGCCGGCGACGCCGGATACCACAAGGACCCGTTCACCGGCTGGGGCATCACCGACGCGCTGAAGTACACCGAGGTGCTCGCCGAAAAGCTGCACGAGGGTCTTTCCGGCGCGCGCCCGATCGACGAGGCGGTCGAGGAGTACACGAAGATCCGTGACGCCGAGAGCAACGGCACCTTCGAACTCACCTGCAGCCTCGCGGAACTCAGCCTCACCCCCTACTACGACTCGGTGTTCCGGGCCACCAGCATGAGCCCGGAGTACACGACGAAATTCTTCGGCCTCATCGCCGGCGGCATTCCCGGCGAGGAGTTCTTCGCTCCGAGGAACCTCGAGCGGCTGTACGCCGACGTCGACTTCCCGGCGGACCGGAGGATTCTCACCCGTTCCTGAGCGCCGCCTTCGCGCCGCCGACCGCCACGAAAGGGAAAGGCCCGCAGATGCCCGCAGTCAGGTTCACGGCCCTCGGCGACAGCTTCGTCGAGGGCCGCGGTGACGTCGCCGCCGACGGTTCCTACATCGGCTGGGCCAGCCGATTCGCCCGGCGGATGGGCGTCGCCGCCCGCGAGGTCCGCAACCTCGGCGCCTACCAGACGACCACGCAGCAGGTCGTCGACCGGCAGCTGCGCCCCGCCCTGGCGCGCAAGTCGCCGCTGATCGGCGTGGTGGTCGGCGTCAACGACCTCGTCGCGGACTACGACCCCGACCGGTTCACCCGCAACATCGACACGATCTTCCGGTCGCTGGCGGGCCTGGACACCACGGTGTTCACCGCCAGCTACCCCGACATCCCCGCCAACCTGCCGCTGCCGGAGGAGTTCCGCGGCCTGCTGCGCGAGCGGTTCGCGTTCGCGAACACCGTGTTGCGCGAGGTGTGCGACGCGACCGGGACGCTGCACCTGGACATCGCCGCCCGCGAGGACTGGGCCGGGCGGCGGCTGTGGAGCCCTGACGGCCTGCATCCCAACGCCGAGGGCCACCACCTGTTCGCCGAGCAGATGGCGGACCTCGTCGAGCGCGCGTCCTGGCTGACTGCCGCCTGAGTTGCACCGCCCGCCGGCGTCGTCCGGCAGAGAAGGGAAGATCGTGACAGAGCCAGCGCTCCCCCCGAGCCCGACCGAACCCGACGGTTTCGACGCCCGCCGGCTTGCCCGGACCCCGATCGCGATTGTGGGCATGTCGGGCCTGTTCCCGATGGCCCGCAACCACCGTGAGTACTGGCAGAACGTCGTCGACGGCGTGGACTGCACGACGGAGGTGCCGCCCTCGCGGTGGGACCTGGACGACTACTACGACAGCGACCCCACCTCGCCGGACAAGACCTACTCGCGGCGCGGCGCCTTCATCCCGGACGTCGAGTTCAGCCCGCTGGAGTTCGGCCTGCCGCCGAACCAGCTCGAGGTCACCAGCACGATGCAGACCCTGAGCCTCGGGGTCGCCCGCGACCTGCTGTGCGACGCGGGTGCCCGCGACGCCGCGGGGGCGGACGCCGACTGGTACGACGCGGCGCGCACCGGCGTCGTGCTCGGCACCACCGGCCCGGTCCCGCTCATGCATCCGTTGGCGGCGCGGTTGTCCACGCCGGTGCTGCGCGAGGCGGTGCGCAGCTGCGGGCTGAGCGAGGCCGACGCCGACGCGATCAGCCACAAGTACGTCGAGGCGTTCGCGCCCTGGGAGGAGAACTCCTTCCCCGGCCTGCTCGCGAACGTGGTGGCCGGCCGGGTCGCCAACCGGCTCGGCCTCGGTGGGATGAACACGACGGTCGACGCGGCCTGCGCGGCGTCGCTGTCCGCGGTCCGTCTCGCCGTGGCGGAACTGGTCGACGGCCGGGCCGACACCATGATCACCGGTGGCGTCGACACCGAGAACACGATCTTCATCTACCTGTGCTTCTCCAAGGTGCAGGCGCTGTCCAGGAGCGGCACGATCAGCCCCTTCTCCGACGACGCCGACGGCACCCTGCTCGGCGAGGGCATCGGCATGCTGGCGCTGCGCCGCCTGACCGACGCCCAGCGCGACGGCAACCGCATCTACGCCGTCATCCGCGGCATCGGTTCGTCCAGCGACGGCCGGTCCAAGAGCATCTACGCCCCCCGCGCCGAGGGGCAGCGGGTGGCGCTCGACCGCGCCTACCACGACGCCGACTGCTCGCCCGCGTCGGTGGAACTGTTCGAGGCCCACGCCACCGGCACGGCGGTCGGCGACCGCACCGAGCTCACCGCCCTCGGTGGCCTGCTGGCCGACGCCTCCGACGAGCGCAACTACGCGGCGCTGGGCAGCGTGAAGTCCCAGATCGGCCACACCAAGGGCGCCGCCGGCACCGCCAGCCTGATGAAGCTCGCCCTCGGCCTCTACCACAAGGTGCTGCCGCCGACGATCAACGTCGAGCGGCCGAACAGCGCCATCGACTTCACCGACGCCCCCTTCTACGTCAACGTCGCGAACCGGCCGTGGATCCGCGACCCGCACCGGCCGGTGCGCCGGGCCGCCGCGTCCGCGATGGGCTTCGGTGGGACGAACTTCCACGTCGTTCTCGAGGAACACTCGGGTGACCGGTCGGCCGTGCGCGCCCTGCACCGCACCGCCCGCGCGCACCTGTGGCACGCCCCGGACGTTCCCGCGCTGGTGGAGCTGCTGCGTTCCGGCGCGCCGAGCGGCGACGGCCCCATCCCCGCCGACGCGGCCCGGATCGGCTTCGTCGCCGCCGCCGACGCTGACGACGACGCCGTCGACGAGCTGCGTGAGCTGGCGATCTCCCAGCTCGACCGGTCCCCGGACGCGGCCGAATGGTCGCATCCGCGCGGCATCCACTTCCGCCGCGCCGCCCGCGTGGGCGCCACCGTCGCCGGCCTGTTCGCCGGGCAGGGCAGCCAGTACCTCGACATGGGCCTGGACGCCGCGGTGAACGTCCCGCCGGTCGGCGCCGCCTTCGACGAGGCCAACGCGGCGTTCGACGGCGCCGAGCGGCGCCTCGCGCCGATCGTGTTCCCGCCGCCGGTGTTCGCCGCGGACCTGCGCCAGGCGCAGGAGACCGCCCTGCGTGCCACCGAACACGCCCAGCCGGCGATCGGGGCGCTGTCCGTCGGCCAGCTTCGCTACCTGCGTGAACTCGGCCTGCGCCCCGCCGGCTACCTGGGCCACAGCTTCGGTGAGCTCACCGCGCTGCACGCCGCCGGGGCGCTCGACGCCGCCGGCTACTTCCGCCTCGCCCGCGAGCGTGGCCTGGCCATGGCGTCCCCCGCCGACGACTCCGCCGACCGCGGCACCATGGCCGCGGTGCCCGCGCCGCGCGACCGGGTCACCGCGATGCTCGCCGACCACCCCGACCTGGTGATCTGCAACCACAACGCCCCGGAGCAGGTCGTCGTCGGCGGGCCGAGCGAGGCCGTCGCCGCCTTCGTGCGCCGCTGCGCCGACGAGGGCCTCGACGCCCGCCCGCTGCCGGTCTCCGCCGCCTTCCACACCCGCTACGTCGCCCACGCGGTCGACCGCTTCGCCGAGGCGCTGAACACGATCGGGGTCGGCGAGCCGGCCACGCCGGTCTACTCCAACACCCGCGGCGCAGCCTACGGCGCGGACCGCGCCGCCAACGCCGCCGTGCTCGCCCGCCAGCTCCTCGAGCCGGTCGAGTTCGTCGACGCGGTCCGCGCCGCGCACGCCGCCGGCTGCGACATCTTCGTCGAGTTCGGCCCGAAGCAGGTGCTGACCCGGCTCGTCCGCCAGATCCTCCCCGACGCCGACGTCGTCGCGATCCCCACCGACGCGGGCCCTCTCGGCAACTCCGACGTCGCCCTGAAGCAGGCGGCCGTGCAGCTCGCCGTGCTCGGCGTCGAACTCGCCGGCATCAACCGCCACCAGGCCGTGCCGCTCGAGGCGATCCCTGCCAAAGGCCCCACGGTCACCCTGTCGGCCCCTGAGTACACCCCCGCGGCCCGCAAGGCGGCCTACGCCGCGGCCCTGTCCGACGGCTACCGCATCACCGCCGCGGCCGCCGTGCCCGCCCCCCGGGCCGAGACCATCCCCGAGGTGACCACGGTGGACTACGTCCCCGCCGTCAACGGCGCTGCTGTGAACGGCGCTGCTGTGAACGGCGCTGCTGTGAACGGCGTCGGTGTGAACGGCGTCGGTGTGAACGGCGCGGACCGTGACGGCGCCGGCTACCAGCCCGGCCCGGCCAGCGGGGGAGCGGAGTTGCCCACCGGGGCCGACGTCCTCGCCCAGCAGGTCAACCTGCACGCGGTCTACCTGGAGAGCCAGCTCGACGTGGCCAACCGCCTCGTCGGCGCGCTGCAGGAGTACCAGCGCCGCGGCCAGGCCGACGAGCGCTTCACCGACGCCGTCGCCACCGTCGCGAGCCAGAGCGTGGTGATCGGCCAGACGCACACCCGGGCCAACGAGATCCTGGGCCAGCTCGCCGAGCTGGAGCTGGCGACGCTCGACCCCGCCCCCCCGCTGGCAGGCACCGGCCGCGCCCCGTCCCTGCCGACGTCGCCCGGCCAGGCACCGGCGCGCCGCGAGATTCTCGCGCCCGTCCCCGTCCAATCCG
>NZ_JANEZT010000155.1 GCF_025403405.1 Frankia tisae
GGGCGGGGCAGCGACACTGGTTGCCGGCCGAGCGTGCGGTGGGGACGCGGCCACACGCTCGGCCCGGCGGGTCAGGCCGTGGAACGGGTCAGGCACTGCCGGTCGGAGCGAGTGCGACGACCGGGATGACCCGGGTCGTCGCCGACTGGAACGTCAGCAGGACCGGGAAGGTCTCGGCATGGCGTGCGTAGATCGCGTCCCGCTCCGCGCCGTGAATCTCGGTGGCCGTCAGCCGGACGGTGTCGCTGCCGATCTCGGCGGTGACCTCCGGATGTGCGCGCAGGTGCCGCAGCCACCGCGGATCCTCGTCGAGGCCGTCGTTGATGGCCAGCACGACGCAACGGTCGGCGTCGGCGTCGGCGAAGTAGCTCAGCGGCACGATGTGCGGCTTGCCGTCGGCATCGTGGCCGCTGTGCAACAGCAGCCTCGTGGGCCCGGAGAACCTGCCGGTCGGCTTGCCGCCGGTGGCCCGGTACTCGGTGATGTAGTCCTCGATGTCCTGGGCGGTGAAGGTCTTCTTGCTCATCGCTTCCGCTTTCTCTTCCCGGCTGGTGACCCGGCGATCGGGCTGATTCGACGCCCGGCCGGGCGCTTGGCTGCTCGACCGGACATGCTGAATACGGGACGAGCCGGGCCCGACTCCGCGGGACCTTCCTCCCGCCGGCGCCTGCAGTCCGGCCCGCGGCCGGACGGCAGTCTGACCCTTCAGCCGGTCACACCGGATGCCGCCGGCGACGGCACGCAGGTGGCCGCCGGGGAATGCGGCCGGGCAGCGGGGGATTGACCTGGAGGTGAGTGTTGCTGACGACGTCCTTCCCCTGGCGGTTCTCGACTTCGTCGGGATCGAGCATGGCGAGAGCCCGAGTGCCGCGATCGCCGGCGCGGTGAGCATCGCCCAGGCCGTCGAGGCGGCCGGCTATCGGCGGTACTGGGTCTCCGAGCATCACAACATGACCAGCCTGGCCTGCAGTGCCCCGGAGCTGCTGACCGCCCACGTCGGCGCGCACACGTCGCGGATCCGGGTCGGCGCGGCCGGGATCATGCTGCCCAACCATGCGCCGTTCAAGGTCGCCGAGACGTTCCGGACCCTGCTGGCGATGTACCCGGGGCGGATCGACCTCGCGCTCGGTCGGGCGCCGGGGACCGACCCGCTGACGGCGCACGTGCTGCGCCGGGGCGTGTCCGCCGACGCGGGCGCCGAGTTCCCGGGGCAGGTCGGCGAGTTGCTGGCGTTCCTCGGTGACGGCTTCCCCGCCGGCCATCCCTACGCGCAGCTCGTGGCCGCGCCGCTGGTCGAGGAGCGGCCCGAGCTGTTCGTGCTGGGGTCGAGCCCCTACGGCCCGCGCTTCGCCGCCGTCAACGGCCTGAGCGCGGTGTTCGCGCACCACATGAGCCCGGACCTCGCCGTCGAGGCGCTGCGGGCCTACCGGCGCGATTTCACCCCGCGCACCGACGGTGCGACGCCGTATTCGGCGATGTCCGTGCTGGCCTTCGCCAGCGACGACGACGAGGCGATCGGCGACTTCGAGGCCGCCTGGGCCCTGATGATCCAGAACATCACCCGCGGGATCCGCGAGCCGCTGCGGCCGGAGGACGTCCGCGCGTTCGCCCGCTCGCCGCAGTTCCGCGCGACCCGCCGCGACGACAGTCGGATGGTGACCGGCGAGCCGAAGTCCGTTGCCGGTCGGCTGCTGGAGCTCAGGCAGGAAGCCCAGGTCGACGAGATCGTCGTCGTCACGCCGAACCTCGACCGGGACCGCCGCCGGGACAGCTTCGCCGCCCTCGCCGACGCCTGGCGCCAGGTGGCGTGAGCCGGCGCCGGAACCGGGGGGCTCTCGCCGGCCGCCCGGTCCGGGCCGGGCGGCTCCCGCTGACCTCGGAGTGCTCCGAGACCGGTCACTGAACCTGGATGGCGACCCGGTCGCGCCCGCCGCGCTTGGCCGTGTACAGCGCGTTGTCGGCGCGGGCCAGCAGGTCGCGCAGGCTCGTGTCGGCGGGCGACCGCGGGGTGACGCCGACGCTCAGCCGGATGTCGAGACGCCCGACCGAGGTGTCGACCGGGTCCTGCGCGAGCGCGTCGCGCAGGCTGCGCCCGAGGGCCGCGGCGATGGTCACCGGCCCGGATACCAGCACGGCGAACTCCTCCCCGCCGACCCGACCGACGAGGTCCTCGTCGCGGAACGCCAGCCGGATACGTCGGGCGACCTCCGTCAGGACCTCGTCGCCGACGCAGTGTCCATGGGCGTCGTTGACCTGCTTGAAATGGTCGATGTCGATCATCGCCGCGCTCACCGGCCTGCTCGCGGCGGCATCGGCGACGAACGCATGCTCCGCCTGCTCGAAAAACTGTCGCCGGCTGGCCAGACCGGTGAGCTGGTCGGTGGCCGCGAGGCGCTGCACCTTCTCGAACAGCCACGCGTTCTGATAGCCGACGACCACCTGGTCGATCACGGTCTGCGCGATCTGGACCCGGGTCTCCCCGTAGCAGCCGGGTGTCCGGGAGGCGAGCACGACCACCATCTCGATGCCTTCCCGCAGCGGGACGGGCGCGGCCAGCCAGCTGCGGGCCGCCTGCCCGCCGCCTGGCAGCTCGATGGTGCCGTCGTCGGCGACGACCTCGAGGCGGTCGAAGGCACGCGTGACGGGGTCGTCGGCCGCGAGGCGCAGTTCGGTACCGACGACCCCGTCCGCCACCTCGCCGTGCATCGAGCGGATCCGGACGGTTCCGGACACCCGGGTCAGCACCCAGGCGACGTCGAACGGCAGGACGTGCCTGGCCGCTGCCAGCACCCGCCTGAGGATCTCCTGGGTGTTCAGGGTCGACGTCGCCTGCAGCGTGACGTTGCGCATCGTCTCGGCCAGGTCCCGCGCCCGGCGTTCCGCCGCGACGACCGCCTGCAGGCGGGCCGCCTCGGCCATGTTCAACGACAGTCCCACCTGCTTGGCCAGCGTGATCAGGATCCGGGCGTCCTCGGAGTCGAACAGTCCCTTGGCGACCCGGCTGTCCACGTAGATGACGCCGCTGCGGCCGCCGTCGAACGGAACCGGCGCGGCGAGGATGCTGCGCAGCCCGAACTGGACGGCGCTCTCCGAACCGAGCGCGGCACCCTCGTCCGTGCCCGTGACCACCAGCGGCCGCTGCTCGGCCTGGACGCGTTCCACGACGGTCGTGGCGATGCCGCGCGCTCCCTCGTCCGGTCCGAGGTCATCGGTCTGTTCGGCGTGACGCTGCGCGTAGAGCCGTAGCCGCCCCGCGTCGCGTTCGCGGTCGGCCGGGTCAGGCAGCAGCAGCAGCGCCCGGTCCGCCCCGAGAATGGAGATGATCTCGTCGAGGGCCACGGTGGCGACGGATTCCGGCGTCGTCTCCCGTCCGGCCGCCGCGCTCACCTGAAGCACCGCGTCGAGACGGCGCCGGTCCCGGGAGGCGGTTGCCGGGGACGCCGCGCCGCTTGCCTCCGCGAGCGACGGTCTGCGTTCGGTCAGCTCGAACTCGCGGTGCACCTTGTGTTCCCGGCCGATCCAGCCGTATTTGGCGGCCACCTGCGCCGCCAGCTCCGCTTCGGTGGCGGCGCGATCGGGCTCGTCGAGGGCTCGCAGGCAGCGGGCGCGTTCCAGCAGGACGTCGAAGCGGACACGGGGCAGGTCGAGTGTGCGGGCGGCCCGTTCCGCCGTGTCCAAAAGGTCGAGTGCGCCGGCGTGGTCGCCGGCGAGCTGGCGGTCGATGGCTCGCAGTACCCGCAGGTCGGCGGCGAACGGCGGGTAGGTCGCCGCCGAACGGGCCTCGCGCAGCGCGCGCCGCGCCGCTCGGTGACGCTGGGTGCGAACCGGCCCGGGTGGGGTGGCTCGCGCCTGCTCCAACCGGCCGCGCGCCTTGGTGATCCAGAATTTCCGGAAGAACCCGGGCACTCGCCAGGACGGAAGGACGACGGCGTCGCCGGCCTCGACCGCGGCGTCGAAGGTCGGACCGAACTCGTCGTCCTCGATCTCGAGCTCGGCGATGTCGCTACAGATCAGATAGCGGCGTAGTCGCTCCGCCTCGGGTTCGGCGTCGAGCGCGTCGAGCCCGGGATGGGAAACCGGAGGGTAACGCAGAGTGCGGGCTAGTCTTGCCCGCAGGATGGCGAGGTCCGCCTGCACACGGTCACCGTGCGGCCTGATCTCGCAACTGTCCCACGCCTCGCGGTCGTGCCCGCGCAGCGCGAGGCTCCGCACGAGGATCGAGTAGCTGCTGGTGAAGAAGAAGGTCTCGATCCACCGGTGAGCGCGCCGGAACGTGTCCTCGGAGTCCCGCTCACCCGCGACGTTGCGGCCGAGGAACACCAGCGCCGCCGACGTGTACAGGAACGCCTCCGCCCGCAGCACCGGATCCTCGCAGTCCGCCACGAGATCCCGCAGCCGCCTCACCCCGCGCTCCACCACCCGGGCACTGCGGAAGTCCGCCGCGACGAGGACGAAGCAGCCGTGGCAGCGCAGGTACTCCTCGCCCGAACCCAGCCGCTGGGTGGGGCGGACGGCCGACATCATGAAGGCCAGCATCGGCCCGATCCGCCCGGAGATCCATTCGCTCAGGATGCCGATCTCATACAGGCGGCAGCGGATCTCGTGCAGCTCCCGGCGTTCGCCGCGGGCGCCGCCGAACCCCGCCCACGGCCATCGACACGTCATTCCCGCCGCCCATCGGCCCATGCTGACGGCGGCCATCGCCGCGGGACCGGCCGGTATCGCGCGGCCGATCTCGGCGAGGCCTCGGTGGACGTACTCCAGCGCCGCGGCCGTGCGGAACTCGGCGAACTCGACCCCGGCCAGTTCCAGCAGGGCGCGGGCGCGGCGCCGCGGGTCGGGCTGCGAACGAAGCGCGCGGGTGAAATGAGTCCGGGCGTCGGCGGGCGCGAGCGTGCGCGCGGACGCGAGGGCGAAACCCTCCTCGAATTCGGCGTCGGGTTCGAAGCCCGCTTCGTCCGCGGCCGTCTGCGCGGCCCGGTAGAGGGCCACGGCCTCGTAGGGCGCCGGGGTGGCGAGCGCCGCTGCCGCGGCGGCCGCGGTAAGCCGGAAGCGGCGCTCCGGTGCGATCTGCCCGGCGATGGCATGCCGGGCGAGTTCGTACGGGTGGCCGTCACCCCCCGCGTCGGCGGCGTCGAGGACGTCGACGACGCGTCGGTGCGCGGCCGTCCGCTCCTGCGGCCTCATGGTCGACAGCAGCGCCTCGTGGACGCAGTCGTGCACGAAGGACCAGGTCCCGTCCCGGCCGCGGGCGGCGAGTTGATGCGCCTGTGCCTCGGCGGTCGCCATCGAGATCGTGGCGCCGGTCCGGCCGCTCGCGGCGGTCAGCAACGCGAGGTCGAAGCTGCGCCCGATCACGGCGGCGACCTCGAGGACGGACGCGGCGGTGGGGCTCAGCGCGTGCACCCGATGGCGGATCAGGTCGAGGACCTCCTCGGGCAGCGGCAGGGAGTCCAGGCCGGTCCGGTCGAGCGTGAAGCGGCCCCAGTCGGGCTGGACGAGCCCGGCGTCGATCACCGCATGCACGTACTCCGCCACGGCCAGCGGGTTCCCGGACGACCGGACGGCGACATCCCGGGCGAAGGCATGGTCGGTGATCTCGCCCAGGTAGTCGCGGATCACCTCCGCGACCTCGTGCTCGTGCAGCGGCCCGAGCATGATGTCCCAGGCCGTGGCGGATCCGGCCGCCACCCGCAGCGCCGGATCCCGGGTCGAGGTGAGCAGCAGCAGTGGCGCGGGATCGGTCGCGGCCGTGAGGTCCTCGAGGATGCGCCGGTCGGCCGGACCCAGCCAGTGGGCGTCGTCGACCCAGAGGACCATTCCATGGGAGCGGATCGCGAGCCGGCTGAGGAAACCGACGGCGGCCGAACGGAAGCGCGGTTCGCCGGCCTCCGGTTCGCCGGCCGCGCGGTCGACGCCCAGCGTGCGGGCGAGCAGCGGGTGCACGCGGGCGAGCAGCGCCGCGTCGGAACCCGCGGCCGACACCATGCGTGCGACCAGGTCCCGCCGTCGTGGTTCGGGCACGGCCGCCAGGCTGCGCAGGTACCCGTCGATCAGATCGTGTAGCAGGACCAGGGGAGCGGAGGTGCTCGCGGCGCACCGCCCGCGCAGGATGACCGGTCCGTCCACGTCGCCGTGCGAGGCGAGCAGATCCTGGATGAGGAGGGTCTTGCCGGCGCCGGCTTCCCCGATGACCGTCACGACGCCGCGTTCCCCGGCGAGACAGCGCGTCCACGCCTGTCGCAGCAGGGCGCGTTCGCTGCGGCGGCCGATGTGCCGCGTCCGGACCGGCGTGTCCACGTCGGGCGCTGCGGCCCGCTCGTGCGTCGGGTGCGCGGGAACGGCCACGTCCGGCACGAGCGGCGTCAGCGCGGCGACGACGTCCAGTGCGGACTGGTACCGGTCGTCCGGATCCTTGGCCAGCAGCCGACTCACGACCGCGGCCAGTTCCGCCGGGACATCCGCGCGTACCTGCGTCAGCGGACGGGGCGTCGCGACCGCGTGCAGGCGTAGCAGTTCGGCGATGTCGCCGGCCTGGAACGGCGGCGAGCCGGCCAGGCAGGTGTAGATCACCGCACCGAGGGCGTAGAGGTCGGAGCGTGGCTCGACGGGCCGCCGCAGCATGCCGGTCTGCTCCGGGGCGCCGAAGAGAACGGTGCCGACGGCCCGGTCGGTCAGTCGGCCGCCGGCCCGGGTCATCAGGCCGAAGTCGAGCAGCGTGGCCTTCCCGTCCGGTCCGACCATGATGTTGGCGGGTTTGACGTCCTGGTGAACCAGGCCGCGCCGGTGCGCCTCGGACAGCGCCGAAGCCACATCCAGCGCCACCCGGGTGGTCTCGGCGACCCCGAGCGGCCCCGCGGCGATCCGCGACTTCAGCGAGTCTCCCTCGACCAGATCCATGATCAGGAAGGGGTGATCCGCCGTGTGCCCGGCGGCCCGGACCCGAGCTATGTTCGCATGGTTGATGCAGGCCAGGATCGTGGCCTCGCGGGCGAACGCGCGCCCGACCGCCTCGTCGCGCGCCACCGCCCGAAGCGGCACCTTCACCGCATAGTTCCGGCCCTCCCGCTCCGCCCGGTACACGACGGAGTAGGCGCCGCGCCCCAGCTCCTCCCGGATCAGGACGCCAGGTATCCCAACCTGAACCACACAGCGTCACCTCGCCTGCACCTACGCCGACCCTGTTACTTTCCGTACCCACTTGCCCTGTGCTTGGTAACTGTCTCGCGATATGCGGGTGATCGCATGTCGAACCCGCCGCTGCGGGGATTCGCCTCGTCCTCCGGAGCCTGGACCGAGACCGCCGCACAGCGTGGGCAGGTGCGTCCACTCCGTGTATGACGGTTACTGTGCGTTTTGTACCCGATGCGCGGAGACGATCCGGGCGCGCATCGGGCCCGACGTCGACTTCCGGCCCTGTCCGGCCCCGTCCGGGGTCGGACTCGCTGATCTAGCTACGGGTGCGGGGGGTGACGCGGCGGGTGGGGGGAGCGGTGGTGGGGTCGTCCGGCCAGGGGTGGCGTGGGTAGCGTCCCCGCAGCTCCGCGCGGACCTGCGGGTAGCCGGTGCGCCAGAACGACGCCAGGTCGCTCGTCACTGCCACCGGACGCCCCGCCGGGGAGAGCAGGTGCAGGACGACGGGGGCGCGGCCGTCCGCGACGGCCGGGACCCGCTCCCAGCCGAACACCTCGGCGACCTTCACCGCGAGGACGGGGCCGTCGGGGCCGCTGTAGTCGAGGCGCACCCGCGACCCGCTCGGCACCTCCAGCCGCTCCGGCGCCAGCGCGTCCAGCCGGGCGGCCTGCGGCCAGGGCAGCAGACGGCGTAGCGCGTGCCCGGCGTCGAGGCGTTCGAGGTCCGCGCGGCGGCGCACACCGGCGAGATCAGGTCCCAGCCAGTCGGGCGCGGACCCCAGCAGGGCGGCGTCGTCGACGTCCGGCCAGGGGTCGCCGAGGATCCGGTGGCAGAACGCGAGCCGTTCCCGCAGCCCCACCGCGTCGCGGGTCCAGCGCAGCGCCGCCAGCCCCTCGCGGCGCAGGCCGTCGAGCACCGCGGCTTCGAGCAGGGCCGGATCGGGCCTGGCCAGCGGGCGTTCGGCGAGGACGATCGCGCCGAGGCGCTCCACCCGGCGGGCGACGACGTCACCACCGGACCAGGCGACCTCGTCGACGGTGCCCAGGAGGACGCCACCCGCCTCCCGCGCGGTCGCCGCGTCGAGGGCGACGGCCAGGCGCACCCGCGCCGACGTGCGCCCGGCCCCACGGTCCGCGACCGCGACCGCCAGCCAGCCCGCGCCGGTGAGCGCCGAGCCGGCGGTCAGCTCCGCGGCCGTCCCCCCGGCCATCAGGTACGTCGTACCGCCCGGGACTCGGGCCCGGGCGAGCCGTTCGGGAAAGGCGAGCCCGACCACGAGCCCGGCCGCAAGGTCGTCGGCGACACCGCCACCGAGCGGTCTGCGCCCTGCCGCATGGTCGTCGGTGATGTCGCCGCCGGACGGTTCGCCGCCGGCGGGTCCGGCGGGTTCGGCGACCGAGCGCAACCGCCGGGCCTCGTCGCGCCAGCGGGCGGAGGCGGCCCGGTCGGCGTCGCTGCGCAGGCGGCGCCAGGCGGCGAGGAGATCGTCGGACCCCGAACCCGGCCCGCCGCCGCCCGCGGGACCGTCGCCCGACAGGATCGCCACGATCTCGGCCGCGCGCCGCACGCCGACGACAGGAGCGCCGTCGAGCAGGGCGCTGGCGAGCCGGGGGTGGACCCCGACGGCGGCGATCGAGCGTCCTCGCCGCGTCACCCGACCGGTGTCGTCGAGCGCGCCGAGCGCCCGCAGGGACGCCCCGGCGGCGTCCATCGCGCCCGTCGGCGGGTCGCTGAGCAGCTCGAGGCCGACGCCGCCGGGATGGCCCCAGACGGCGAGGTCCAGGGCGAAGCCAGTCAGGTCGGCGACGGCGATCTCCGGTTCGGCCTGTGCGGGCAGCCGGTCATGCTCGGCCGCGGACCAGCAGCGGTAGACCCGGCCCGCAGCCTCCCGCCCGGCCCGCCCGGCGCGCTGCCCCGCCGACGACCGGGACACCCGCACGGTCGCCAGGGATCCCAGTCCCCGGGCATGATCCATGCGCGGTGATCGTGCCAGTCCGGCGTCGACGACGACCCGGACCCCGGGCACCGTGAGGCTGCTCTCCGCCACCGCGGTCGCCAGCACGACCCGGCGCCGTGGCCCGGGGCGCAGGGCCGCGTCCTGTGTCCCGCCGGACTGGCGGCCGTGCAGGGTGAGCACGTCGACGGTGTCGCGGTGGCCTGCGAGCCGGCCGGCGACCGCGGCGATCTCGCCGGCGCCGGGCAGGAAGACGAGCACGTCCCCGGAGGTCTCACGCAGGGCGCGCCCGACGGTCGCGGCGACGTGGTCGAGCAGCCGCGGGTCGACCCGCAGGCCGTGCGCGGGCGTGATCGGTCCCGGCGGGGGAGCCCAGACCACCTCGACGTCGAACAGGGCGGCGTCGGCGCCGACGACGGGGGCGGGCAGCCCCGGTGCGCCGAGCACGCCGGCCAGCCGCGGGGTGTCGGCGGTCGCCGAGGTCGCGAGCAGCAGCAGGTCGGGCCGCAGCGCCGCGCGGACGTCGAGCAGGAACGCGAGCGCCAGGTCGGCGTCGAGGTGGCGCTCGTGGCACTCGTCGAGGATCACCGCACCGGTCCCGGGAAGCTCCGGGTCGCGTTGCAGCCGCCGGACGAGGACCCCCGTCGTGACCACCTCGACCCGGGTGGACGGCCCGACCCGGCGTTCCCCGCGGATCGTGTAACCGACGGCGTCGCCGACCTCACCGCCGACGAGCCAGGCCATCCGCCGGGCCGCCGCCCGTACCGCGATCCGCCGCGGCTGGGCGACCACGACCCGGCCGGTGACCTCGTCGGCGAGCGCGAGGGGGACCAGCGTCGTCTTGCCCGTGCCGGGCGGTGCCACCAGCACCGCGACCCCGCCCGGGTCGGACCGGCCGGCGCCGGTCAGGGCGGCGGTGAGCGCGGGCAGGACGTGCCGCACGGGCAGGTCCGCCCCGATGACCGCGCGATCGGGCAGCATGCGCCCAGTCTCCTCGGGCGCGGCGACGCCGAATGTGCCGGGAGTCGCCGAGCGTGCCGGGAGACGCGGCGAGTGCCAGGAGGTGCGGCGCAGGCCGGAGGATGCGGAGCGGGCAGCGTCCGCGACGCCATTTTCTGGCAGTCATCTGCCAGAAAATCATGGACGGTGGGGCGAGTGGTCGCTAGTGTCCCGGTCGTCGGACACCGGTGGCGTCCTGGGACGGCCGGTTCTCGCCGAGGAGGGAAACCAGACGTGGCCCACGCGCTGTTCCTGGTCCTGAGCAATCCCGTCGACGGGCGGGACGACGAGTACAACAAGTGGTACGACGAGGTGCACATCCGGGACGTCTGCGAGGTTCCCGGCGTCGTCGCCGCCCAGCGTTACCAGGTCCGGCCGGACATCCCGCCCGCCGACGTCGAGCCCGGTGACGGTCGCCTGCCACAACGGCACCTGGCGGTCTACGAGCTCGACGACGATCCGGCGAAGGTGTTCGGGGAGTTCCTGACCCGGGTGGGCGACGGGCGTCTGCCGCTGAGCGACACCCTGGACATGTCCAGCGTCGTCATGTCGGTCTGGGAGCCCGGCGCCCGCTGGCCGGTCTGAGCCGCCGCCCGGGCGGTCAGTCCTGCGCCTGCGGAACCCGGCGGACATCGCGGCCGGCGGGGGCAAGGCGGAACAGGGCGGCGGCGTGCGGCGCGAGGGCCACTGGCAGCGCGCCGTCGGCGATGGTGGTGCTCGTGCCCGTCCACAGGTCGGTGGCACGGTAGCCGGCGGTGGCGGTGGCGGTGGCCGGCAGGGCCAGCTCGGCCCCGGTGAGGGTCGCCGCGCGGGGGGAGTCGCCGCGGTTGACGGCCAGCACGGCCGTGTCACCGTCGGCCAGCGGCCGGGTCCACAGCGCGAGGCCGTCGCCGCGGGGCACCGGGACCGGCGCGGCGCCCAGCGGGTCCTGGTCGATGGCGAGCACGGCCGGGTTCGTGAGGATCGCGGCCGTCGTCGCGGTCATCCTGGTGAGATCGTTGCCGGCGAGCAGCGGGGAGGCCAGCATCGACCAGATGCTCATCTCGGCGCGGGCCTCGGTGTCGTCGAGGGAGGCCGCCGGGGTCCCGGTGGCCAGGCCGGCCAGCTGGCGCACCACGGGATTGGCCGCGGCCGGGGTCAGGCCGATCGCCAGCATGTCCAGGTCGTTCCAGCGCCCAGGGCCGCCGTCGGGCTCCCAGGCGCGGGCGGCGTCGAGGTTGTCCGTCGTGCAGACGCCCGGGTAGCCGTCCATCGGCTCGGTGGTCGCCCAGCAGGGGGCGTGGTCGTTGGTGACCCGCCACAGGTGGGCGACCCGCGGCGCCCAGGTCCACGCCCGCACGGCCGCGGGATCGCCGTCCGAGGACGGGTTGATGCTGAACACGACGGGCCGGCCGGTGGCGTCGAGCGCGGCGCGCATCCGGGCGAAACCGGCGATCAGCCACCTGCGGGCGTCGGTGCCGCCCGGGCGCAGGCCCGGGTAGCCGCAGGCGTCGTACTTGAGATAGTCGACCCCCCACGCGGCGAAGGTGGCGGCGTCGGTGGTCTCGTGGCCGAAGCTGCCGGGCAGCCCCTGGCAGGTGGTGCGGCCGGGGGAGGCGTAGAGGCCGAACTTCAGCCCGCGGGCGTGCACGTAGGCGGCGAGGGCGGCGATGCCGGCGGGGAAACGCTCGGGATCGGCGACCAGGCGCCCGTCGCTGCCGCGGGTCGGCGCCATCCACCCGTCATCGACGATCACATACCGGTAGCCGGCGGTGCGCATCCCCGAGCTGACCAGGGCGTCGGCGGCGGCCCGGATGTCGCCGTCGCGCACCTCGCCGCCGAGGGCGTTCCAGCTGTTCCAGCCCATCGGCGGGGTGCGGGCGAGGTCCGCGGAGACCTGCCGGTTCGCCGCCGAGCCGGCGACGAGCGGAACGCCGCCGCCGTCGCCGCCCAGGCCCACCAGCAGCAGGCATCCGACCAGCAGGCTGAGGGCCGCGGTGGCACGCGCCGCGCGGCGGCGGACCGGGCTCGGCCACCCCCCGCGCGCCGCTCCACGTTCCCGGCGAAAGGCCCCCTCGGCGGGGGGCTCGTCCGCGGCGTGCGACCGAGGACCCGCAACGGTCACGGCTACCATCCTGCCGGTCGGATGTGCGTTCCAGCCCGCCCCACGCCGACGGCCCGGTTGCCGCCGTCAGTTTGCCGCCGTCAGTTTGCCGCCGTCAGTTTGCCGCCGTCAGGTGGCCGCCGTCAGTCCACGGCCCACGGGACTCGGTTCGGGTCGCGGCCGAGGAGACGGGCGACGGTGTCGCGGTGCACCTCGTCCGGGCCGTCGTAGATCCTGGCGTAGCGGGCCCGCCGGTACATCGCGTCGAGCGGGGTGTCGGCGGTGACGCCGAGGGCGCCGTGGACCTGGATGGCGCGGTCGATCACGTCGTGCAGCAGGTGGGCACCGCGGACCTTGACCAGGCCGATCTCCACTCGGGCCCGGGAACCGGAGTCGACGGCCTGCGCCGCGGCGATGACCGCCGCGCGGTGGTAGAAGATGTCGGCCGCGGACTCGGCGATGTGGCGGCGGATCTCGCCCTTGTCGATCAGCTTCGACCCGTGGGCGAAGCGCTCGTTGGCCCGCGCCACCATCAGGTCGAACGCCCGCTCCATCTGGCCGAGCCAGCGCATGGCATGGAAGATCCGCCCCGGGCCGAGGCGCTTCTGCCCGATGACGAACCCGTCGCCGCGCGCCCCGAGCAGATTGGCGGCAGGCACCCGCACGTCGGTCAGCCGGATCTCGCAGTGATCACCCATGATCGAGTGCTCGGTGCCCAGCGTCGGCACGGAACGGACGACCTCGTAGCCGGGGGTGTCGGTCGGGACGATGATGGCCGAGACCCGCCGGTGCGGCGCGGCCTCGGGCTCGGTCACCGCGAAGACCGTCGTGAACGCGGCGATGTTCGCCCCGGTGGTGAACCACTTGTGCGCGTTGACGACCCACTCGTCGCCGTCGAGCACCGCGGTGGAGGCGATCAGCGTCGGGTCCGACCCGGCGACCTCGGGCTCGGTCAGCCCGACGGACGAGCGGATCTCCCCCGCCACCAGTGGAGCCAGCCAGCGTTGCCGCTGCTCGGGGGTGCCCTGTTCGTGCAGCATGAGCGAGTCCTGCATCGACCAGGTGCCCAGTGCCTTCTGCCCGTAGAACGACCGTCCGATGATCTCGTTGAGGTGCGCGGTCTGCAGGAACGACAGCCCGCCGCCGCCGATCTCCGTCGGGTGCCCCAGCGCCCACAGCCCGCGGCGCTTGGCCTCGGCGCGCAGTTCCCCCAGCCGGGCGGTGGCCGTGGCGTCGCCCCGGTCCAGGACGGGCTCGGCCGGGATGACCTCGTCGTCGACGAACTCCCTGACCTGCCGGCGTAGCTTCACGAACGTCTCGTCCACCGGGCATGCCTCCTGATCATCGAGTGGAGCCACCGCGGGTGCGCCCTGGAGCGGGGACGTCGCCCAGCAGGTCGCGCGCCTCGTCGAGATGGAGCAGGACCGCCTCGCCGACGGCGCCGGCGCCCGCGCCCGCCTCACCGCCGTAGCGTCGCTGCCGCAGGTACATCGCGTCCTTGATGACTGCCGCCCGCCAGTGCTCGAACGCCAGGTAGTAGCGCAGGTTCGTCACGTCGGCCCCGGTGAGCGCGGCGTACCGGGCCGTCAGCGCCGCGCCGTCGGCGAACCCGGGGCGGCGGGCGATCAGCTGCGCGGGATGGGTGACCCGCCCGCGGCTCGGTTCCCAGTACACGAGCAGGTGCGCCAGGTCCGTCAGCGGGTCGCCGACCGTCGACAGCTCCCAGTCCAGCAGCGCCTGGATGCGCACCTGGCCGGTGAGGTCGAGCACGACGTTGCCGAGCCGGTAGTCGCCGTGGACCAGCGTCGAGCGGGCCTGGGTCGGCACGTCCCGCAGCAGCAGCGTTCCCAGCTCCTCGACCTGCGGCAGATCACGGTGCTCGACGGAGCGCCACTGACGCAGCCAGCTGTCGATGCGGCGGCCGACGAATCCGCCCGGGCGGCCGGCCGAACGGTCGGTGAACCCCTCGACCGCCAGCGCCCGCCAGTCGACCGCGTGCAGCGCGGCCAGCGTCTCGACCAGGCGGGCGCAGCACTGGTCGGCCTGGTCGGCGTCGAGCTGGCCGGCATCGGACGGGCCGTGGATGACCGCCCCGGCGGCGAAGTCCATCAGGTAGCAGGGGGCGCCTGCGACGTCGTCGCCGCCGTGGAACCCGTGCACGCGGGGGACCGGTATCCCGCTGCCGTGCAGCCCGGCGAGGATGGTGAACTCCCGGTGCATGTCGTGCGCCCGCGGCGCCACGTGCCCCATCGGCCGGCGACGCAGGACGTACGGCCGGTCGTCAAGGCGGACCAGGTAGGTGAGGTTGGACGCGCCGCCGGCGAGCAGGCTCACCGACAACTCGCGGTACGGCGGTACCACCTCCGACAAGAAGGCGCCCAACGCCGCCTCGTCGACGAGCGCGACGGGGTCCGCGGGTGAG
>NZ_JANEZT010000156.1 GCF_025403405.1 Frankia tisae
GGGGTCTGGTCGCGGCGATCGGGTCGACGCTGCCGGGCGCCTCCTGGCAGCGATGCCGGACGCATTACCTGCGCGACTTGTTGACGTTCACACCGAAGTCGTCGCAGCCGTGGGTGGCAACATTGGTCCGGACTATCTTCGAGCAGGCGGACGCGAAAGAGGTGACCGTGCAGTTCGACCGGGTCGTCGACGCTCTCGCCGAGAAACTGCCCCGCGCCGCGGAACACCTGTCCGACGCGAAAGCGGACCTGCTCGGGTTCACCGCCTACCCGCGGGAGATCTGGCGGCAGATCTGGTCGTCGAACCCGCAGGAAAGGCTGAACAAGGAAATCCGCCGGCGGACCGACGTCGTCGGTATCTTCCCCGACCGTGGGGCCATCATACGACTCGTCGGCGCCGTCCTGGCCGAGCAACACGACGAGTGGATCGAAACCCACCGCTATTTCGGCCTGGAAATCCTCGCGAAAGTCGACGCGGGGAACACGCCGGCCGACACACCCGAGATCAGCGTGACACCCGAAGCACTCACCGCCTAAACTAAACTTAGGATCACGCGGAGTCACTCTCCGTACACCACGCCGCTGGACGTGACCCTCACCGAGACTGACGCTGAGGGGGCGGCGGTGGCGTTAGGCGGAGACCCCGACGGGATACCGCGACGGGTCGTTCTGACCTCCGCCGGTGCCCGACGGCTCGTCGGAGACTGCGACGCCGACGAGGCGGAGGATCATGACCTTCGGGTCCGCCCTCGGTGCGCTGGCCGTGATCTGTCCCGATTTCGGCTCCGAGTAGATCAAGGCGCTCACCGGGGGTGAGCGAGGGGAGATGGCGATGATCCTCGTCGGCTGACCGCTCGCACCCGCACTCCTTGATCCGAAGTGGGTGCGGCCCGGCCAGTCGGCCAAGTACCGTCACACCTCCTGGATCGTCGCTCGCAGCAGAGGTCACAGACTGTTTCGACCTGCAGCTCCATGCATTACCTGGCATGTTCTGGCGTACCTCTGGGCATTGATGCGATAGGTTCCGCGTTGGGTGACTTCCTGGAACGGGCTGGAACATGAGGGACGGTGATGGATCATGGCAAATCCGACCGATCTCCCGTATCCGGTTCCGGAACCTCACGAGTGGGTCGACGAGCCTGATCCTGAGACCGCACGGCTCCTCGACGAGGCCCTCGACGATCTTGCCGCGGGTCGGTCGGTGATCTGCCCGTCCGAAGCCTCGTTCGGCGCGCTGCTTGCCGAACTCGCCGCGGAACCGCACACGAAGGCGAGCTGACGGCCGCCGCGAGGAGATGACCGTGCCGGCGTCTTCCGGGACGTCGCATCGATGCGGAAAGTGTGGGATCGGTCCGTTAGGGTGACGGTGTGCCCACCTACGAAGCGGTCGCCCAGTTCTGGGCAGACTATCGCCGACTGCGACCCGAGCAGCGCGCCGCTTTCCTGCGTGCCCGGACGCTGTTCGTCGACGGTCTCGCCGAGGGCGCGCTCCACCCGTCCCTGCGGGTGAAGGGCTTCAAACTGCGCCCAGGCGTCTTCGAGCTCTCGTAGGCGCCGGACGGTCGAGCACTGTTCACCTACGGGTCGCCGCTGCTGACGAGGGTCCCGTCGATCAGGCAGACCAGGCCCTGGACCTGCCGGGACAGGGCTTCGGTGGTGGTGGCGAGGGTGTCGGCGAGGAAGGTGACCATCGTCTGGTGGTAGGTCCACACCGTGGTGACTCCGATCCCGAAGTCCTCGGCGAGATCGTTGTAGGTGGCGTTGCGTCGCAGCCGGCACAGGGTCAGGCGCAGGGCGGCGATCAGGTCCAGGCCGCGAGGGCGACCTTGATGGCGATTCCAGTCGGGGAAGTGTTGTTCGGCCATGGCGACGACGGCCTCGGCGGCTTTGCGGCTCAGCCCGGGAAGTCGGTACACTGGGAAGCACCTTCTTCGTGGTCGCGTGTTTTCTGACAAGGGTCGCGTTCCACGGAGAGGGCTTGTCATGCCGGCGATGAGCGAAGATTACGAGGCGTCGGCCGGAAATCGGGAACATGTCCGGGACGTCGTCGGCCGGGGGCCTCGGGTTGGGCTGTCCGGTCTGCCGGCCGCAGGATTCGGTGCTGATTCCTGTTCTCCGACTCCAATAATCTACTTTGAAATCTGCCACGACGAGTTTCGGAAAAACTTCCTTGATTCGCGGGGCTCCGAGACGCAGTTCTCGGGCCCGGGTGCCTTGACGAATGCGTTCACGGAAGATCAGCAGCGGTGCAGGGTCGGCGAGGGCGGCGGAATACCAGGAGGTGGACACCTCCGAGCGTGACCCGTCCTCGGAGTGGGTGATCCGCCGCCGTCGGATGCCCTTGCCCGGGAAGGGGACTTCGAGCGCCGCATCTCAGGGACCGGCTCACCAACAAGCAGGCCGCCCCGGCAGCCGACGTGCGCCGACGTGCGCCGACGTGCTCGGCTCTGGCATCCCTCCCAGGCGATAGCCCCGGTCACCGCGGCGGCAATGGGCGCGGCGCACAGCCGAAATCCTGGGCTCGCGGTGTGGTTACGTCCATGCCAGGTCGGGTCCAGGGAAGGTGACGTGCCGTGCTCGATGACGAGATCTGCGGCGTGAACCGGTGTACGCAGTTCACATTCGGCTCGGTGCCGGCTACGCCCCGCTCCAGGGGTACTGGGTCCACTACCTGCGGGTCGCAGGCTGATGGCACACACCATCGGGTCGTCTTCTGAGCGACCCGATGGTGACGAGGCTATGACCGGGGGGTGAAAAGTCGGAACTCTGGCATGCAATCGAACCATCGGGAGTTTGTGATTGAAACCTGGATGCCCTGCTGAGAGCATTTTCCCGGAGTTGGCAGGTCACCGTCGACTGGCGCCGGATACCAAGAAATGGGATTACTTATGCGGTTAACCGTTTTGGGTTGTCGTCAGGGCATGCCTGCCGACGGCCAGTCCAGCTCCAGCTATCTCGTCTCGACGGGGTCGGCTCGGCTCCTGCTGGACTGTGGTCCCGGCGCGGCCACGGCACTCAGCTCGGTCGCGCACCCGAGCGAACTCGACGCAATAATAATAAGCCATCTGCACGCGGATCACTGCTACGACCTGTTGACCGTCGGCAAGACGCTGCTGTCCGGTCGGCTCCGTGATCCGGAGCGTTTTCCCACCCTGCGCGGCGCGGCGCGGGCCGAGTGGCCGCCGGTCCCGCTGTACGTGCCGAAAGGCGGCCGGGCCAAGCTCGATCTGCTGGCCTCGGTCTTTCCGGTCCCGTCGTTTCCCATGTTGGACCGGTCGTTTGATGTCGCGTTCGATGTCCATGAGTACGAGCCGGGCGACACGTTCACCGTCGGTGACTGCGAGATCAGCATGCACCAGCTGAACCATTCTCTGCTCAACTGTGGGACGCGTATCGAGAGCCCGGAGGGCTCGTTCGCCTTCACCGGGGACACCGCCTACACCCCCGACCTCGTCTCGCTCGCCGCGAACGTCGACCTGTTCCTCTCCGAGGCGACCCTTGAGGAGCCCGACGTCACGACGCACGGTCATCTCTGCGCGGCCGAGGCGGGGGACGTGGCCGCCGCGGCCGGCGTGAAGGAGCTCGTGCTGACCCACTTCATCACCGCCGACGATGCCTGGCTGGCGGCGCGTAAGGCCGACGCCGAGCGCTCGTTCCGGGGGCCGGTGCACCTCGCCGCCCCGGCCAGAACCTTCGACATCCGTTCCTCGACAGGGGTCCGCTCATGATCGTCAAGCGCAGGAGCGTCAAGCGCAGGAGCGTCGAGCGCAGGAACGTCGACCGCGTGGCCGGGCGGCGGCGGTGGTCGCCGGCCGCCGCCGTGGCCCTGATCACCGCGGCCGCGCTGGCCGCCTGCGGATCGAGCTCCGGCTCGGCCGCCACCGCCCCGGCCGCCGGATCGGACCAGAAGATCTCGGTCAGCTTCCTGTCCTACAACTACGGAACGCCGGACATCGGCGGCAAGGGGACGCAGGCTCTGATCGACGCGTTCGAGAAGGCGCACCCGAACATCACCGTCAAGCCGCAGGGCGTCGCGGTGGCCGACGTGCTGACCCGGCTGCAGACGGACACCGCGGCCGGCTCCCCGCCGGACGTGGCCCAGATCGGCTGGAGCAAGATGGCGGCCGCCTACCAGCTCCTGCCCATCGTGCCCGTGCAGGACATCCCGACCAGGGCCGACTGGAACGCCGCCATGGCCGGGTTCTCCCAGCACCTGCTGTCCGCCGTCGAGGTGGACGGCAAGGTGAAGGCGGTCCCGTACACCATCTCGATCCCGGTGATCTTCTACAACGCGGACCTGTTCCGCAAGGCCGGCCTCGATCCGACCAGGCCGCCGACGACCGTGGACGAGGTCAAGAAGGACGCGCTGGCCATCAAGGAGAAGGCCGGGGCCCAGGGCGTGTACTTCGCCGTCGTCGACTCGGGCAAGTCCGACTACCTGACCCAGTCCGTGATCGCCAGCAACGGCGGGCGGGAGGTCGGCCCCGACGGCCTGCCGGCCTTCGATCAGCCGGCGGCCGTGGGAGCGCTGGCCGCCATGCAGGATCTGACCACGTCGGGTGCGCAACCGGCGATCACGGCCACGAACGCCGTCGCCGCCTTCGGCGCCGGCAAGCTGGGCATGCTGATCGGTAGCACCGCCGTCACGGCCAGCCTGCAGAAGGCCTCCACCGGCAAGTTCGAGCTGCGGACGGCGGGCTTCCCGAGCTTCGGGAGCAGGCCGGCGGCCCCGACCTACTCCGGTGCCGGGCTCGCGGTCCTGGCCAAGGACAAGGCGCACCAGCAGGCGGCCTGGGAGTTCATCAAGTTCCTGACCTCGGCGGAGGGCTTCACGATCATCACCTCGAAGATCGGCTACCTGCCGCTGCGCCCGAGCCTGGCGACCGATCCGAAGTACCTCGCGCCCTACTTCGCGGCCAACAAGCTGCTCTCCCCTGCCCTGGCACAGCTCGACGACGTCAGCCCCTACCAGTCCTACACCGGCAAGCGCGCCAGTCAGGCCGTCGTCGCGCTCCAGGACGACGCGGTCGAACCGATCGTGCTACGGGGGGCCAATCCGGCGTCGACCCTGTCGTCGGTGGCGGGCCAGGTACGCGGCGTCCTCGGCCAGAAGTGATCGGATGGCGAACCCGTCGCTGATCGCGGGGGAGCGTGGCGTCGACCACGCTCCCCCGGTGGTGCGCCTGCGTGATCGCGCCCGACCCTGGCTCTACCTGGCCCCGTTGATCGTCGCCCTGGTCGTCTGGGTCTACGGGCCGTTGGTGTTCACCGGGGTCCTGAGCTTCATGAGCTGGAACCTGACCGCACCCCACCCGTCCTGGCTGGGGACGGCCAACTACTCCCGGCTGGTGCACGAGCCGCAGTTCCCGCACGCCGCCCGGAACACGCTCGTCTACGCGGTGGTGATGCTGCCGTTCGCCACCGTCGTGCCGATGGCGCTGGCCATCGCCCTGTGGAAGCGGCCCGGCCGGGTCAGCACCGTCTACCGGACGCTGCTGTTCCTGCCGGTCGTGCTCGCGCCGATCGCCACGGCCATCACCTGGCAGTTCCTGCTCGACCCGTTGTCCGGGCTGGTCAACGTGGTGGCGGGCTGGTTCGGCGTCGGCGCGCACAACTGGCTCGGCGACCCGTCCAGCGCGCTGTACTCCGTCCTGCTGATCACCTCGGTCAAGGTCGTCGCCCTCAACGTGCTGCTCTTCGGCGCGGCGCTGGCGAACCTGGAGCGTGGCCTGCTCGAGGCGGCCGCGCTGGACGGCGCGACCGAGTGGGAGATCACCCGGCACATCGTGCTGCCACACCTGCGGCGCACCGTCGTCCTGCTCGGCATGCTCTCCCTCGTCGTGGTCTGGCCGTGGATCTTCGCGAACGTCGCCGTGCTGACCCAGGGCGGCCCGGCCGGCTCGACCGACAACGTCTACTACCGGCTGTTCACCTACGCCTTCACCTTCTTCGACGCGGGCACGGCCTCGGCCGCCGCCGTCGTCATCACCGGCGCGCTCGCGCTGGTGCTGGGACTCGGGCTGCTCGTGGCCGGACGGAGGCGCCGTGCCATCGCCTAGCGCGACCACCAGGCGGATCGTCGGGACGGTCGGCCGGCACGCGTTCCTGCTCGGGGCCACGGCGATCATGATCCTGCCGGTGCTGTGGGCGCTGGCGGCGTCGTTCAAGACCCCGGGCGGTATCTTCGACTCCAACCCGCTGCCCTCGCCCGCGACTCTCGACAACTACCGGGTTGCCACCAGGGACTTCCCGGTCTGGCGCCTGTTGATCAACACCACCGTGATGGCGGCGGGGGTCACGCTGCTGCAGCTCCTGATCGCCGTGCCCGCCGCCTACGCGCTCGTCCGCTTCCCGCCCCGGGCGCACCGGGTGCTGGTCGCGCTGATCGTGATCACCCTGCTGGTCCCACCGCAGTCACTGATCATCCCGCTGTTCCTGACGATCTCCCACCTGGGCTGGCGCAACACCTTCCCGGGCCTGATCCTGCCGCAGCTCTACGGGACGGGCCTCGCGGTGATCCTCCTGCGCGACCACATCCGGGCGGTCCCCTCGACGGTGCTGGGCGCGGCCGTCCTCGACGGCGCCCGACCGGGGGAGGTGCTGCGGCTGGTGCTGCTGCCGCTGCTGCGGCCGGCCCTGGGCGCGGTCGCGATCCTGCTGTTCATCACCGCCTGGAACGAGTATCTGTGGCCGAGTCTGGCCGCCCCGGACATCGATCACGCCACGATCCAGCCCGGCCTGGCCGCCTTCCTCACCCAGGAGGGTCCGGAGTACGGGCCCCTGCTCGCCGGCTCGATGCTGGCCACCCTGCCAATCGTCGCCGTCTACCTCCTCGCCTCCCGCCGCGTCACCGACGCCTTCATGCACAGCGGACTGAGATGACGCACATCGCCGACATGACCACCTCCGGCCCGACCGAGCTCCCGACACCGACGCCGACGCCGGGACGGCCACGGCCCGACGTGCCGGACGCGTCCGATGCCGCGCCGGACGGGATCACGACGGACGGGATCACGCTGGCAGGCATCGTGAAACGCTACGGCGCCCACCCCGCGCTCGACGTGCCGCGCCTGGGTGTGCCGGCCGGCTCGCTGACGGTCGTGGTCGGCCCGTCCGGCTGCGGGAAGTCGACGGGGCTGCGGGTCGTCGCCGGGCTGGAGACGCCCGACGAGGGTCGGGTGCTCATCGACGGCACCGACGTGACCCACCTGCCGCCGGGCGAGCGCGGGGTGGCCCTGGTCTTCCAGGACTTCGCGTTGTACCCGCACATGACCGTGGAGCGCAACATCGACTTCGGTCTCCGGCTGGCGGCCAGGCATGATCGGCGCTCCGGTCCGAGTCGGGCGGAGATCTCCAGCCGGGTGGCCGAGGTCTGCGCGATGCTCGGGCTCAGCGAGCTGCGCCGCCGGCTGCCCTCGCAGCTCTCCGGCGGGGAGCGCCAGCGGGTGGGCCTGGCCCGGGCGATCGTGCGCCGCCCGGCCGTCCTGCTTCTCGACGAGCCGCTGTCGAGCCTCGACGCCCAGCTTCGTCAGCGGGCGCGGG
The DNA here is from genome assembly GCF_025403405.1 of Frankia tisae. Lineage (GTDB taxonomy): Bacteria > Actinomycetota > Actinomycetes > Frankiales > Frankiaceae > Frankia > Frankia tisai. Next base: position 7,542 of record NZ_JANEZT010000156.1, read on the forward strand.
CGGAGCTGGTCCGACTGCACCGGGAGCTCGGCAACACGGTGGTGCTGGTCACCCATGACCAGCTCGAGGCGCTGTCGATGGGCACGAACCTGGTCGTCATGAACCGCGGCCGGGTGGTCCAGGCCGGGCCGCCCGAGCAGGTGTACCGGTACCCGGCGGACACCTTCGTCGCGACGTTCCTGGGCAGCCCGCCGATGAACCTGCACACCGTCGCGCCGGCGGGGGACGGGCGGGTCCTGGCCGGTCCGGGGGTGGCGGCGCGGCTGCCCGGCCCGCCCCGACCCGAGTCGGGCCCGCTACTGCTGGGCTGGCGACCGGCCGACGGGCTGCTCGAGCCGGTGGACGCCGCCGGAGACGGCCCGGCGCACGGTGGCGGGGGACCGGACGTGGACAGCACTGCCGTGGACAGCACTGCCGTGGCGGTCCCCGCCGGGCCGGGGGTCGTGCTGCGGGGCGTCGCGGACGTCGTCGAGTTCACCGGGGACGGCACCGTGGTGACCTGCGTGAGTCCTGGTGAGGACCCCCCGTGGGCGGTGAGCATCCGCGGCCGTGACCGGGTGCCCGCGGTCGGGGACGCCGTGCGGGTGCGCGTCCAGGCCGAGCATGTCCACCTGTTCGACCCGGACGGGGGACTCCGCCTGGGCGCGACGACCGGCAGGCCGGACGCCGCAGCGAAGTAGAGCGGAGCCGGCCGCCTATATCGGCGGCCGGCTCAAAAATGCGGGTCGCGCCGGTATTCGATCGGCTGATCGCCCGCCGGGCACCCCGGGTCAGTTCTTTTGTCGCCGGCGTTCGGTGTTACTCATCTCCGTGAAACCCGCTCGACTTCTTGCTTTCATCCGACCGTGGTCGCGCGGCGATAGATCGATTGTATCGATCCTTTGGCCTTGACGGCAGCCGGGCCGCGATAGAGACTCGATTCAGGGCTCATTGGTATCGACCAGCCCTCGGACATCACGGCATCGTGACATTCAATTCGCCGCCAGTATCTCGTGGACGCCGGCTTTCTTCTGGCCGCCGGTCCCGGAGCGAACCGGTCGACCGTCCAGCCGACCGAAGAACCGTCCGAACCGACGGTTAAAACCGCCCCCGAGAAAATTTCGTTCGTGCAATGCATGGCGAAAGACCTGCGTATTGACGCCCACCGTCGGCCGGGATCCGTCGCCGGCTGATCTGGACGAGAGGACACGCACGTGGATATCACGACGACCGAATCAACGGCGCCGCCGACCGAGGCGACCGCGGGGACCGGCTCGCTCTCCCTCGAGGAAGCGATCGTGGCCGCGTTCATGCCCGAATCCCGACACAATCCGTACCCCGCCTACGAGGTGCTGCGCGAGGCGGGGCCGTTCGTGCCCGGCCCGTTCAACCTCCAGATCGTCTCGCGTTACGCCGAGGCCGACGCCATCCTCCAGGATTCGGCGTGGAGCCATGCACAGGAGCCGGAGTTCCTGCACCCGGAGAGCGACGGCTCGGACCTGCCCGCGTCGTTCCTCTGGATGGAGCCGCCGGACCACACCCGGCTGCGCCGCCTGGTGAGCAAGGCCTTCACCGCCCGCGGCCTGGAGTCGCTGCGCGCCCGGGTCGAGGAGGTCGCCGCCGAGATCGTCGACAACGCGATCAAGGTGGGCGAGATCGACGTCGTCGAGGATCTCGCCTACCCGCTGCCGTTGACGATGATCGCCGAGATGATCGGCGTGCCGGCGCAGGACCATGCCTCCGTGCGGGCGATGTCCGCCGGCATCGCCCGCGGCCTGGACCCCGACGCCCTGCTGTCCGCGGCGGAGCTGAAGTCCCGGGCGGACGGGGCCCAGCACTTCCGCGAGTACTTCGAGAAGCTGGTCGCCGAGCGGCGGGCCCGTCCGAAGGACGACCTCATCTCGGCGCTGGCCCAGGTCGAGGCGGAAGGCGACCGGCTCACCACCGGCGAGATGATCGCCACCCTCACCGTGCTGTTGGTCGCCGGGCACGAGACCACGGTGAACCTGCTGGCCAACGGCGTGCTGTCGCTGACCCGCAACCCGGACCAGTTCGAGGTGCTGCGCAGGAACCCCGACCTCGCGCTGGCCGCGGTCGACGAGCTCATGCGCTACGACGGCCCCTCGCACGCGACCACCAGGATGGCGGTCCGGGACATGGAGATCTCCGGCCACAGCTTCAAGGAGGGCGACGGCGCGCTCATCCTGCTCGCCTCGGCCAACCGCGACCCGCGCGTCTACGACAACGCGGACCGGCTCGACCTCACCCGCTACGCCCAGTCCCAGTCCGTCCCCCGCCACCTCGGCTTCGGCGTCGGCCTGCACTACTGCATCGGCGCGCCGCTGGTCCGGCTGGAGATGGAGGCCATGCTGCGGGAGCTCGCCCGCCGCGGCCCGGTGATGACGCTGCTGGCCGACCCGCCGCTCTACCGGCCGAACATCGTGGTGCGCGGCATCGCGGAACTGCCCGTCCGGTTCGAGGCCTGACCACCGCCCAACCTGACCACCGCCCAACCTGACCACCGCTCAGCGCAGACGGAAGGAGAACGCGTGGTGACGAACGCCGGGACCGACGTGCGCGGCGGGGACGTCGTGGACTTCGACGCCTTCGACCCGGTCCACCGCCCCGACCCGTACCCCCGGTACCGGGCCCTGCGGGAGACGGCGCCGTTCTGCCCGATCCGGCTCGGCGACGCCCGGGTGACGCTGGCGACCACGTACGACGGCTGCGCCGCCGTCCTGCAGGGCGCGCACTGGGGGCGGGGCTACTCCGACGGGCTGAACCCGTTCCGCCCGGGCGTCGCTCCCGGCGAGGTCCCCGGCGGCTCGTTCCTGGCGATGGACCCGCCCGACCACACCCGGCTGCGGGGGCTGGTCAGCAGGGCGTTCACGCCGCGGGCGAGCCTGGCCGAGACACCGTTCGTCGGCCGGACCGTCGACGGCCTCGTCGACGTGGCGGTGGCTCAGGGCGGGCTCGACGTGGTCGCCGGTCTGGCCAGGCCGCTCTCGCTTGCGGTCATGGGGCGCCTGCTCGGTGTCCCGGCCGCCGAGGCGCCGTTGTTCCTGGGCTGGATCCAGGGGATCACCCGCGGCACCGACCCCGACTACCTGCTTTCCCCGGCCGAGATCGTGGTGCGCACCGCCGCCGCCCGGGACCTCGGCCGGTACCTGTTCGACCTGGTCGCCGCGCGGCGCGCCCAGCCGCGCGACGATCTGGTGAGCCGGCTGGTCGCGATCCAGCACGACCAGGACGTGCTGACCGAGCGGGAGGTCGTCGAGCTCTGCGCGCTGCTGCTGGCGGCCGGGCTCGACACCACGGCCAACCTCGTCACGAACGGAGTCCTGGCGCTGCTGCGTCACCCCGACCAGCTCGCGCTGCTGCGGGAGCGGCCCGAGCTCGTCGCGGCCGCGGTCGAGGAGATGCTCCGCTACGATCCGCCGTCCCAGTTCGTCACCCGGGTGGCGCTGGCCGACACCACCGTCCTCGGGCACCCGTTCCGCCGCGGCGACGGCGTGGTCGTGCTCAGTGCCTCCGGGCACCGTGATCCCGCCGCGTTCGCCGACCCCGACCGTTTCGACATCACCCGCTACGCGGCGTCGCCGCCCGCGCGCCGCCACCTCGGCTTCGCCCTCGGACTGCACTACTGCCTCGGCGCGCCGCTCGCCCGGATTCAGGCGGAGGCGGCGATCGGCACGCTGGTGCGGCGCGGCGGCGAGCTGTCCCTGGTGACCGAGGACATCGAGTACCGGCCGAACGCGGCCCTGCGCGGTCCGGACTCCCTGCTGGTGAACATCACCGGCGCCGCCGGCTGACGCCGGGCGCCTCTCCTCCAGCGACCTTCGTCCGCCACGTCCCGCCCTTGCGAGACAGGAGCGAGTACATGCTCGCCGGAAGTGCCGACAACCTCACCGACGCCCTGGAAACGGTCGTCGCCGCCGATCCCGAACTCCAGCTTTCGTTTCCCTCCGCAGACCGGGACATCTCGGTCCGCGACCTGGCCGCGGCGTCGCGGACCGCGGCCGTCGCGCTGGTCGGTCGCGGCGTCGAGGGCGGCGACCGGATCGGGGTGCTCAGCCGCAACAGCCCCGAGTTCCTGGTCGCGCTGTTCGCGGCCGTGGGCGCGGGCGCCGCTGCCTGCCCCCTGCCCCTGCCGACCTCGGCCGGCGACCTGTCCGGCTACGCCTCCCGGCTGTCCGGGATCATCGCGGCCGCCGGCATCGGCCGGGTCCTCGTGGACGACCGGCTCGGCGCGGTGGCTTCCCGGCTGGCCGGAGCGCTCACCGGGGTGGAGCTGATCCCGGTGGGCAGCCTCGCCCTCGGTGCGGCCGCGGGCGGCTCGGCACGGCTGCCCACCGTCGAACCGGACGAGCTCGCGGTCGTCCAGTTCACCTCGGGCAGCACGGCGGCGCCGAAGGGGGTGCGGCTGACCCATCGCAACGTCCTCGCCGGGCTGGTCGCGATCGCCACGGGCATCGACATCCGCCCGGGCGAGGACAGCGGCGGCCTGTGGTTGCCGCTGTTCCACGACATGGGCCTGTTCGGCACCCTCGCCGGCACGTTCGCCGGGATTGACATGGCGGTGTGGTCTCCTGGGGCCTTCGTGAAGGATCCGGCCCGCTGGCTGCGCCAGTTCGCCGACCGCGGCGCGACGATCTCCCCGGCGCCGAGCTTCGGGTACGAGGCCCTGGCCGAGTCCGTCCCCCGCGCCGAGGTGGGCCGGTTCGACCTGAGCCGCTGGCGGGTCGCCCTCAACGGCGCCGAGCCGATCCCGATGGCGGGCCTCGACGGCTTCCTCGACCACTTCGCGCCGGCCGGCTTCGCGCCGGCGGCGATGATGCCGGTCTACGGGATGGCCGAGGCGACGCTCGCCGTGACCTTTCCGCCCCTGGGCCGGGCTCCGACGGCGCTCTGGGTGGACCGCGACCGGCTGGGCGCCGGCGGCGTCGCGGTCGAGGTGGCCAGGGACGACCGGCGGGCGCGCGGGCTGCCCGCGCTCGGCCGACCGGTCCGCGCCGTGCGGGTACGGGTGGTCGACGAGCACGGCAAGGAGGTCGCCGACCACGAGGTGGGCGAGATCGAGATCGCCGGCGATCCGGTCACCGCGGGTTATCTGACCGCACCCGGTGCCCCGCCCGCGCCCAGGCCCGACCCGGACGGCTGGCTCGGCACCGGCGACCTGGGCTTCCAGCACGCCGGAGAGCTGTACGTCACCGGTCGCCGCAAGGAAATGATCATCGTGCGCGGGGTGAACTTCTACCCGGAGGACGCCGAGAGCGTGATCCGGGACGCCCCCGGCCTGCATCGTCGGCGCTGCGTCGCGTTCGCCGACACCTCCGCTGACGGAGCCGAGCGCATCACGGTCGTGGGCGAGAGCGCGCTGGAGGACCCGGCCGACCGGGCCCGGCTCGCCGCCGACCTGCACACCGCGGTGTCGGTCGAGCTCGGCCTGCCGGACGTGCTCGTCCACCTCGTCGGTCCCGACGATCTGCCCCGCACCTCGAGCGGGAAGTTCCAGCGGCTGGCCGCCCGGGAGCTGACGCGGCCGGCGGCCGGCCGCGACGCCTGACCATCGCCCGGATCGACCCTGTTGCCCTGATTGACCCCGTTGTCCGATCGACCCCGTTGTCCGATCGACAGGAGACAGCTCCGATGCACAGCTTCGACGTCTTCCACCACTACGAACGCAAGCACTGGCGGTTGGCCGACGTGCCGTGGGACGAGGTGCGCCTGGACCTCGTCCGGCCCGAGTACGTCACGATGGTCAAGAGCGCGGTCATGGGCGAGGCGAACTCGATCGCCGCCCAGCACGGCTTCCTCAACGAGTTCGACGACTACGACTTCTCGGCGTTCGTCGCGATCTGGGGCTACGAGGAGCTGCAGCACCACTTCGCCTTCCGGACGTGGCTGAACGCGGTCGGCGCCGAGGTCCGGACCACCGCGGTCGAGGCGATGCGCGCGCCGTACGACCCGGGTACCACTCCGTGTGCCACGCTGGCGACGAACATCATCTCCGAGCTCACAGTGAACCACGTCTACCGCGCGGTCGCGGCCTGGATCGAGGAGCCGGTGCTGCGCGGGATCATGAACAACGCCAGCCGGGACGAGGCGGGGCACGCGCGGGAGTTCCTGCACTTCGCCCGGCGCCGGCTCGCGCAGCACCCCGACGAGCTGCCCTCGGTGCTGGAGACGCTGCACGTCTACACCGGCGAGCAGCGGATCAAGCACCCGGTCGGTGTGTTCAAGAGCGAGCTGGTCGCCCTGCGTGACCACGAGACCATCGACACCGCCTTCGAGATGTTCCTGGAGACCGTCGCCGGTTCCGGTGACCTGGAGAAGCTCCAGGACAACATCCGCCGCGCGTTCGCCGCCCTGACCGGGATGGACGTCAGCTCCAACGCCCGCGTCCGCCGTCGGCTCGCGGAAGCGATCTCATGACGTCGACCCCGCTCGCCGGTCAGCGGGCCGGCGAGGTGGCCCCGGGCGCGCAGCGCGGGCCGGGCTCGGCGGCGAACGGGCATTCCCCCGGTCCGGCCGCGGCGGACCACATCGGCCTGCCCTGGTACGTCCTCGAGGACTACCGGTGTTTCGGCTGCTCGCCGCACAACCCGCACGGCATCCAGCTCCGGTTCACCCACCACGGCGACGGCCTGCGGACGGTCTTCCGCCTGGGGCGGGCGCACGAGTCCTACCCCGGTGTGGTCCATGGCGGCCTGCTCGGGGTGATCGTCGACGAGATCATGGGCAACCTGATCGTCCTGCGCACCGGTCAGATCCCGTTCACCACGGGGATGCGGCTGCGCTACGTCCTGCCGGTGACCGTCGGGGGCGGCTACGAGTGCACCGCCCGGGTCCGCGACGGCGGGGACCAGCTCATCCACACCGAGTCCGAGATCCGCGAGGAGAACGGCGCCGTGGTCGCCACGGCCACCGCCAGCTACCGGACCATGTCGCTCGACGCGGCCAGCGACCGCATGGAGCTCGACGCGGCACAGGTGGACCGGCTGCGCCGGGCGCTGTCCGCTGCCACCGCCCCGACCACCGTCTCCCCAGC
>NZ_JANEZT010000157.1 GCF_025403405.1 Frankia tisae
GGGTCGGGTCGGGTCGTCGGACCCTCACCGGCCCGCGCTGGACACGACGTACGAGCCGTTCACCTTCGGTCGCTGCTTCGCCGGTGGACGTGACCTGGTGATGCGGGCATCGCCGGTCCGGCGGCCAGTTCTTCGGCCGGTCCGTGAACATCGGAAAGCGCGCTGCCGGGACGACCGTCACACCCGACCGTCGCCTCATTGGTCAGGTACATGTGCTGTGAGCCTGGTAACGGCACCCTTCTCGACCTGGCACAGAGCCGAGGGATCCACAAACTATCGGCCTGACGACAGGCTTTCCGAAGCCGGGGTCTGCCGGCCCGTGGGTAGCGTCCTTCTCGACACACCCGTAACGTCCCACTGGTAGACAGAAAAGCTCGTGGGTATGCGCTGGAAATTCTCGGAACCACGCACGGGGTCGGCCAGGGGAAACGGGCGGGTTGTCGACTGATGTCTGGAGAGTATGGGGCGGGCCGGCTGTCGGCCAGTCCCGCGCGAAGGGAAGCCATAAATAATGCCAGCTAAGAAGATCGGCCTCGCCTTCACGACCATCGCCGCCGCCACGGGACTTGTTTTCGGCGGTGCGACGATGGCGAGCGCGAGCACGGGGCTGTCCGCCGGCGTCCAGGCGGGGGCGGGCGGGAACGGCGCGAGCGGGCTGGCCACATCGGTGAACACGTCGCTGTCGGCGGGTGAGCTGGCGAAGGTGACCGCGGCGATCAACGCCAAGGATTCGCTGGTCGTGGTCACCAGCGTGCGCAAGAACTCCGACGGGTCCTATCTCGTGGTCGGCACCAGGCTCGGCGTCACGGTGAAGTACATCGTCAGCGCGGACCTGAAGACCACCACACAGATCGCAGCCGGGTAACCCCGGGCCGTACCGGGGCCCGAGGGGCGGGCCCCGGTACGGCAGCCGAGGTTTGACGAGCGGACGGGGTCTCATCCGGGGGTCGGGCGCCTGCGGGTGATGCGGTAGTGAAGCACGAGAAAAGGGATGCCGGGACGCACCCACAGCCGCCATCGGGGCACGATGTCGAGGGTGAACCGGGTGGTGTGCTCGTAGAACTCGCGGACCAGCGGGTCGACGCCGGCGGGGGCACGATGAAGGGCAGCCGCTCCGCGGGGATCCGTTCGGCGAGCAGGCTCACCTGTGGGTCGCGAAAAACCAGCGGTGAGACGCTACGGTAGGCCGCCATCGTGATGAAGGCGGCCGCCTCCGGTCGCCGCGCCCACCGCGAGGGGGCCGGCGCTGCCCAGCCGCCCACCCGGCGGGGGCGACGAGCGCCGCACTGGTCGCTGTCCGCTGCCACAGGGCGGGTATCTCGCCCGGCCGCTGCCGAGCACGGGCGACCGCCTCGGATGCCGCCAGCGCGGCCGCTCCAGTGAGGCCGCCCAGGCCGACCCCGCGTCGCCCTCGGTGAGCGGCGAGAGCTGCGCCGGCCATGCCCCCGATGGCGGCGGCGGACAGGACGGCCGCCCGGACGTTCGTGGAGTTCGTGGAGTTCGTGCCCTTGTCTCGCACGGGGCCAACCTATCTGCCGACCGCCGCGCCCTCGGCTTGCCGCAGGACTCGGCTGGACGACGACAGCTAGACCCGCGCCCACAGGGAATGACTTCGATGCGTAGTGCTGCGGATGCCCAGGGTCAGGCTCGTGGTCGCGGTGGCCGGGTCCGCCTGACAGTAAACGCCCAGGTTGACGGGATAGAAGGGGGGAAACAGGCAGGAGACGGGCAGTCCGACAGCTCTGAGAGGAGCGTGAATGGCTGACCACGGACACGACTCGGAACGTGGACCGCACCGCGTCACCGCGTTGGCGCACGGTCGCCCGGCAGCGGCGGACCGCCGGACAGGCACCCTGCTGGCCGACCCGCCGCCGCGGCTGCCCGGCCAGCCGCGGCCGAAGGTCCAGCCGTCCGGTCCGACCAGGCCAACCGGCCCGACCGCCGCCGAAAAACGGGCTGCTCGGGCAGCCCGGGCAGCCGGGGCTCCGCAGCGGGGCGGCGACAGGCGCGGCGGCCGCAACCCCGCACTGGACGGCGTCCGGGCGCTCGCGGTGCTCTGCGTGCTCGTGTTCCACATGGACCTGCTGCCCGGCGGCTACCTGGGTGTCGACGTGTTCTTCGTGCTCAGCGGCTTCCTGATCACCGGGCAGCTGCTCGCCGAACGGGATCGGACCGGTGGGATGTCCCTCACGCGGTTCTACCTCCGACGGGCCTACCGGCTGCTGCCCGCGTTCTGGTTGCTGGCCCTCGTCGGCTTCACGGCGGTCGTGCTGCTGGGGATCGGCACGGCCGGCGAGCGGACCGAGTTCCTCGACAGCCTGGCCGCCTCGGCGCTGTATCTGAACAACTACTTCCAGGTGGTGCGGCAGAGCACGGGGGCCGGCTGGCTGGGGCACACCTGGTCGCTGTCGTTGGAGGAGCAGTTCTACCTGCTGTGGCCGCTGGTGCTGGTGGCCCTGTGCCGCTGGCCGTGGCTGGTCCGCCGGCTGCCCGTGGTCCTGCTGGGCGGGGTGGCCGGCGTCGCGCTGTGGCGCAACGTGCTGGTCACGTCCGGGGCTGCGGGGACGCGGACGTACTTCGCCCTGGACACCCGCGCCGACGCGCTGCTGGTCGGCTGCGCACTCGCCGCCTGGCTGCGGGCGGCGCGACGCGGCGCGGCCGGTGAGGATGGCGCGGCCGGTGAGGATGGCGCGGCCGGTGAGGATGGCGCGGCCGGTGAGGATGGCGCGGCCGGTGAGGATGGCGCGGCCGGTGAGGATGGCGCGGCCGGTGAGGATGGCGCGGCGCTGCGCCGGCGGCGGCGTCTTGACCGTGTCATGGCCGTCCTGCCGGTGGCCGGTCCGGCTGCGCTCGCGCTGCTGGCGGTGGCGACGATGACCGCGCCGAGCGGCTGGGGCGAGCGGTCGGCCCTGCTGTCCCGCGGCGGTTACACCGTGATCGCGCTGCTCGCCGGCGCCCTCATCCTCGCCCTGGAGCAGGCAGCGACGACGAGCTGGTTGTTCCGGGCCCTCGCCGCCCGCCCGCTGGCCTGGCTCGGCCAGGTCTCCTACGGTTTCTACCTCTGGCACTTCCCCGTGGTCGCGCACTGGGGCCACGGCCTGACCGGGGCGCTCGGCCGGTGGCCGGCGGTCGTGGCTGTCGGCGTCATCTCGGTAGCCCTGGCGGCTGCGTCGTACTACCTGCTCGAACGGCCCATTCAGCGGCGCCGCCCCGCTGCGGGCGCGGGGTCAGGCGTCGATCGCGGTGTCGCGGGCGATCTTCTCCCAGGCGGTGATGTTCGCGCGGACGCCGTCGAGGTGGTCGGTGATCGCGTCGACCGCGTCGGAGCCGAGGGGAAGGCGTAGGGGAACCCGGGGCGCGTCCAGCGCGGTGAGGATCGCCGCCGCGGCCTTCGCCGGATCGCCGGGCTGGACGCCGTTGCTGGTCTCGATCATTCGCCGGGTCGGGCCGACGGTGTCGGCGTAGACGGCCGTCTCGGCGCTCGCGGAACTACCGCCGAACAGTCCGGTCCGGAAGGAGCCCGGCTCGACCACGTAAACAGATCCGCATGTTGGAGCGGTATCTCGGCGCATCCCTGTTCGAGCGGAACCGCCGGGAGGTCCGGCTGACGCCGGTGGGCGTGGCATTGCTACCCCATGCCCGACGCGTGCTGGCCGAATGGGACGCCGCGCGGGAGGCGACCGAGCGAGCCAAGGCGGAGCAGCGCGCGACCCTGGTCGTCGGCATGAGCACCAGTCCTGGTCGTGGCGGTCTGATGCCGGCGATCACCTCACGGCTCACCGCCGAGGTGCCCGACGTCCGGCTCATGCTGCGCCAGGTCAGTTGGGACGACTCGACCGCCGGACTGGCGAGCGGATCCAGCGACGTGGCCTTTGTCTGGCTGCCGCTCGGTGACGCCGAGCGTTACAGGTGGATTGTCGTCGCCGCGGAACCGCGCCTCGTCGCCATGCCCCGGACACATCGGCTGGCATCCAGGGAGACCGTCGACTTCGCCGACCTGCTCGACGAGCCGTTCCTGGCATTGCCGCGCAGCGCAGGACGGCTGCGGGACTACTGGCTCGCGCTCGACGCCCGCGGCGGACGCCCGCCGGTGATCGGCGCCGAGATAGCGGGCGCGGACGAGACGTACGAAGCGCTTGTCGGTGGCTACGGCGTCTGCCTGCTGGCGACGGGGAACGCCCCGCTGGTCACCCGCGGAGATGTCGTCACCCGCCCCGTCGTCGGCATCTCGCCAAGCCAGTTGGCGGTGGCATGGCATGCCGATGATCGTCGTCCGCTCGTCCAGGCCTACGCGCGGGCCGTCCGCCTGGCTGTCGGGGACAGCGAGCCGGACAGTCCAGTCGGTGACGTGGCCCGTCGACCGGGAGCCGCCGCGGTTGTGCTCCCGGACTACCTGGACCAACTGGTCACGGAGGGACACGTCGCCGTCGCCTCGGATAGCTTGGCCGATCTCCCCGAGCCGGCTCCCACCGGCGCCTGGGACGGGTGCGATTCCACGGACGTCGTCGCTGGACCTGCGTGAGGAGTCTGTAGCTGGGTGCCTGACTCTGTGCGCCCGTGGAGGTCAGTGGGGGAGGGCGGCGTGCCGGCGAGGCGAGTCCGCGTCGACCTCGACCGGATCGAGCTGCATGTAGACGATTTCCAACCGGCCGAGCCGGGCCGGCCGGTCGATCTCGGCCGCTGCCGCGGTGAGTCCGGACAGGTGTGTGGCGAGGTCGGCGACCGTGCCGTTGCCGAACCATCCATGCCCGCGAGTGACCGCGCGCCGGTAGGCGGCCGGGCTGTGGCCGCCGACCACGATCCGTGGTCCGCCTGGGCGCACGGGCCGGGGGTGCGCGTCGACGTTCCCGAACGAGACGTGCCGCCCCTCGTAGGAGGGCTGGGGATCGAGCCAGAGTGATGTCATGGCGTCCAGGTACTCGTCCGTGCGACGGCCACGGCCCGCCATCGGCACCCCGACGGCGGTCATCTCCGGTTCAAGGTAGCCGGCGCCGACCCCGAGCAGCACCCGTCCTGCGCTGAGCACGTCCAGGCTTGCCACCTGTTTGGCCAGAACCAGCGGGTTGCGCTGGGGAAGGATGACGATTCCGGTGCCCAGCTCGAGCTTGTGGGTGGCCGCCGCCACATAGGCCAGGTGCATCAGAGGGTCGAGGATCGGGTCCGTAGCCTCCATCGGCGATGCTGGTACCCGAGGGCTGGGCAGGACGACATGTTCCCCGGCCTACCAGGAGCGGTATCCCAGCTCCTCGATCGAGCAACCGGACGAGATAGCCGAGGTCCTCGGCCAGTCCGAAGCCCAGGACGAACGGCTCGATCCGCCGGTCGCCGGACCGGCGCCGTTCCATTTCGTAGTCGATAGTGGCCGGCTGGCCGGACGCCTTGCCGATAGCCAGCGCGACCCCGCCCGGCTCGAGCAGGGCGAACGCCTCGGCGAGCTGCGATCCGCCCACGTTGTCGAGAACCCCGTGGACCTGTTCGGTCACATTCGCCGGGCCGATGACGATCTCGCTGGCACCCAGCCGGTCGAGCCCCTCGCCGCGCGCTGCGCTCCCGACCGACGCGACGACCTCCGCGCCGGCCCGGGCGGACAGCTGCACGGCGAACCGGCCCACCCCACCGGAGGCTCCGGTGATCAGGACTCTGCGGCCAAGAACCGAACCCAGCCGGCGGACCGCGCGTAGCGCTGTTGCCCCAGCGACGGGTAGCGCCGCCGCCGCGCCCGGGTCGAGCGCAGCGGGCAGCACCGCCAGCTCTGTGGTGGACACGGCCCGGCGGCGTGCCCAGCCGCCGCCCCAGCCGAAGGTCACGACCGGCGTGCCGGGCGGGGGGCTGGAGCCGTCCTCGGCCTCGGCGACGATGATTCCGGCGGCGTCCCACCCGTGAACCTCACCAGGCTGGGCCTGCCCGGCCCGGTAGGCCAGTTCGCCGAAGTTCAACGAGATCGCTTGGACCTCGACCAACGCCTGATCGGGACTGGGAGCCGGTTCGGCTACCTCGGCGAGACGCAGGCCGGACGGCTGGTCCGGGTCATAGACGAGTGCCTGCATGGTGCCTTCTCCTCGGGACTCGGCAGTGGGGTTGGTCGGGGGCACCGCTTGACCACCGTGCCGGGCTGTTCCGTGCGAGTCCAGGACCCGTTGCCATAACCAATGGTTATGGACGTGCATGTGCGGGACCTCCGTTAGGAAACGGCCCTGCACGCGCCTGGGCGAGCAAGGACGCCTGAATGTGGCGGTGCCCGTCTGAGCGTGAGCCGGGCGCTGCATCTTCAGAAGCAGAGCGGATAAGCGCGATGCGACGGACCGGGCGCGGTTGCCGAGCCGCTCATAGCTTGCTAGCATGCTCACATGCCAGGTGGTCGCGACGTGAGGCAGTTCAACGTCTACCTGCCGCCTGATCTGATCCGCGCAGTGAAGCATCACGCGGTCGACACCGAGCAGTCGCTGTCGGCAATCGTTGAGGTGGCGTTGGCCGAGTACCTCGAGCGCGTCGCCCGAGCCCGAGGGGAGCGCCCGCATGGCGACTGAGGGAATCGAGGGATTCCACGTCACGACCCGCAACTACGGTGCGACGGCGGCGTTCTGGTCGTCGCTGGGTTTCGCGAACGTGTTCGAGACCGATCACGGGTCCGGTCAGTGGGTCCATCCGGCCGGCGGCCCGTACATCCTCATCATCGAGCGGCACGAGGGCGAGCTGGCGACGTACCCCGTCCTGCGGGTCGCGGACTCCACCGCCTTCGCGCCGGACCGGGAACCCGACTTCGCCCAGCCTTTCACTGCCCGGCACTGGGGGGTGGTCGAGGCGCTCGTGCGGGATCCCGACGGCCGGACGGTCAGCCTCGAGGCTCCGCTACCCGACGGGGTAGCCGCGTCCGACGCGTAGCCGCGACTCGACCGAATCGAGGGGACTGGGCGCAACATGGCGGACGAGCGGACGTCGCAGGCCGACGGCACGGCGGTACGGGTTGCGCTGTGGCGGGCCATGCATGCCGAGATCGACCCACCGCCGCATGTGCTCGACGACCGGATCGGCCTGCGGCTGGCGGATCCGGACGTCGGCTGGCAGCACCGTCCTGACATGGATCCGCAGGTCACCAGCCGGGTCCGGGCCACCGTCGTGGCGAGGGCCCGGTTCGCCGAGGATCTCGTCGTGGCGCGGGCCGGCCTCGGGGTCGACCAGTACGTCCTACTCGGCGCCGGGCTGGACACCTTCGCCCAGCGCCGGCCGCGGACCGCCGCGGACCTGCGGGTGTTCGAGGTCGACCAGCCCGGCCCGCAGGCATGGAAGCGACGGCGGCTGGGTGAGCTCGGCTATGGCCCGCCGACATGGCTGCGGCTCGTGCCGATCGACTTCGAGACGGGCCAGTCCTGGTGGGAGGGGCTGGTCGCCGCCGGTTTCGACGTTGAGCGGCCGGCGGTCGTGGCCGCCAACGGCCTGTCGATGTATCTCACCCGCAGCGCGAACGCGGACCTGCTGCGCCAGGCCGCGGCCCTCGCCCCCGGCTCCACCCTGGTCCTGACGTTCCAGCTGCCGCTGGAACTCGTCGACGCGGACGAACGCCCGTCCCGTCAGGCGACGGAGCTGGCCGCCCGGACGGGCGGGACACCCTTCGTCAGCTTCTTCGCACCGCCCGAGCTGGTGGCGTTGGCCCTCGACGCCGGCTTCCGGGACGCCCGGCACGTCTCGGCAGGCGACCTCGCGGCGCGCTACTTCACCGGCCGGGCCGACGGTCTTCGTCCCTCCAGCGCGGAGCATCTGCTGGTGGCGACCACCTGAGTCGGCGCGGGAGCGGGAAGGCGCGGGCCGGTGGAGGACTCTGGCGGATGCGGCGGCCCGTCAGGGCGAGGCCCCTGGTCTACGCCTCGGTTGCCGGTGTCCCGATCCAAGGCCGCGACAAACTGGCCGAGCTGTTCGGCGCCGGCCCCCACCTCGGGTGACGGCCGCCGGGCGCTATGCGGTGAAACCGGTTGAGAGCGCCAGGGTGGCGGCGAACTCGATCGTCCGGTCCTGCTCGGCGGCGGAGCCGCAGGGGACGACTTGCAGCTCCGTGACCCCGGCGGCCGCGAATCGGCTGATCTCGCGTTCCAGCGTGGTCTCGTCGCCGGCCAGAACCGTGTCCGCGGGACCGGTGATGCCTTCGCGGTCGAAGACGGCGCGGTAGCTCGGCAGGCCCGAGGCCGCGCCGAACCGGTCGTGGACCCAGCTTCGCACCTCGTCGGGGTGGCGGGTGAGGCTGAGACAGACGCCGGCGACCACGGTGGGAACCGGCCGGTCGGCCGCGGCGGCGGCCTGGGCGAGTGTGGGCAGGACGTACTCGGCGATGGACCTCGGCCCCATCCAGTTGGTGAGTGTTCCGTCGGCGAGTTCTCCGGTCAGCCGGAGCATGTGCGGGCCGAGCGCAGACAGGAACACCGGGGGAGGATCGGCATTCGGCACACCGACCGCTCCGGCGGCGTGCCAGGCACGGCCCTGATACGAGACTTCTTCGCCGCGTAGCAGGGGCAGCAGCACCTGGAGGTATTCCCGCAGGTTGGCGACGGGTCCTACCGCGGAGTAGCCGTACTGACCCTCGACGACAGGTCCGTGCCCGGGACCGACGCCGAGCACGAGCTGGCTGCCGGTGGCCGCCTGGACCGTCAACGCCTGCGCGGCGAGGGCAAGTGGATGCCGCGGATGGCTCCGAACGATCGACGTGCCTACAAGGACGCCTGACGGCTGGGGCCCCAGGGCGGCGAGCAGCGTCAGGGGGTCCCAGCCGCCGCGTTCGCTCAGCCATACGGTGGCGAAACCCGCCTCTCCCGCCGCCGCCGCCCGTTTCCGGATCTCCTCGAGTGGCCTGTCCTCGTCGTCCAGCCACAGTCCCACGCGCATGCGGTCTCCCTTCACGTGTCCCCTTCGGTGCTGCCAGTCAACGAGACGGAACCTTCGCAACCAAGGGGCAGTTCTTCCGTGCAGCGATAACGGGATCTGATCGATGGAGGCTGATGCGGTGGAACTCCGGCAACTGCGCTACTTCGTCACCGTCGCGGAGGAGCTGCACTTCGGACGGGCCGCCGATCGGTTGCGCGTCGTCCAGCCCGCGGTCAGTCAGCAGCTCAGCCGTCTGGAACGGGAGGTCGGCCTTCGGCTGCTCGATCGTTCGTCGCGTCGGGTGCGGCTCACCCCCGCCGGCGAACGGCTGCTGGTCGAGGCCCGGGCCGCGCTCGCCGCCGCGGACCGAGTTGCCGCGGTGGCCGCGGAGCTGGCCGCGACGCCGGTCCGCGTCCTGCGGGTCGGCATGAGCCCGGGCCTCGGCGCCCGACTCGCACGCGGGCTGGAGATACTGCGACAGACCAACAGCGCACTCGACATCGAGCTGGAGCTGGTCGCGACACCCGTCGTCGAGCAGCTTGCCGCCGTCGCCCGCGGAGAGATGGACCTGGCGCTGCTGCGGGCGGTCCCCGCGGGCGAGGGCCTGCAGGTCCTCGAGCTGTGGCCGGAACCGGTGGCGGTGGCCCTGCCGGCGTCGCACCCGCTGGCCGGCCGACCGGCGGTACGTCTGCGCGACCTGGCCGCTCTACCGTTGCGTATTCCCGCGAGGGCCTCAAATCCGCCGTTCCATGACTTCGCCCTCGGCGCATGCCGGGCCGAGGGCTTCGAGCCGCGCCTGGGCCGCCCGACCTGCGACGCGGCGGACACCCTCGTCGAGATCGGGAACGGACCGCCTACGTGGGCGCTGACTTACGCTGACGCCGGCCTCGATGCCGGAACCTTGAAGGCGTCGGTCATCCAGCTCGACCCGCCGCTGACCGCCAGCGGCTGCCTCGTGGTCTCCACCGCGAAGGCGCCGACCTGTGTCCAGAGCCTCGGTGCCGCGTTCGGTTCGACCGTGATGGGGCCGCCCGAGGTGACGGGCTCGGATGGCGGGGCGTGGGCTAGCTGGGGCTGGCGGGTCAGGTAGCCGCCCATGGAGGTGAAAGTAGTCGAGGGCGGGGAGCGCGGTGTCGTCGTCGAGGCGGACCCGGGTGATGGCCAGGTCGTGATTGCGGCCGCGCCGGGCGCCGGGGACGATCACGACCTCGTCGCCCTCGCGGTAGAAGATCCGGCCCGGGGTGCCGCCGTAGCGGCCCTCGGAGACCCGAGCCGACAGCCCTTACCGGGACCAGGCGCCGGGATCACCCCGGATGGGATGCAGCGACGGCCCGCCGTCCGGCAGGGTGATCTCCGGACCGACGCGGCGCAGCCCGAGCCGCTGCCACAGGGCGAGGCTGCGCTGGTTGGACGCCTCCGCGTGGACGCCGGCCCCCGTCGCGTCCGCGGTCACGGCGAGCTGGTCGGCCATCCGCCGGGCCGGCGTGCAGCACCGCTCGACGAGCTCGGCTACCCCGTCGGCGCCGAGATGCACCCAGCCGCCGCGGTCGTGGGTCAGCGCGCAGATGTCGGTGACCGCGTTGCTCACCTGGGCGCACACGATCAGCGGTCCGCTCGTCGCGGCGAGGACATCGGCGAGCCGGTCGAGGCGCATCCGGCCCTGGGCGTCCGTGTCGGCGAGGTGGATCTGCTCGCCGAGGTCGAGCAGGCGCCCCAACGCGTCGGTGTTTCGCGCACCGTGCATTCATCGCCCCGTATGAGTGATCGGCAAGCGACTGTTGGTGATCGAGCTTGGTGCGCCTTCCCGCTGGCTCCCGCGCAAAACAGTAGCCGAGGGGCAAAGGTGCGATGTCGGGAACAGCGGAGTCGGATCGGCCGGTCACAGGGTGGGCGGATCGGGGCCGCGATGCCGGTTCGTCCGGCCATCGGGGGACCGGGCCGGAGAATGATGTCACCGTGATCTACCAGTCGGCGGCGGAGGTGGTGCATGCCCGGCGATGACGGCCCCGTGCTGGGAGGGGCGGTCGAGGAGGGGACACCGATCCCGGCGGCGGTCGTGGCGGTGGCCGCCGGTGGTGTGGTGCGACCCGTCTGGCGCAACGCCTTCGGTGGGCTGACGTTCGAGCTCGTCGGCGCGCCCGATCGCCGGTTCCTCAAGTGGGCGCCGGCCGGCAGCGGCCTGGACCTCGCGGCCGAGGCGGCCCGCCTGGCGTGGGCCGCGCCGTTCACCGCTGTGCCCGCGGTGCTGAACCAGGGCGGGGACGGCGCGGGAAGCTGGCTGCTCACGGCGGGCCTGCCCGGCCGTAACGCCGTCGAGGCGCGGTGGCTGGCCGACCCGGGGCGCGCCGTGCAGGCGGTCGGCGCGGGGCTGCGTGCGCTGCATGACGCGCTACCCGTCGCCAGCTGCCCGTTCTCCTGGTCGGTGGCGGACCGGCTGGCCGCGGCGGCCGCGGCCGGCGGGGACGGCGTCGACTTCGTCGACGCCGACGTCGCCCTGCACGTGACCGTCGTCGCGGCGGCGCACAATCCGGTGCTCGACGGCCTGTTCGCCGAGTTCGTGCCCGTGCTGCGCCGGGGCCTCGCGGAGCTGGTGGACCTGCTCGGGTTGCGGGCCGCCGACCCCAATCACGGCGACGCCGCGCACGCCGCCCTCGTCGACGCCGTGGCCGCCGGAGATGGCGAGCGCGCCGGCGACATCCTGCGGGCCGAACTGGACGAGACCCTCACCCGGCTTCGAGCACCGGCGGCCTGACAGGGGGTAATGCCCAGAATGTTCTTTTTCGGCTGATAGTGTCCGCGGCGGCAACGTTTGCGGGGTGCCTCGGGCGACCGGGGAGAATCGGGAAGCCGGTGCGAGTCCGGCACGGGCCCGCCGCGGTAACCGGGAAGCCGCCGTCCACGCGCGTCGCGCAGCCACTGGGCCTTCGGGCCTGGGAAGGCGGACGGCCTGGCGTCGATCCGGGAGTCCGAAGACCGGCCCCGCCTCGACGCCGCCCGCCCCTGCGCGGGCGGCCGGACAGCGGGAGCCTGCCTTGCCCAGCCACCACGACATCGGCACCACCCCCCGACCGGACTCCCCGGCATCGCCGGTCCCGCCGGTCCCGACGGCCCGATCGGGCCCTGCGACCGGCTCGGGTGCTGACGCCCTCTACGACGCGATCCACCGTCGGCGCGACGTGCGCGGCCAGTTCACCGGGGCGCCGATCCCCGCCGACGTCCTCGGGCGTGTCCTCGCCGCCGCGCACGCCGCGCCGAGCGTCGGGCTCAGCCAGCCCTGGGACTTCATCGGCGTCACCGACGACCGGACCCGTCGAACCTTCCACGCGCACGTGCAGCACGAACGGGCGGTGTTCGCCGAGACGCTGGCCGGTGAGCGCGCCGAGCGTTTCGACGGGATCCGGATCGACGGCATCCTGGCGGCGTCGATGTCGCTGGTCGTCACCTACGATCCCGCGCGCGGCGAACCGGCGGTCCTCGGCCGGCACGCCATCGCCGACGCGGGCCTGTACTCGGTGTGCCTGGCCATCGAGAACCTATGGCTGGCGGCCACCGCCGAGGGCCTCGGCGTCGGCTGGGTGTCGTTCTACCGGGAGCCGTTTGTCCGGGACCTGCTCGGCATCCCGGCCGGGATCCGCCCGGTCGCCTGGCTGTGCGTCGGCCCCGTGACTCACCTCGAGATCACCCCCGACCTGGAACGCCACGGCTGGGCGCGTCGGCGCCCCCTGGCCGACGCCGTCCATGCCGAACGCTGGCGCGGCGGCACCGGGCGGCGCCCCGCGTAGGGCCGGCCCGGCGGGGCGCCGCGCCGCGCTGGGCGGATCAGGGGCGGGCGCGCAGGCCGTCGAGGAGCACGGTCGTCAGCGGATCGTCGGCCCGCGCCCCGGGCCGGCGGACCGCGACGTTGAGCAGGTCGACCACCTGGGCGCCGGTGAGGTCGGCCCGCAGCGAGCCCTCCCTCTGGGCCTCCTCGACCAGGACCACGAGCAGCGCATGCAGCTCCTCGACCAGGTCGGCGACGGTCGGGTCGACCGGCGACGCGTCGGTCAGCGACTTGATCAGGGCGAGGGGCAGGCCGGTGGAGCGCGCCACGATCCGGACCAGCGCCTGCCAGCGTGGCGCGGGGGAGGACAACTCGGACCGGCACGCGGCGAGCAGCGTGCGCAGGGTGTCGGCGGCGATGGAGTCCAGCAGCGACTGCCGGTCGGGGAAGTGGCGGTAGAGGGTGCCGACGCCGAGGCCCGCGGCGCGGGCGATCTCCTCCATCGAGACGGCCGTCCCGCGGCGGGCCAGCAGGTCGAGCGCGGTGGTCGCGATGAGCTCGCGGTTGCGCTGCGCGTCGGCTCGCATCACCCGTTCCCTCTGCCTCGCCGGTCTCTGCCTCGCCGGTCTCTGCCTCGCCGGCCTCTGCCTCGCCCGGCTCTCATCAACCGGAATCAGGAATTCAGTTTAATGTATCCTTCCACCAGGAATCGGAAGCTCCGGTTCAGGTTGGAGTGATGATGAAGATCGGGCTGTATCTCGGTGACGGTTCGGGCCCGTCAACCGTGGTCAACGAGCTCCTGACCGCAGCCGGGGCGGGTCTCGACAGCGTCTTCCTCAGCCAGCTGCCGTCGTGGGACGCGCTCACCCTGGTCGCGATCGGCGCAGCGGCGGTGCCCGGGATCGAGCTGGGGACGGCCGTCGTGCCGACCTATCCCCGCCACCCGCTCACCCTGGCCGCGCAGGCGCTCACGGTGCAGGCCGTCGCCACCGCCGGCTTCACCCTCGGGATCGGGCCGAGTCACCAGCAGTACATCGAGGGGTCGCTCGGCTACCGCTACGACCACCCGGCCCGCCATATCCGCGAGTATCTGACCGTGCTGCGCCCGCTGCTGCACGGCGAGGCGGTCGACGTCCACGGGGAGACCGTCACCGCGGTTGGCCGCCTCGACCTCCCGGTGGCCGTCGCGCCGTCCGTGCTCGTCTCCGCGCTGGGACCGGTGATGCTGCGGACCGCCGGGGAGCTGGCCGACGGCACGGTGACGGTGTGGACGGGGCCGCGGACCGTCGGCGACCACATCGTGCCGACGATCACTCGGGCCGCAGCGGGAGCAGGCCGGCCGGCGCCACGGGTCGTGATCGGGGTGGGGGTGTGCGTCACCACCGATCCGGACCGGGTCCGCGCCGAGGTGGCGGCGCAGCTCGGCTTCGCCGCGGACTTCCCCGCCTACCGCGCGGTCCTGGATCGCGAGGGGTGGTCCGAGGTGCACGAGACGGTCGTCGCCGGCACGGAGGAGGTCGTCGAGCGGGCCCTGCGTCGCTACGCCGACGTCGGCGCGACCGAGGTGCTCGTGAACCTGCTCGGCGACCCGCGGGAGCGGGCGCGCACCCTCGAGGTCGTCGCCGCCCTGCGCTCGGCCGGCTGAGCGCCGAACGCCTTCACGGACAACGCCGGCCGGGCGGACCGGTCGTCACCGCAGCGCCCGGTACCCATGCCGCCGGTACCCATGCCGCCACCACGGGAGTCTGCCGTCCTAGCCGCCCGGGGCCGCCCGCCCGGACGGGGCCCGTCCGCACCCGATGGTGGGGGACCCGACCGGGCCATTGTGGTGCTGGAGGGGGCTACTCGGGGCTACCCGGAGTGGGGC
>NZ_JANEZT010000158.1 GCF_025403405.1 Frankia tisae
GAACCGCACCGGCCGCCCCTCCCGCCTCGGCCCCGCCCTCGATCACCTCACCGGCCACTAACCCCACCTCGTCGATCGCGATCCCGCTAGAGATGATCACCAGCCGGTTGGTGCCGGCGGCGCGCGAACCGGCCCGAGCCGTCAGGCTGTGAGGTCGCGGGCGAGGTGATCGAGGCTGTCGAGGTAGCGGTCGACGTCGGCGTCGGTGTGCTGCACCGACAGGGTCCACTCCTCCTCGCGGCCGGGCGCCATGAGGATGCCGCGGTTGGCGTTGTAGAGCCAGGCGAGCTCGGGAAGTTCGGCGTTCTGGTGCGCCATGAAGGACGTGTAGTCGCGGATGGGCGCGTCGGTGAAGTGCACGCATCCCTTGGAGCTGATCCCGACGGTGTAACCGGGAATGCCGTGGCGGGCGAGGATTTCGTCGCAGCCGGCGGTCAGGCGGTCGTTGAGGTGGTCGAGGTGGGCGTAGGCCTCGGGGGTGAGCACCTCCAGCAGACTCGCTCGGGCGGCGGCCATGGTCAGCGGGTTGCCGTTGAACGTGCCAACCTGCTTCACCCGGTCGGAGGCGACGATCTCCATGATCTCCGCGCTCGCGCCGATCGCGCCCGACGGCAGGCCGCCGCCGAGCGCCTTGGCCAGCGTGATCATGTCGGGTCGGACGCCGAACCGCTCGGTGGCACCGCCGGCCGCGACGCACAGGCCGGTCTTGACCTCGTCGAAGATCAGGATGATGCCATGCCGGGCAGTGATCTCCCGGACCGCCTCCAGATAGCCGGGCTCGGGCAGGACGACGCCCAGGTTCATCATGGCCGCCTCCATGATCACGCAGGCGGGGAGGCGTCCTTCGGCGGTGAGGGCCTCGATGCGGCGTTCCATCGCGGGGGCGTCGTTGAACGGGACCGGCACGGTGAGGTCGATGACGGCCTGCGGGATGCCCGCGCCGTAGCCGAGGGAGTTCATGTTGTCCGCCGGACCGATGTCGTCGTACGGCGCGCCAATCGACACCATCACGTAGTCGTGGTGGCCGTGGTACGAGCCGAAGATCTTGATGATCGTGTCGCGGCCGGTGACTCCGCGGGCGATGCGGATGGCGTCCATCGTCGCCTCGGAGCCGGAGTTGACGTAACGCCACTGCGGCAGCCCGAACCGGCGGGCGAGCTCCTCGCTGACGATGACCGAGTCCTCGGTCGGCATCGCGAAGTGGCTGCCGAGGGCGACCCGCTCCGTCACCGCCCGCACGATCGCGGGGTGGGCGTGGCCCTGGACCATCGACCCGAAGCCGTTGTGGAAGTCGGCGTACTCGTTGCCGTCGACGTCCCAGACCGCCGAGCCCCGGCCCCGGGTGAGGTAGATCGGCCACGGGGCGCGGATCTGGTACGACGACGGCACTCCCGACGTCATCGACCGCACCGCCCGCGCGTGCATCTGTTCGGAACCGTGGGTCCGGGCCTGCAGCCGGGCCTCCTCCCGCTCGGTGAGCTCCGCCGTCCTGGCATGCAGTGCGGCCTGGATCACACTTGCCTCGGAAACGATCAGATTCGACACCGTCCACGCACCCCTTCAGCCAAGCGCCTAACGAAAGCGTAGCCCGACTGGCCATTGAGCGATGGAATCCGTAGACAAGAACCGATTCGGGTATCGCTTCCCCGTTCGTCCGCTGGTAGCCATACGATGACAGCGGGACGCCCTCCGCGCGGTCCGGGCCGGCGAGGCCCGACGCTTCGGCCGGCGATCGGACCGGCGCGTCGCCGGACGAGACGAGGAGGTTGCCGGGTGCAGTCTCGACGGACACCCGGCCACCGATCCGCCTCGGACGGGCTGCTGGACGACATCAACAAGGCGATCATCGAGCAGCTCCAGCAGGACGGCCGGCGCTCCTACGCGGCGATGGCGGCGGCCGTCGGGCTGTCCGAGGCGGCGGTGCGCCAGCGGGTCCAGCGGCTGCTCGATGCCGGGGTCATGCAGATCGTCGCCGTCACCGATCCGCTGCGGGTCGGCTTCCGCCGGGAGGCCATGATCGGCGTGCGGATCACCGGCGACACCCGGCTGGTCGCCGACACCATCGCCGAGCTCGCCGAGGTCGACTACGTCGTGCTCACGGCCGGCTCGTTCGACCTCATCGTCGAGATCGTCGCCGAGGACGACGAGCACCTGCTGGATCTGATCAACTCCCGGATTCGCGCCCTGCCGCAGGTGCTCGCCACGGAGACGTTCGTCTACCTCCGGCTGGTCAAGCAGACCTATACCTGGGGAGCACGCTGACGGGTCACCGCAGGACGGACCACCGCGAGACGGACCGACAAGCGGTGGAACGGGGTTCGGGGGCACGAACGGGACGGCGGCCTGCAGGGGCCGAATCGCGACGACGACGGCGATATGCCGTGGCCACAGGCATTTCCGGGCCGGACCTGGTGGACATGCACCCATCGTCACGGGTGAGGCGCCAGCAGCGGGGAACGGACCGCGGAGTCACACCGCCGACACCGCCCCTCGAACAACCAAGCAGCACCAACAAGAGTCCAACATGTGCAACGACTGTCAAACAACTCGGCCCGGACATGATGGGGTGAGCATGGCGCTGGTCCACCATGACCCGCAGGACGGCATACTGATTACTCGCATTGGCCAGGCTGAGATCACCGTGCGGCCCGAGCCTCCGGCGAGCGCAGGCAAGGCACCGGTGATCCTTCTTCGGCTGGACGCCCCGATGCTCGATACGCTCGCCGCCGCCTACCTGGATCCCGACGAGGCCCGTCACCTCGCCCAGGCCCTACTCCGCGCAGCCGAGGCGGCCCGCCCGGCCAGCCCTTGGCGCACCCCCCGGCCCTACCGCTGACGCAGCAGCAATCAGCCAGCCGCGACCGGGGCCGGCCCATAGGCGCCGAGCGAACCGGTTGGCCGCCTGCGTCAGACTCTCCCGGCCCAGGTCCCGGTCGGGCACTCCCCAAGCCTGCCCTGCCTGCCCTGCCTGCCCGGAGGGATACATCGGCCTTGGAACCGCGCTTAAGCCTCGGCACGATCTGGCCGGGATCTGGCCGGGATAACAAGGTGGAGCGTGCTGCTCGGGGGCGCCGGGCGGGCAGCAGGGCAGGACGGCTGCCGCAGTGTGAGCGCGGACACCCGGTCGGATGCACGAGACCGGTGTGCGAGACCGGTGCCAGAGATAGGCCCACCGGGGGCGCCGACGCACAGGTCTCTTCGGAAGCGCGCCGCAGAGGAGCTCGCGAATGACTAAGGGGCTCCCGGAGAATCTCCGGGAGCCCCTTAGCTTTGGTAGCGGGGACAGGATTTGAACCTGTGACCTCTGGGTTATGAGCCCAGCGAGCTACCGAGCTGCTCCACCCCGCGTCGGTGTGTCTTTACTATACAGGGCCGCCACCGGCAGATGTCAAACCGATGGCGGCCCTAATTTTGGGAAGTTCGGGGCGAAGATCGCAAAGCGGTGCGTAGGTGCAGGTTCCGCCCGTATCAGCCGGGTGTGGGCGCCGCCCGTGGCTGCTGCGGCGGGGCGGTCGTGCCGCCCGCGGCGGTCGGCGAGCTGGTCGACGTCGGTGACGCGGAGCCGGCGGCGGTCCGGCGGGGCGTCGGTGCCGCCGAACCGCTCGGTTTCGGACTCGCGGCCGGGGGGGCGGTGGGTGGGCTGGCGAGCGTCCGCAGTCGACTCAGTGAATCGGCCAGGTCGGTCTGCGCCTGACCGTAGGCGTTGAAGTCCGGCGGGTTCCTGCGTAGGGCGTCCTGACCGGCCTTGTAGGCACGGTCGGCGTCGTTGACGGCGTCCTGCAGTCCGGACGCGGACGCCCCGCCCCCGGCGGTGCCCGTGCCGCCGCCCTGGGTGGTGTCCTCGCCGCCGCCGCCGGTGGCCGTGGTGGCTCCGCTGCCGGCGCCGACCGCGGAGGCCCCAGCCCCGGAGCCGAAGACCTTGTCGAGCGCCTCTCCCAGGGAGGTACCGAAGCCGATACGTTCCCCGAAGGCGGTGGCAATGCCCTGCAGGGTCGGATAGCCCGAGCCGCCGCGGGCCTGGACGTAGTACGGCTCGACGTAGAGCAGCCCGCCCGCGACCGGCAGAGTCAGCAGGTTGCCCTCGATGGTCTGCGAGCCGGCGCCGCGCCACAGGGTCAGTTTGTTCGCGACGTCACCGTTGGCCTCGATCGCGTTCTGCACCTGCACGGGACCGTTGATCGTACCCCCGGGCGGAAGCTTGAGCAGGGTGAACTGCCCGTAGTTGGACGGATCACTGGAAACCGCCATGTAGGCCGCGAGCTTCGACGACCGGGCCGAGATCAACGGTGACGTCAGGTTGTACGACGGATCGGAGCGGCCGGGTAGCTGGCTGTAGACGTAGAACGGCGGCTGCGGCTGCCCACTGCCGTCGGGCGAGTCCGACACCTGCCAGAAGTCCTCCTGCGAGTAGAAGTCCCGCGGGTCGGACACGTGGTACTGGCCGATGAGGTCGCGCTGGACCTTGAACAGGTCCTCGGGATACCGCAGGTGCGCCATGAGCGACGGCGAGATGTCCTTCTTCGGCTTCACCGTGTCCGGGAAGGCCTTCATCCACGTCCGCAGCACCGGGTCGGCTTCATCCCAGGCGTAGAGGGTGACGGTGCCGTTGTAGGCGTCGACGGTCGCCTTCACCGAGTTGCGGATGTAGTTGACCTGGTTGGAGGGCTGCCGGGCGCGGTTACCGCTCTGCGCGGTCACCGAGTCGGCGGTGACGTTGCCCAGGGTCCGCCGGGCGGAGTAGGGGTAGCCGTCGGACGTGGTGTAGCCGTCCAGAATCCAGGTGATGCGGCCGTCGACGACCGCGGGGTACGGGTCGCCGTCGAGGGTGAGCCAGGGCGCGGCCTTGCTGACCCGGTCCCGCGGGTTGCGTTCGTAGAGGATCCGCGAGTTCTTCGTGATGTCGCCGGAGAGCAGCAGGTTCTTCTCGCCAAAGCGCAGCGCGAACAGAGCCTGCCGGAAGCCCGAGCCGATCGAGACTCCGCCGTCGCCGGTGTAGGTCGTCGTGGCCTGGGTGTCGACCCCGGGGCCGGGTCCGTCGATCTCCACCTGACGGGTGCCGACGACGGAGTAGTTCGGCGACAGCTCGCCGAAGTAGACCCGGTCCTCCTTGACGCCGAAGTCGCCCTCCTGGGGGAGGTTCCGCTCGCCCTGCTTGAAGGCGGGCTGGCCCTCGTCGACGGTGTTCGACGGGGCGGCGACGAAGCCCTTGCCGTGGGTGTAGGTGAGGTGCTCGTTGATCCAGTTGCGCTGGTCGGCGCCGAGCCCGGCCTGGTTGAGCTCCCGCACGGAGACGACGTAGTCGCGGGTGGTCTGCTTCTTGTCGGCGCCGGTCACGGTGTACCGGTCGACGTCGAGGGTCTTCGGGAACATGTAGTAGCCGCGGATCTGCTGGAGCTGCTGGAAGGTCCGCGACAGCTTGCTCGGGTCGAGCAGGCGGGTGTTGGGCACCGTGCCGGTGTCCGCGGCGACCTGCTGGGCGTTGACGTCGGTGCGGGCGGCATACGGCTGGGGCTTGACGTTCTGGATGCCGTAGGCGGCTCGGGTCGCCGCGATGTTGCGTTCGATGTACGGCTGCTCGCGGGTCGCCTCGTTCGGCCGCACCTGGAACTGCTGGATGAACGCCGGGTAGATGCCGCCGATGACCACCGACGACAGCACGAGAATCCCGGCGCCGAGCAGCGGCAGCGTCCAGCCGCGCTGGAAGATGTTGTAGATGAACAGCACCGCGCAGGCCAGCGAGATGAACAGCAGGATCAGCTTCGCGGGCAGCACGGCGTGGACGTCGGTGTAGGACGCGCCGGTGGCGACCCCGCGCGAGGAGAACACCGAGCCGAACCGGTCCAGGTAGTAGGCCCAGGCCTTGAGCAGCGCGAGCAGTCCGAGCAGCACGGAGATGTGTGCCTTGGCGGCGGGCGTCACCCGCTCCCCCGGCGTCTGCAGCCGGATACCGCCGAACAGGTAGTGGGTCAACACGGTGACCAGCAGCGACAGCAGCACGGCCGTCAGCAGGAAGCCGAGCAGGAAGCGCTGGAACGGGTACGTGAAGGCGTAGTAGCTGATGTCCCGGTGGAACTGGGCGTCCTTGGTCCCGAACGACTCGCCGTTCACCCACAACAGCCAGGTCCGCCACCGGCCGGACGCGGACAGCCCCGCGGCCAGGCCGAAGATCGCCGCGATGCCGAGAAGGATCAGCTTCATGTACGGCTCGATGGCCGACCGGTAGCGTTCGAGGTTCTGCTGTTCGGTGGAGAGCGGGCGCAACTGCGGCCGAAACCGATAACCAAGTACGATGTTGATCCCGATGACGACGGCCATCACCACGCCGAAGATGAGGAACAACAGGATCCGGGTGTAGATGACGGTCGTGAAGACCTTGCTGAAATCGACCGAGCGGTAGAACAGCAGGTCCGTGTAGAGCCGTGTGAAGATGGCGAAGAACGCGATCACAAGGGCGACGACCAGCAGCACCGGGACGATCACCTTGGCGCGGGTCAGCACCGGGCGGCGGCTGGTCGTTGCCACAGTTCCTCCGGGCGGTCAGAGACGGTCAGGTGTTCATCGGAAGGGCGGGTCTGGGTTTGCCGGACCTGCCAGCCGGGCGGTGCCGGCGTGAGGGCTCGTACCGCCCCAGTACGGCAACCTACGCCAGGCACTCATGGCGGATCGGAGAGGATGGGTTGGTGAGCAACCCGAACATCACGGAGCTGACCTCCGTCGTACTTGAGGTCGAACGGCATGTGGCGGACTCCGGCTGGGACCAACCCAGCCAGGTGTACGCCCTCGCCGAGACCGCCGACCTGCTGGCGCGGGAACCCGCGCTGGCCCCCCACATCGGGGATTCGCCGCCCGGTTCACTGACCCCGGTCGAGCAGGAGCCGCTGCCGGTGGGCCGGCTCGACGAGGTGCTCGCCGGGATCGGGTGGCCCCCTGAGGTGCTGGGCTGCGTGCTGGTGACCGAGCTCGTCGTCCTCCCGCCCAGCGCGGAGGAGGAGGCGCCGTACTCCGACCACGAGATCGAGTACTGGGCCGCGAACCACCCGGAGCGCCAGGACGTCCGGCTCGCCGTCGGGGTGAC
The DNA here is from genome assembly GCF_025403405.1 of Frankia tisae. Lineage (GTDB taxonomy): Bacteria > Actinomycetota > Actinomycetes > Frankiales > Frankiaceae > Frankia > Frankia tisai. Next base: position 7,076 of record NZ_JANEZT010000158.1, read on the forward strand.
CCGCAGCGGGCTGCACGCATCCTGCCTGCGGGTACGCGGGGACGACGAGCTTGTCGTCGATCCCGACCTGGCCGACAACCTCGTCGACGGGCTGCTCGCGACGTTCCAGTGACCTCGACCGCCCGGTGGGGCGGCCGGCGACCCGCGTGGCCCGGGGGCCGTCCGCCTGCCTCACCAGGCTGGCCCGGTCCACCCGAGCGGCCCCGGCGATCGGGCCGCTCAGCAGGACGGCACGCTCGCCGCCGGGCTGGTCCGCAGCGCGTCGACCGCCTTCACGGCGCCGGCCAGGGTGTCGACCTTCACCAGCCGGGGCGCGCCGGCGGAGTCCACCGAACGGGCGTCGGCGCAGTTCGCGGCCGGCACGAGGAAGATCGACGCCCCGGACGCCTTCGCGCCGAGAATCTTCTGCTGGATGCCGCCGATCGGCCCCACCTCGCCGGCGGCCGTGATCGTCCCGGTGCCGGCGATGGTCTTCCCTCCGGTGAGGGGCCCGGGGGTGAGCAGATCCACGATGCCCATGGCGAACATCAGGCCGGCGCTCGGCCCGCCGACGTCCGACAGCCGGATGCGGACGGTGAACGGGTAGGTCCGCTTCTCGGTCGTGGTGATGCCGATCATCGCCCGGGACGGGTCGTCGGGCGCCGGGCGGGTGGTGATGGTGGCGGTGGCCGGCTTGCCACCCCGCTTGTAGGCGACGGTGACGGCCGTTCCCGGGCGGACCTTGCCGACCTGGGCGCGTAGCTGGTCCTGGGTCGACACGGCGACGCCGTCGACCTGAGTGATCACGTCGCCGGTCGCGAGCCGGCCGGCGGCGGGCGAACCGCTCGGAATGGTGTAGACGGCGACCGATCGGCCCGTGGCCGCGACGCCGAGCTGGGTCAGTGCGGCCGCCGTGGCCTGGTCCTGCGAGTCCAGCATGGCCTGGGCGTTCTCCTGCTGGACCTGCTCCTGGCTGGAGCCAGGGGGACGGATGAGCTCGGTGGGAACGACCGCCCGGTCGCCGTTGGCCCAGTCCTGCAGGGCGCTGACCAGGTTGAGCTTGGGTGTCTCCTCGACCGTGGTCAGCTCGAGGCGACCGGAGGTCGGATAGGTGCGGCGACCCTCAATAGTGATCAGCCGGGTGCCGTCGACGGCGCCGAGCGTGTCGGTGACCGGCCCGGGGGCCAGAGTGACGAACGGTACCGGCATCCACAGGCCCACCACGAGAAGCGCCAGTGCCAGTACCGACGCCACCACGAGGGACTGGGTGCGCCGGGCCATGAGCGCAGTCTATGTACCGGCCTTCACCCGGACGGCCCGGCGTCCGCGGCAGGTGGCCCTGCCCCGGACGCCGGACCCCCGGCGCACGGTCAGCGCGGTCAGGATGTTTCTGGCGGCTGGCCCTCGGCCGGGCGCCGCAGCGACGTCACGTCCATCGGCACGGTGTCGGCAAAGGGGGACACCTGGGCACCGGTCGGGACGCCCAGGTCGTCCAGGTCGCGCGGATCATGCGGGGTTATCAGGCCATGCGGGGTGAACGGGTCGTTCAGGGTGAGCGGGTCATCGTCCGGGGGCGGTTCGGGGTAGCCGGAATCGTCGAGGTCGGCACCGGTCCACGAGGCGGACTGGGCGGGTATCGGGCGGGCGAGCGCGGCCATGCTGCGCCGGTAGCCCGCGATGGTGATCATGGCTTCGGAGGTGCGGTCCGGCCGGCCGCGCAGGGCGACCCACACGGCCGTCAGGAGCAGGGCGACGGGGGGGATCAACAGGAACCACATAGGAGCCTCGACGTCGAGACGAGTAAGAAGATGACTTATTTTCTATCGTAGGTGCCCCGCTCAGCAGGCGCCTACCCATTCAGCCGCGCCATCGGTGAAAATCTGGTGTTTCCAAATCGGAACCTGCTCCTTGATGTCATCGATCAGACGACGACAGGCGGCAAATGCCTCTGCTCGGTGGGCCGCGCCCACCGCCACGACGACCGCGGTCTCACCTACCCGGAGGTGCCCCGTACGGTGGGCGACCGCGATCGCCCGCACCGGCGCGCCGGCCGCCACCTCGGCGGCCACGCGCTCGATCTCGGCGGCCGCCCGCGGATGCGCCTCGTAAGCGAGCTCGGCCACCCCGCGGCCGGAGTCGTGGTCGCGCACGGTGCCCACGAACAGCGCAATCCCGCCCACATCCGGGAGCAGGACGGCGGCCATACATTCGTCCACCGACAACGGGGTGTCACGAATGTCCGCGAGCACGACCCGGGCCGGAACCACGGCGCCGGGCTCGGCGCCGTGGCCGGGGCCGAGATCGTGGTCGAGATCGTGGTCGACGTTCGTTGCCGACTCCCCCTGCGCCGGGGCGGCCCCAGCCGCTCGGGCGGTCGCGCGCTCCAGGGGACCGGCCGATGGGACGGGTGCGGGAGAACGCGTCGAGTCCACGTCTACGACCGTAACCGGCCACGGCGGGTCCGTTTCGCCCGGCGGCCAGAAAACGCATTACCGTGGGTTCATGTCCCAACCGCGCATGCGACGTACCGCTCCCCGATCAGGCCACGTCCGATGAGTGGCGACTTCCCGTTCGGCTTCGCGTCCGCCGGTGGCGGCGGCGAGGAGCCCCGGTCCCCCTTCGGCGGCGGCGCGCCGTTCTTCGCCGAGCTGGAGCGGCTGCTGTCCTGGCAGGGCGGTCCGGTCAACTGGGAGCTGGCCCGGCAGGTGGCGGTGCGCTCCCTGGGAGACGGTGAGTCGAGTGTCCCCATGGGCCAGCAGCACATGGCCGACGAGGCGCTGCGGATCGCCGATGTCTGGCTCGACCCGGTGACGATCCTGCCGGCCGGCGCGACGACCGGCACCGCCTGGTCGCGAGTCGAGTGGATCGAGAAGACGCTGCCGGTCTGGCAGACCCTGTGCGACCCGATCGCCACCAAGGTCGTCGAGGCCATGCGCACCGGCATCTCCAGCGGGCTGAGCCAGCTCGGCGGCGGCGGGGTGGAACTGCCCAGCGAGCTGCGCGATGCCCTGCCGCCCGGCCTCGACCTCAGCGCCCTGATGGGGGCCGGCGGGCCGATCATGCAGATGATGAACCAGGTCGGCGGCATGCTCTTCGGCGCGCAGGTGGGGCAGGCGATCGGCACCCTGGCCGCGGAGGTCGTCTCGTCGACCGAGGTGGGCCTGCCCCTCGGGCCGGCCGGGACGGCCGCGCTGGTCCCGGCCGGGGTCGCCGCGTTCGGTGCCGGGCTGGAGATTCCCGAGGACGAGGTGCGCATCTACCTCGCGTTGCGGGAGGGCGCCTCCACCCGGCTGTTCGCGCACGTGCCCTGGCTGCGCGCCCACGTGCTCGGCGCGGTCGAGGAGTACGCCCGCGGCATCGCGGTCGACACCGAGGCCGTCGGCCGGGTGATGCGGATGGTCGACCCGACCGCCCTGATGAACCCGGAGCGGCTGTCCGAGGCCCTCGGGGAAGACGTCTTCGCCGACGCGACCACACCCGAGCAGAAGGCGGCGCTGGCCCGCCTCGAGCTGATCCTCGCCCTCATCGAGGGCTGGGTGGACCACGTGACCGATGCCGCGGCCACCGGTCACCTGCCGGCCGCCGGCCGACTGCGCGAGATGGTCCGGCGCCGGCGCGCCGAGGGTGGGCCCGGTGAGCAGACCTTCTCCACGCTGGTCGGGCTCTCCCTGCGCCCGCGCAAGCTGCGCGAGGCCGCCGCGCTGTGGGCGGCGCTGGCCGAGGCCCGTGGGCGGGAGGGGCGCGACGCACTCTGGGCGCACCCGGACCTGCTCCCCACGGCAGCCGACCTGGCCGCGCCGGATGGCTTCGTCACCGGCGCGTCGGCCAGCGACATCGACGATCCGATCGGCGAGATCGAGAAGCTGCGCGACACGCCACCCGCAGAGGGCGGGGGGAAGCCCCTCGGCGGCCCCACGGACAAGCCAGACACCCCCGGCGATTCGGGCCCCGACGCCGCCGGCTGACCCTGGCGCCAGGCACGCTCGGACCAGACACGATCCACAGGACCGTCCACAGCCTCTCCACAGCCGACGGCGCGCTCTCGCGTCCTGTCGGACCCGCGTGGCACGGTGGGGATCGGCCGGCCGATCGGCCGGTTCATCCTGATCCGTGTCCGGTGGCTCCGGCCGCCGGCGGACCTGCGGAGGATCCATGCGCCCGATCCTCAAGCCGGGCCTTCGTCGGCTCTGGCACAACGGCTCCACCCTGCAACTCGGCATCGACCCAGCTCGGGCCGTCCTCGTCGCCGGCCTCGACCCGTCCCACGCGGCCCTGCTCGACGCCCTCGACGGCCGGCGCACGCTCGAGCAGGTCCGCCTCGACGGCGGCGCCGCCGCGTGGGACCTGCTCAACCTGCTCGGCGGGGCCGGCCTGCTCGACGACGCGGCACCGCCCCCGGGCACGACGCCGCTGCCCCCGGCCGACCGCGACCGTCTCTCGCCCGACCTCGCGGCGTTGTCGGTCCGCTCGACCGATCCGGGCCGCCCCCGCCGAGTGATCGCCGCGCGGCGCACCGCGCGGGTGCTCGTGCGGGGCGCCGGCCGAGTCGGCGCCCAGATCTCGACCCTGCTCGCCGCGGCCGGAGTCGGCCGGGTCGTGATCGACGACGCGGAGGTGACGACGGCCGCCGACGTGTCTCCCGGCGGGCTGCGCCTGGATGACGTCGGCCGACCCCGGGCTCTCGCCGCGGGAACGGCGATGACCCGGGTGCGCCGCCAGGCGGACCGCAGCCCCGCTCCCGGTGCGCCCGCAGGCGCCCGCCTGCCCCCCTCGGTGCGCGACGACGGGCCGAGGATCGACGCCTTCGGCGCGGACCTGATCGTGCTGGCCCCGGTCGGGCCGCCGACCGTCGCGCCCGGTGCCTGCCTCGACCTCGAACGCGGCGGGACCGCGCACCTGTTGGCCGGAGTGCGCGAGACGACAGGGATCGTCGGCCCGCTCGTTGTGCCGACCGTGACGGCCTGCCTGCACTGCCAGCACCTGCACCGGCACGCGCGCGACCCGGTCTGGCCGATGCTGGCGATGCAGCTGGTCCGCCCGCGCACCGCCGGCCACGACCCGTGCGAGATCACCCTCGCCAGCCTCGTCGCCGCGCTCGCCGCCATGCAGGCGCTGGCCTTCCTGGATCTCGCCGTCCCGCCCGCCCCAAGCCCCGGCTCGGGACCTCGCCAGTCCGACAACTCGGACTTGCCAGCCGCAATCACAAGTACCGAAGATGAGATGTTCGACACACCAAGCTTCGCTCCGAAGATCCTTCCAGTAACAGCGGGCGGGACGTTGGAGCTTCCCCTGCCGGACTGGCGCATCCGCCGGCGCAGCTGGCCGGTGCACCCCAACTGTCCCTGCCGCACCGCCCGAACTGCGGCGCAACAGGCCGACACCGATGCCTGAGACCCGGATGCCGAAGGCCCACCCACCGGCCGAGCCGCCCGGGCTCGGCCGTGGCAACCTCGCCGGGACTGTTACCCACGGCAAGCGCCCCCCACGCCTCGGAACAGGGCACGATAGAGCCGTGTCCGACATCCCTCGGCGGGCCGTCGTCCGCACCGCCAAACTGGCCACGCTCCCGCTCGGGATCGCCGGCCGAGCCACGCTCGGCGTCGGCAAACGTCTTGGGGGCCGTCCCGCGGAGGTTGTTGCCTCCGAACTCCAGCAGCGCACCGCCGCACAGGTCTTCCGCGTACTCGGGGAGCTCAAGGGTGGCGCGATGAAACTCGGTCAGGCGCTGTCCGTGTTCGAGGCGGCCCTGCCCGACGAGGTCGCCGCGCCGTACAGGGCCGCGCTGACCAAGCTCCAGGAGGCAGCGCCACCGCTGCCGGCGCCCGTGGTGCACCGCGTCCTCGCCGAGGAGCTCGGGGCGGACTGGCGGTCGCTGTTCGTCGAGTTCGACGACACGCCGGCCGCGGCGGCGAGCATCGGCCAGGTCCACCGGGCGGTGTGGTCCGACGGCCGGGCCGTCGCGGTGAAGGTGCAGTACCCGGGGGCCGGGCCGGCCCTGATCTCCGACCTCACCCAGCTCGGGCGGGCAGCCCGGCTGTTCAGCGCGGTGACCCCGGGGCTGGACATCAAGCCGCTGGTCGAGGAGCTCAAGGCCCGGATCACCGAGGAGCTCGACTACCGGCTGGAGGCGGCATGGCAGTCGGCCTTCGCGCAGGCTTACGCCGACGACCCGCACATCGTCGTCCCGCGCCCGCTCGCCGGCTCCGATCGGGTGCTCGTCAGCGAGTGGATCGACGGGATCCCGCTGTCCGCCATCATCGCCGACGGATCCGCCGAGCAGCGTGACGCCGCCGGCCTGCTGCTCGTCCGGTTCCTGTACTCGTGTCCCGGGCGGGCTGGCCTGCTGCACGCCGATCCGCACCCGGGCAACTTCCGCCTGTTGCCCGACGGCCGGCTCGGCGTGCTGGACTTCGGCGCCGTGAACCGCCTGCCCGGGGGGCTGCCGGCGCCGATCGGTCGGCTGGCCCGCCAGACCCTGGCCGGCGACGCGGACGCGGTCGCCGCCGGCCTGCGCGACGAGGGGTTCATTCCGCCCTCGGCCGAGATAGACCCCGATAACCTGCTCGACTACCTCGCGCCGATGCTGGCACCGATCGCCGACGAGGAGTTCACCTTCTCGCGAGCGTGGCTGCGCAAGGAAGCGGCACGCCTGAGCGACTGGCGTTCCGCCGCGGCGCAGCTCGGCCGCCAGCTCAACCTCCCGCCGTCGTACCTGCTCATCCACCGGGTGACGCTCGGCGCCATCGGGATCCTCTGCCAGCTCGGCAGCACCGGTCGCTTCCGTGCCGAGATGGAGCGCTGGCAGCCGGGATTCGCCGAGCCCGGGTCCGCGGCCGCCTTGGCCGCCGAGGAGGCCAACCGTCTGGACCGGCCGTTGCCCGTCCTGGCGGTCCGAGACGAGGCCGGGGTCATCCGGCCGCTGCCCGGTCCGGTCGTGCTGCCCGGTGCCCCGACCGGCGGCCGGATCCGCCGAACCGCCAAGGCCGCGAAGACCCCGAAGCCAGGACGCGCCACAAAGCCCGCGCGGGCCACGAAGCCAGAGCCGGCCACGAAGCCGGAGCCGGCCACCAAGGCAGAGCCGGCCACGAAGGCACGGGCCGATCAACGGATCGACCAGCCGACCGAGGCGGCGACGAGGGGCGGCGAGCCGCGACGCGCTCCGGCGGCCACGCGCGCCAGGAAGCCCGCCGGTGACGCGGCGCCCAAACCCACGCCCGGGACCGACGCGGTGCCCACGCAGGCCGAACCCGCCGAGACGAGCCGGCCGCCGCGGTCATCACGGCGCGCCGCAAAACCCGCCGTCTCCCCCTCGGCCGACCCCCCGATCGCACCCGCGGCGGCCGGCCCGCGACGCGACGCCGGCCAGGTACGGGCAGCTC
>NZ_JANEZT010000159.1 GCF_025403405.1 Frankia tisae
CAGTGTCGCTGCCCCGCCCCGCCCCACCCCCGGCCGGGGCGGGGCGGGGTAGGTCAGTCGCCGAGGGCGGCCGCGCTCGCCGTGTCGGGCATCTCCAGGTGGCAGGTGAGCCCGCCGTCGATCGGCAGCAGGACGCCGGTGATGAACGAGCCCTCGTCGGAGGCGAGGAACACCGCCCCGCTGGCGATGTCGCTGGAAAGACCGAGCCGAGGCAGCATGATCGTCTTGCGGACGGGCGCCATCAGCTTCTCGTTCGCGACCATCTTCGTCATCTCTGCGCCGCCGGTGTTCGTGAAGCCGACGATGATGGCGTTCGAGCGGATTCCGAACTGGCCGTAGTCGACCGCGACCTGCCTGGTGAGCGAGTTGATCGCACCCTTGGAGGCCTGGTAGCTCGGCCGCCCGGTGATCGACAGCACGCTGGAGGCCGCGGAGATGTTGATGATCGCACCGCCGCCCGCCGCAATGAGGTGCGGAATGGCGTACTTCGCCGCCCAGAACGTGCCGTACAGACCGATGCGGACGATCTCGTCGAAGACCTCGGTGCTGACGTCCGCGACCTTGGTGTCGGGCCTTCCCGGCCCGGTGAGGTGCGTCGCCGCTGCATTGTTGACGACGGTCGTCAGCGAGCCGTAGGTGGACACCGCCAGGTCGACCGCCGCGCGGACGTCGTCCTCCGACGCCGCACTGCCGGCGGCGAACGTGATGTTCTCCCCGCGGGCCTTCGCCTCCTCCTCGATCTCCTTGCCGGCGTCCACGGATCGGCCGGTGAAGACCACGGACGCGCCCTCGCGGGCGAACCGCTCGACGAACTCCCGGCCGATGCCCCGCGTGCCGCCCGTGATGAGGACGACCTTGCCGGACAGCCGCTGAGCGCTCATGCCTGCAGCGCCGCGGACGCCACGCCGACGGGCGCGGGCAGATCGAGCACCGTGACCCAGCCGGTCTTCTGCGTGGCGGCAACGCCGGGCAGGCAGGCGACCGCGCGGGCGGCGTTGAGGGCGGCGACGTGGTCGGGACCGTCGTGCGACCCGGGCAGGCCGAACTGCAGCTCGATCGACGGGCTTCCCTCGACGACGACGCGCCAGTTGGGCTCGTTGATGTCGCTGCGCCAGTCGTCGCCCAGGCCGAGCACCGCGCTCTGCTCGTTGACGAGCTCGTAGAACGGCTTGCCGTTCGAGTAGGCGGTCAGCGTCCACCGGGCCCCGGCGACGTGACCCTTCGGAATGTGAAGGCCGCTGGGCTGCAGCGTGAGGTCCTCCGGCGCCGCGCCGAACTCCTTCTTCGTCAGCTTGGTGCCGTCATACGGGATGCCGAGGGCCTGCGCGACGATCTGCGCGGACTGGCCGATGCACCACTGCCAGGACGCGTCCGCGAAGGAGAGCTCGCCGTCGAGGTCCACGCGCTCGGGGATCTCCTGGCCGAAGCCGAGGAACTCGCCGAGCTGGAAGGCCGACGGGTAGTTCGGGACGTGGTCCTTCTGCCAGGCGCGCACGAACGTGACGTCGGCGCTGTAGCCGGCGGCGAACAGCGGCAGGACGTCGCTGATCAGGCCGGGGATGTTGCCGCCGGCGATCAGGGCGGAGCCGCCCTCCTCGCCGGCGGCCTGGATCAGGTTGTACGACGGCTCGCTCGGCAGGAACCAGCCGCCGTGGCTGGAGTAGACGCTGGTGCCCGCGCGCATGAACCGCGCGATCAGTTCCGGCTGCCAGTCGATGCCGTGCCACGCAAGGACGTCCGCCTTGAGTCCGATCAGCGCGTCGACATCACGGGTGGCGATCACACCCGTGGGGGGAATCCCGACGATGTCACCGGCATCCTTGCCGTCCTTGTCCTCACTGTGCACGAGCACCCCGACGAGCTCGAAGGCCGGGTTGCCCTGCACGAGCCGCACCACCGTGCTCCCGACCCCGCCCGTGTAGCCAACAACCACCCGTAACGCCATGCGTCGCCTCCGCTGTCACCTCTGCGCCATCCAACTGGACGTGCCGAGAGTCACATGCGCGGCGACCCCCGGTCAATCCGTCGGTCAGCAAACTGAACAGCCGTACAGCCGTACAGCCGGCGCGCCACCGGCACCGGCACTTCGCAGGTGGCACGGAATCTCCTCGACATCCGTGTTGTTCACTCCCGGCGACGATGGATGGCAGGGTCGCCGATCGGGCCTGGTGTGCCCGCCGGACGAGGGGTCTCACGGCCCCGCCACGGCCCGCGACGAGGAGGGTGACGGTCGGACGCATGCGCGTGGACATCTGGAGTGACGTGGTCTGCCCGTGGTGCTACATCGGCAAGGCTCGGTTCGAGCAGGCCCTGGCCGGATTCGCACACCGCGACGAGGTGAGCGTGGTGTTCCACTCCTACGAGCTGGACCCGAGCCTGCCCCGCGGCGAGTCCGGCCCCCTGCGCGAGGCGCTGGCGGCCAAGTTCGGACGCCCGGTCGAGGAGATCGCGGCGATGGAGAACCGCGTCGCCGACGCCGCCCGCGGCGAAGGGTTGGAATACACCGCGGACCGGCGCAGCGGGAACACCTTCGACCTGCACCGGCTTCTGCACCTGGCCACCGGCGCCGGCCGGCAGGCCGAGGCGGTCAGCGCCCTGAACGCCGCACACTTCGGCGCGGGCCGGCCGGTGTTCGACCAGGAGACCGCCGTCGAGGTGTTCACCGCCGCCGGTCTCGACGCCGCCGAGGTCAGCCGCGTGTGGGCCGGTGACGACTACGCCGACGCGGTGCGCGCCGACGAACGCGCCGCCCGCGATTTCGGCATCACCGGGGTGCCGTTCTTCGTGCTCGACGACGCCCTCGGGGTCTCCGGCGCGCAGCCCGCCGAGCTGTTCACCCAGGCTCTCGACCAGGCGTGGGCCCACCACCAGCCCGCCTGACCGGGGGCCGGGGGCCGGGGGCCGGACGGGATCCCACCAGGTTTCCCGGATGGCCGATCCGGTGCGACAGTCGTGAGAGCGCCGGGACGGCACCGCCGTGGGTGGAGCGTCACGCCATGCCCCACCCACGGCGGCCGTGCTGGGACCTGGAGCCGATTCGGGAACGAGGACATCCATCATGGTGGAGGCGACGGGCCTGCAGCGCGGGCCGGCACGACCGCTGCTGGTGTACGACGGGGACTGCGCGTTCTGCACCCGCTCGGTGGAGGCGATCCGCGAGCGGATCAGACCCGACGTCGACTTCCAACCGGGGCAGGGTCTCGACCTGGCTGCGTTCGGGTTGACCAGGCAGCAGGTCGACCGGGCCGTGCAGTGGGTGGGCATCGACGGCAGCCGGGCAGCCGGGGCGCAGGCGGTTGCCCGCATGCTGTCCCGCGCCGGTCGGCTGTGGCGGCTCGCGGGCAGGGTCATGGGAGTGCCGCCGGTCAGCTGGCTCGCGGCCGCCGTCTACCGGCTGATCGCCAACAATCGGCAGCGGATGCCCGGCGCGACGGCCGCCTGCGCGGTGCCGCTGCCCGACCGGCGCTGAGCCCGCGGTCGTGGCATGCGGCGTCGGACCGGTCGGTCGGTCGGACCGTCATCCGGGCGCGGCTACGCCGACCCGGCGTGCCCCACTCGAAATAACGGCCAGGAGGTCCTTGGTGTAGTCGTCCCCCTGGTTGCGGAAGACCGCGCGGAGCTTCAGCGCCGCTTTCAGGGTGGCCAGGGCCGCCCGGCCAGAATCTGGTGGCTGGTGAACGTCGAAGCAAAAAAGACTGCGTCATACCCTGGCCGCCGCGGGCTTGCGACTCTTGAAGACGAGGACCGCGACCACGAGTGCAACCGCGACGAAAGCCACCAGCACGAAGAAGGACGTCGCGATCCCGTGGGCCAGATCATGGTGGATCTGGGCCTGCGGACCGAGGCCGGCGTCTGGGTGATGCGCGGAACTGCGCAGCGATGAGCCGTACACCGTGGTGAGGACGGCGATTCCCAGGGCGAGCCCGACCTGCTGCAGGCACTGCAGCAGCCCGGAGGCCGACCCGGTGTCCCGCAGCGGCAGCCCGGCGAGGATGACCATGTTCAGGGGCATGAAGGCCAGCCCGATCCCCAGGCCGAGCAGAATCAGCGGACCGACCACTGCGCCCGGGTAGCTGCTTTCGCCGTCGAGCTGGGTCAGCCAGACAGCGGACACCAGCGCGGACGCGGTACCGACCGTGGTGATGGTCTTCGGGCCGAATCGCGCGAGCAGTTTCGGCGCCGTGCGCGCGCCGCCGAACTGGACCAGGGCCATGGGCAGGAACGCCAGGCCGGCGCGCAGCGGGCTGAGGTCCAGCACCTTCTGCAGGAAGATCGACAGGAAGAAGAAGAAGCTTCCCATCGCCGCGGACATGAGCAGCATGTTGATGTAGGCACCGGCCCGCATCCGTTCCCCGAACAACCGTAGCGGCATGATCGGCTGCTCGGCTCTGGACTCGACGAGCAGGAACCCCAGGAGCAGTACGACGCCGACGGCGAGGGTGACGCCGGTCAGCGTGTCCGACCAGCCGTCCGACGCCGCCCGGATGAAGCCGTACACGAGTGACGTCGTCCCCGCCGTCGACATGATCGCACCGCCGACGTCGAACCGGGCCGGCTGCCGCGGGGTCTCGGTCAGGTACGGCCGGGCCAGCGCGATGACCGCGACACCGACCGGAACGTTGATGACGAACACCCACCGCCAGGAAGCCGTCGTCAGCAGCCCGCCGAGGACGAGCCCGAGCGTCAGCCCCAGGCCGGCAATCATGGAGAAGACGCCCAGGGCGCGTTGCCGCTCGGGACCCTCCTTGAAGTTGGTGGCGAGCAGGGCGAGCGACGCCGGCGCGGCGAACGCCGCCCCCACCCCCTGCGCGGCGCGGGCGGCGACCAGTGCGCCCGCGGAGGGAGCCAGACCGGCGGCCAGCGAGGCGAGGGTGAACAGCGCCAACCCACCGATGAACAGCCGCAGCCGGCCGAAGGCGTCGCCTGCTCGTCCACCCAGCAGCAGCAGCCCACCGAAGGCCAGCGAGTACGCGGTCTGCACCCAGGCCAGGCTCGAGGCGGAGAAGTGCAGGCTGGTCTGAATCCTCGCCAGCGCGATGTTCACGATCGTCGCATCGATGATCACCATCATCTGACAGGCGACGATGACCCCGAGCGCGATCTTCAGACGGCGTCTGTGCTGCTCCTGCGCCACCGCCTCGGCGGCAGGGTCCGCGATCCGTGTGGGTGGTGCGTTCAGCTCCTGAGCACTCATCCTCATCCTTCGAGCAGGACGCGCCCCGGCGGGGAGGACCCGGCGGGCCATCTCGAGATCCAGCCGCCCGGCACGACCGCCAGGCTTGTGGAATAGGAATCCGTTTCCGTTTCGGTCGGCATCACGATACGGAAGATCATTCCACTTGGCAAGCACTCGATCGCTCGGAGCATGGGAGGCCTGGCGGGCAGGCGGTCCGTGGCCAGCCAGGCCACACCCGCCGGCAGCCGCCCGCGGGCCGGGCCGGCACCGTTCTGATCTGCCCGGGGGGGTGCGTCGCTGTCACGGGATCGACCGTGGAGCCGTCATCATGGTCCATCGACCGGCATCGCGCATTAAAGATCAGCAGTAATGCGCATCGCCAGGCGGCCTGCACCCGCTCCAGCCTTCCCCTGATGCTCTGCGGGTGGATCAGCAGATTCAGGATCGGGCAGGTCCGTTCCGCGGGCATCCGGCCACGGACTACCGGCGGCGCAGGCCGTCCAACAGGTAATCGACCAGAATGTGGGCCTCGCTCGACGAAACCGTCTCCGCGGTCACCGCGATCGCATTGATCAGCTTCAGGAGGGTGGACATGTTCAGGTCTGCTCGAATCGAGCCGTCGCGCTGGGCCCGAGAAAGCAGAACAGCACCGGCCGCCCGCATGTTCTGACAGGCAAGGGAGAGCGACGAGACGCCGTCGTGCAGAACCGGCATGACCTCCATGGCCAGGCCGCGATATTCGGCGAGGTGGGAGACGAACTGCTGCAGCCAGTCCGTCAACGCCTCATTGGGCGACCGGGCTTCGGCCAGGCTCTCCGCGGAGACCCGCAGCGCCTCAAAATGATCCAGCAGCACGGCCTCGAGGAGCGCCTCGCGGGTCGGGAAGTGCCGGTAGACCGTTCCGGTACCCAGCCCGGCACGCTTGGCGACCTCGTACAGCGAGGCGTCCGCCCCCTGATCGGCGAACACCGCGCGTGCAGCGGTGAGGAGACGCTCGCGATTGCGGAGAACATCCGTCCGGACCGGTCGGTCGGCTGACGCAGCCAGCGGCCGAGCCATCATGGCTGCCTCCCAGGCATGGCCAAACGGAAAGATCTTCCATATCTTACCACACGACTTCAGGGCGCCCAGCGCCCCGGCGCCGGCCGAGTCGATCAGGCGTTCCCCCTTCGCCGGGGCCCCCGTACGACGCTCACCCGCCCGGCGCACTCGACCCCGGCCAGGTGGAGGTCCCGAACACGGCCATTGCGAAACGGAAGATGAGTCCGTATCGTTGCATCCGGCCGGCAGGGTGCAAGATTTCGCGTGCCGGCACTCCTGCTACCACCACCCGGAGGGAATGATCATGGATCTGCGTGAGGCGCTCTACACGACCCGAACAATGCGCCGGGTGAAGCCCGATCCCATTCCCCTGCCGGTCCAGGAGCGCATCATGGACGCCGCGATTCGGGCCCCCAACGGGGGGAACCTGCAGAAGTGGCGATTCATTCTCGTCGATTCCCCCGAGGTCAAGGCAGCCATCGGCCCGCTCTACCGCGATGCGGTGGCACGCGGCCTGGCCGGCTACTACGGCGACGCCGCGGCCATCGCGAACGGCATTCCCGGCTCGAAGGAGGGTGTACTCGCCCAGCGCATGGTTCGCTCCGCAAACTGGCTCGCGGACAACTTCGAACAAGTGCCGCTGTTCATGTTCGCGCTCATCCCGGCGACCAAATCCGTCGGTTCGGTTTACCCGGCGGTCTGGAGCGCGATGCTGGCCGCTCGAGCCGAGGGCGTCGGCTCGTCGCTCACCACGATGCTCAGCGTCGGCCACGGTCTGGAGACGCTTGCCGCGCTCGGAGTTCCCTTCGAGGAGAACTGGATCAATGCGTGCTGCGTCTCCTTTGGATACCCGACCGGGCGCTGGGCAGTCGCATCACGAGAACCCGCACATTCGGTAACCTACCGCAACCGCTGGCTCGAGCCGGCCGGGTTCCTCGGCGACAGTCCACTGTGGCCTGACCCCACGCCCATCCCGGCCACCGAGCCGGATCACGCCGATGCGTTGTAAACGGATCAGGAGTAAAGCGGAAATCCGCCAGTGACCTTGATTGTCTCGCCGGTGACGAAGCTGCCCTCGGCGGAGCAGAGGTAAATCATCGCTGCGACGATGTCGGCGACGCGGCCCTGGCGGTGGATGAGCTGACGATGGTCGATGATGTCCCGGATGAGCTCCACGGGCAGGTCGGCCATCGCGCTCTCGGTGTCCATGAGCCCGGGTGAGATCGCGTTCACCCGGATGCCGTCGGGCGCGAACTCGGTCGCGAACGCGACCGTCAGGCCACGGACGGCCAGCTTCGACACCGCATACGGCGACGTTCCGATGTGCGACGCCATCGACGAGATGTTGACGATCGACCCGCCGCCCCTGGCCGCCATCGACGGCCGGCAGGCGAGCGAACAGTTCACGACGCCCATGACGTTCACGTCGAACAGC
This sequence comes from Frankia tisae, assembly GCF_025403405.1. Classification (GTDB taxonomy): domain Bacteria; phylum Actinomycetota; class Actinomycetes; order Frankiales; family Frankiaceae; genus Frankia; species Frankia tisai. The sequence continues at coordinate 7,653 of NZ_JANEZT010000159.1, forward strand.
TCACGCACGTCGTCGCGGGCCAGCGTCTGGAACGGCAGGTTGTAGCGGGTGAGATGCCGACCGGCGTTGTTGATCAGGATGTCGATCCCGCCGAAACGCTCGACGGCCTGAGCGACCGCCGCCTCGACGGTGTCCTCGGCGGCGACGTCGCACCGCACGGGTGACACCGCGTGCCCGGCCGCGGCGAGTGCGGCGGCGGAGCGCTCCGCGGCGGCGGCGTCGATGTCGGCGAGCACGACCGAGGCCCCGCGTTCGGCGAGTTCCTGGGCGAACGCAAAGCCGAAGCCCGCCGCGCCGCCGGTGATGAAGGCGACGCGGCCGTCGAAGCGGCGGGCCGGCTCGTGGGTGCCTGAGGGTGCGGTCATCGCGTGGACCTCCGTCGCAGGGACACTGTCTGACGAATCGTCAAACTATGCCGTGTCCCCGCCTCGATCCACCGACGAAGGCCGCCCCGGTGCCACCACCAGGGGCTTCCCGGCGCCGACTACGACTATGGCTTTCGGGCGACCGCTCCGTACGTGCCGACCTGGGCGTCGGACAGTCCGTCCGTCGTACCGTCGGACTGCCAGCGCAGAACGTTGACCAGGCCGGGGTCGACGAGGTCGAAGCCTTCGAAGAAGCGGAGCACCTCGTCGCGGGACCGCAGGCGCGTCGGGATGCCCTGCTGTCGGTAGATCTCCGCCGCCGATTCCGCCTCCTCCGGGGCGAAGTCCGCGGTGCCGTGGGTGAGCGACAGGAAGCTGCCCGACGGCAGAGCATCCATCAGCGTACGGACCAGGCCATGCGGATCACCCTCGTCCGGAATGAAGTGAAGCATTCCGATCAAGGACAGGACAACCGGCTGGTCCGGGTCGAAGGTGTCCTGCACCTCGACGGAGGTCAGGATGCGCGCGGGGTCGTGGAAGTCGGCGTCCACATACGCGGTACGACCCTCCGGACTGCTTGTCAGCAGCGCCCGGGCATGCACGAGCACGATCGGGTCGTTGTCGACGTAGACCACCCGGGCATCCGGCGCGAGACCCTGCGCGACCTCGTGCAGGTTCGGGCTGGTGGGAATGCCCGTGCCGATGTCGAGGAACTGCCGGACACCAGCCTCGCGGGTGAGGTAGCGGGTCGCCCTCAGCATGAAGGCCCGGTTCTGCTGGGTGGTGTTCTGGACATCGGGAAAGACACTGATGATCTGCTCGGCGGCGGCCCGGTCGGCCGGAAAGTTGTCCTTCCCGCCGAGGAAGTAGTCATAGACCCGCGCCGAATGCGGGATGTCCATCTTCAGATCGGCCGAGATGAATCTCTGTGCCGCAGGAACACTCCGTGACGTGCTCGACACCTCGTCCTCAGCCGTTGCCACCGCGACCGCCCTCTCCCCGTCTGACGCCCGTCAGACGCTCCGGGCCTCACCTTAGCGGTCAAATCGCCCACAAGCAGTCATGGGTTCGGCCCTCGGACGACCCGCACTCCCGCCGCGGAGGGGGTCTCCCGGGGCTCCGTCCCGGGCCCAGCGGTTCGGTCGCGGGTACCCGGACCCCGTCCCAGTCGACGGCATCCGCGCTGACCTGGGATTTCACGCCACCAGCGTGGGAGGTCGCACCGGGCCCCGACTGCGCTCCTGCGGCGTCGTCGGGGCCGGCGGTGCCTCCCCGGGCGTGTGACCGGGGACGTAGATCTCAATCTCATGCGGGCACGTGACCACCCCGTGCCGCGAACCCTTGCCCGTCATCGCCGCGCCCCACGCGGCTTCAGCCTCTCTGTCGGGGCCCGGTGCGGGGCCGACTGGGCGTGCGGTAGCCATCGTGTTCTGCTTGCAGTGGGGATTCGCGCACGAGGGCTCACCTCGTACGCACGAGCACCTCCCGCACAGCGTGATCGGAACCCTTCCTGCCGATGGCGTTGGCCCGCTCCCGGGTGGGCTGGATGTTCTCGATCAGGTTGGCTTCGTTGATCTCCCGATAGCGCCTGGTCGCCTGTTCGGCGATCTCCCCCGCGGAAAGCGATGCGTACCGACGGAGATGCGGGGGAATATTTCCCTGCGCCGCCCGCAGTAGCGCCTGCAGGCGAGCCACATACCATCGGCGCAGATCGTCGGGCTCGGCACCCGCATACAGGGTGAGGTCGAAGAAGTCGGTGCGGGCGACAGCCGGGTCGCGTTCACCTGGGCAGCGACGTGGCTGTAGCACGTTGAGACCTTCGACAATCAGGATGTCCGGCCGCCCTGCCGTCAACGACGTACCCGGCAACACGTCGTAGTGCACATGCGAGTAGACCGGAGCTCGAATCTCCCGATCCGCCCTTGCCGCTGCGAGGAAGCGCAGCAAGGACTCCTGGTCGTATGACTCCGGAAATCCCTTTCGATCCAGGAGCCGGCGTTGCTCCAGGATCCGGTTCGGGTACAGAAATCCGTCGGTTGTGACTCTGCTTACCCTCGGGGCCGTCTGCCGGCGGGACAGCAACTCGCCTAGCGCTCGCGCCATGGCGCTCTTGCCGACGGCGCCCGGTCCGGCGATTCGTGACTGGGACCCGGGTCCCTGGACACGCCGCATTCGAGGCTGCGGACGGGTTGCCGCCACGCTTTGATTCCGTTCCCCGGCATCGAGCAGCGACCCGTGTTAGATCTTCCGTGGATGCTCGTCGTGCACCCCGAGGACCCGCTCGCCGAGCGCGCCGTGATCCTGCCGGAGGATCTGGGCCACATCAGTTACATTGCTCAGCCCGAGAACTCGACCTCACGTCTGCGCCTCGAGGAGAGCCTTGCCCGGCTCGGAATCAGCCCCACGGCACCGGCGGGAATCGCCGACTGGGACACTGCCCTTCTCCTCGCCGAACTCGGCACCGTCCCCGCCATCCTCCCGGCGCTGCCCAGACCCACGCTGCTCCCGGACAGCCATACCAGACTGATACCGATACCCGATCTCACCCCACTCGCAGTGGGCTGGGCAGCTCGGAGCTGGCAGGCACTCTCGCCCTACGCCACCGAGTTCGCCGACACCGTCGCCGCCAGTCTGGCTCCGTAAACTGCGCCGCATGACCCAGAGTCCCGGGCGAGACCTCTACGTCGTCACCGGCATCTCGGCCAGCGGCAAGTCGACAGTGGCCCGCCTGCTTGCGGACCGCCTCTCACCGAGCGTCCTGGTCGAAGGTGACGTGCTGCGGGTCATGGTCCGCAACGGACGTGAGGAAATGACCCCGGAGCCCACCGCACCCGCTCTGGCCCAGCTCCGCTCGACGCCGTCCTGCGCGACGAGGCCCTGCTGCCGTCCCCGGGCCCGGCGAGGTAGGAATCGCCGGTGGCCTCACGCCTCGAGGACGACGACGACCTCCTGCTCCTTGGCGTCGGCCAGGACGTCGCAGACCCGTTCGCCGATGACGCCGGAACCGAGCATGCCCTTGCCCGGCTCACCGGGCTGGCCGAAGCCGTGGACCATGGCACGGATCATGACCTCCCGCACCAGCACCTCGCCGGCGCGGGCCTCCCGCTCCAGGTGCCGGTACAGCATCCGCTGCGCCGCCTGCGCCATCGACACCACGCCCATCCCGCGGGCCGGGATGTCGGCCATGCCGCCGCCCATGCCCAGGTAGACCGCGCCCGCGGACAGGGCAGGAAGGAAGGTCGTCGCCGCGCTCAGGTGCAGCTGCAGGTAGGGGCCGAGGTGGTTCTCCGCCTGCTCCCAGGTCGTCGAGAGAACCGGCGTCGGCGTCCACGGGATGTTCACGGCGACGACGACGGCGTCGGCCGAGGCCAGGTCGAGGCGCGCCGCCAGCTCCGCCGCCTGCTCGGCGTCGGCGACGCTGCCCACGACGGTCTTGACGCCCACGAACTCGTCGGGCAACGCGTCGAAGCCGACGGTGTCGCGGTCGACGGCCGTCACCTCCCAGCCCCGCTCGCGAGCTGCGGCGACGATGCCACGCCCGACGTTTCCGGTCGCGCCGACGACGATGAGGGAGAAGGCCATGGAGGAAACCTAGCGAAGGATGCCGCCCGGCGCCGAAGGGCGGCAGATCTTGACAAACCTACCCAAGCGCCGTCAGCCGATCGGCACCCGGTCGGGCGAGGGACCGACGGGGTTGGCACGCAGGGCCCGAACCTCCGAGCGGCGCAGTTCCACCCGCCCGGCACGCTCACGGACCTCGTACACCGGCTGCGGACGGGTCGCCGGGCCCTGGACGACCTCGCCGGCGGTCAGCGCGAACCGGCTGCCGTGCCAGGGACACACCACGCAGTCACCATCGCGTTCGCCGTCGCTCAGGGGGGCGCCCCGGTGGGTGCACCGGTCGTTGATCGCGACGATCCGGCCCTCGACCCTGGTCAACAGCACGGGCACGCCGTCGACCTCGACCTGCCGCAGTGCGGTGGTGACCTCCCCAACCGCCAGCACGTCCGTCCAGTCAGCCGGGCCCCGCTGGAATGCGGTGGTGTCCACCCCCACCCCGAGCGCATAGGCGAGGTGGCCGCCCAGCCACCCGCCGACGCCGAGGGCGGTCGCCCCCGCGAGGCTCGTGGCCAGTCCGCTCGCGCCCCGATGACGCTGCCACCAGGACGCCGCGTAGCTCCCGATGCCGACGATGTTGGCAGCCGCGTGCACGAGCCCGATCCGGCGCTCGGCGCCGTCGGTGTCGAGCCAGTCCGACCATCCGGCCGCCGCGGCGGGACCGGCCGACAGCAGCCCGAGCCCGATGAGCCGCCGCGCGGCCGGGCGAAGGCCGGCCCCACCGGTGACGTCGAGCAGGGTCGCGCTCAGCAGCGTCCCCGCCGGCACGATCACGGCCGCGGGGTGCAGCGGATGCCCGAGTGCCCGGCCGCTGAGTAGATCGCGCAGCCGCTGCGACCGCAGTGCCGTCGACCAGAACGCGGCGGCGCGCCCAGCGACGGGATCAAGCGCCTGCTCCCGTTCGAGCCGATCGAGTACCCGCTCGGACCCGCGCATATCAACCTCTTCTCGGGACATCCCGCCCCACTCGGCGGCGCCGCACCGCTGCACGGCGCGACCGGCGAACTACCCGCGTCCGCGTCCCACACACGCCCCCGGGCCGCCGTTGCCCTGGGCGGCAGCGATAGATAGGACGTTGGTGCCGGTGCCGCCGCCGAAGCGGCTCCGGATCAGTACGGCGACGGCTGGCCCGTCCTCGCCACGACGGCGCCCCCTCCCGGCCTCGCCCAAGACGAATCCAGGACCACACCGGGATGAGGGCGACGTCGACGGTGGCCCGTCAGTCGCGCTCCTGCGCTTCCTGCACCCCCTTGTCCACCTGCTCGGAGTACTTCTCGCCGGTGCGCTTGTCGACTTCCTCGCCCGCCTTGGCCACGGCCTGATCGACCTGCTTGTCGTGCTTGTCCTCGAGGTCACCGAGCTTGTCCGTGAAGCCGCTCATCGGTCGCTCCCTTCGTTGGGTACGTGGCCACGCTGCCCGAACCGCCACGGGCAAAACACGCAGCGGGGGTCAGGGTCCGCCCCAACCCCGGCTCTGCCGGAGCCTGTTGGCCGGGACGCTCCCCAAAGTGATCACGGACACCCGGTGCAATCAGCACATGATCGACGTGCCGGTCGCGGAAAAGCCGAACATCGGTGGCGCTGGCAGTTCAGCCCGAAATCGAACGGATCCGTTGAAGCGTAGAGTCGGAAGTGCCCGGGACGACGACATCCCAACCTTTCGAGGTGCCTGCCACACCGGCGAGGCAACGAGGCATTTATGGGTGTTCTGATCGCCGTGCTGGTGGCGGTGGCAGTCGTGGTCCTGATTTTTGCGGCGGCGAGTGTGCGTCGGGTGGAGCAGTACGAAAAGGGAATCGTATTCCGATTCGGCCGGGCGCTACCGGCGGTGCGCACCCCCGGCCTGAACATGATCGTGCCCGGTGTGGACCGGATGGTGAAGGTTCCCATGCGGACCGAGGTCCTCGGTGTGCCTGCGCAGGGCGCGATCACCCGGGACAACGTCACGCTGACGGTGGACGCGGTGGTCTACTTTCGGGTGATCGATCCGATGAAGGCGATCGTCAACGTGCGGGACTATCCCAACGCGGTGTCCCAGGTCGCCCAGACCTCGCTGCGGTCGGTCATCGGCCGCGCGGACCTCGACACTTTGCTGTCGGATCGTGAGCAGATCAACCTGCAGCTCAAGAGTGTCATCGACGCCCCCACCGAGGAGCCGTGGGGGCTGCGGATCGAACGGGTCGAGGTCAAGGACATCGCCCTGCCCGACTCGATGAAGAGGTCGATGTCGCGCCAGGCCGAGGCGGAACGTGAGCGTCGCGCCCGGGTCATCGCCGCCGACGGCGAGTTCCAGGCGTCGCGCAGGCTGTCCGATGCCGCCGAGGCGATGGCCGCGACACCCGGAGCACTGCAACTGCGCCTCCTGCAGACGGTCGTCGACGTCGCCGCGGAGAAGAACAGCACCCTCGTCATGCCGTTCCCGGTCGAACTGCTGCGCTTCTTCGACCACGCCAACACCCCCGCCGCCGGCACTGCGGCAGCCGCCGTGGTTCCCACCGGGGCCGAGGCGAGGGACGTCGTGGGCAGCGCAGAACCTCTCGGCGCACCCGGCAGGGTCCGCCGGCCGTCGACGGCGCACGAGCCATCGACCGCGAACGGTGCGGGTACGCCTCAACCCGTGTGACTGCCGGACGCAGCCAGGATTACCGGCGGAACGTACATGTTGGTGTACGACCGGTTACGGGCGGGCAGGGCG